>NZ_JAIWPJ010000001.1:1024224-1365632 GCF_020515625.1 Natrinema amylolyticum
CATCCCCTCTCTGGCGGATATGAGCTTTTCTCACCCCAGTATTACCAATTGCTATATCTCCGGTGTGTGAGTGTCATACTCGCCGTGGAATCGACCGACAGAATTCGAGATATCCGTCGGAAATAGCGCATAGTTCGTTATTTTGTGGTAATCCTCGATAACTGCGACTTACCGCCGTCGACCGGACCGAAAGCAACCGTCAACGATACGACGGTTTTAGGTCCTCGCTGCGCACAGAGTACTGTCAATGACTACCGAACGTCGGCTGTGGTTCGTTCGCGGACAAGTCGCCTGGATGGTCGTGACGATACTCGCATTATCGGTGCTGAGCGTGTTCTCCTACGAGTCGTTCTTCATCGTCTCTCTCATCGGTTTTCTCGTGGTGACGGAACTGACTGCGCCCGCCGTCGCGACTCCGGCGTGGCGCAAGCGGGTACGGTGGCTCATTGCGCTCGGATTGGTCGGGTTCGCACTCGTCATTGCCAGACGGATTTCCGTCACGGTATCCACCGGTCTCGTGGCGTGGTGAGACCTCGGACCGCAACTGGTACACTGCGCGAAACTCCGACGGCTCCCGCCGCTGAACCGATCTCGAGTGCCCGCTCCGTCGCGTCTCGCCTCGTCGACGGGTGGACACCGTGAGCGAGTTCGGTCGTGGGATCGGGACGGGGAGACGGGTGATCGCCGCGTGTGGAGTTAGTCTCCGCTCGCGAGCGGATTCGAACTCGTTACTCGGAGAGACAGTTACGGATCGGTATCATCGTCAGACGCGTTCCACTGGCAGTTCACGACCCACTCGGTCCGATCGTCCCCCGGCGTGACCTCGAGTGAAACCGGTCGCTCGAGACCGGCGGCGAACCCGACTGCGAGGAACGATGCAATCGGATGATCGAACCGATCGACGTCGCCGAGTGCGCTCCCCGATATCGCGATCGTGGCGCTCCCGCGTCCGTCCGCGTAATCGACGCTGGGATCGACGCGCTCGGCGAGTTCGAACTGCTCGACGAGGGCGTCCGCGAGGGAGACGGCGAGTTCGGGCGGTGCGTCGGGGAGATCATCGGACAACGTCCGGTCGAACTCCCGAAGGAGACCTGCACCGGTCGACTCGAGGATCACTCCTTCCTGTCGACTGTCGTCTCCACAGATCGATCCGTCGAGCGTGTCGGGAACGTCATACTCCGATCGTTCGGGAACGAAGAGCCGAGCTCCGTCGCGGCCGTCGGGGACGTAAATATGCTCGTCTCTGAGGCTCAACTCGTCGGCAATGGTCGCACCGTTGGTTGCGACGGCAGTGTAAATCCCCTCGCAGACCGCTGCATCGAGGAACCGGCCGTATGAGAGGTAATACGTCAACAGACCACCGAACAGCCCGGTAGCTCCGATGGCAAACAGCACTCCCTGTGAATCGCGAAATACGATCGCAGCCAGACCTGACAGCGCGCCGAGGAGAGCCAGACAGAGCCCCATTCGTCGATATGGGGACCCGTTCGGAGTGTTTCCGCCTCGAAGTCGCTCGTTCTCTTCACGAAGCCGCTCGTTCTCTTTGGTCAACAGAGTGACCCGTTCCGTGAGTTCGGACCGATCCGCCTCGTCGACCTGAACCGCGATGCCGTCGGTGTCCCGCGAGAGATCGTCTCCGTCGAAATTATTCGCGCTCATGCGTTGCTCGATATGAATCGGCGGTCGCGTCGATCTCGCCCCCGGTGAGGGCGCTGATTCACGAGAGCGTCTGCCGGTTTCGTCTCGATGAGGGCGGCGAATCCACCACCTCTCCGACCGAACCACCGCGGGCGAACGACGCTATCAACGTCGTGACCGGAAGCGGGGCGATGAGGTCGCCGGCGCTCAGCGGTCTTGGAACGGACGGAGTCCGGATCGACGCGACTCGAGGACGCAGCTGAGATCGCTGCCGGTAGACACTCGTCGAAGAGCAGTAATCGACCCCGATCGCACGTGAGACGCATATTCTCGTGCTATGCCGAACGGATGTTTGAAACCAGTGGTCGTAACAGAGCGGTATGACGATATTATTCCCCTCGTCACGAGGTCCGCGACGAGACAGTCTCTCTCAATATCTTGTTGTTGGTGATCGCAAAGTCAGACCCTGTACTGGAATGGGGACGGTACGCAGACCGGTCACCTCGCCGTCGAGTCGTTCCGGCGAACTCCGCCTCGCGATCCGACTTCCATCGATTCGAACGTCCCCGAACGGACGCCACGACGGATCGAAATCCGGCGCAGATACGACAGAGCCCGTGACTGTCGGCCGGCCAATTTTACGGGCCGACGACGTGGTCGGCAATTGATGACCGCCGATCGACCGTCCCGCCCCCGTCGGCTCGACAGAGTTCCGATAGATCTCGTCGGAATACTCGCCGTGACGTTACTCGTAAATATCGCTGTCTTCGCACCGATCTTTCGCGAAACGTCGCTCGACGTTCCCCTGGGATTCCTGTTCGTTTTCTTCGTCCCGGGGTACGTTCTCGTCGCGACTCTCTTCCCCGAGGCCGATCGGTCTGCTGCTGGCGCGGGACCGTCGGTACCCGATGATCGAACCGCCTCGGTATCGAACTCCCCGTGGCAGACGGAGATCGACGGTTTCGAACGGATCGTTCTCTCGTTCGGTCTGAGCGTCGCTATCGTTCCCGGTTCCGCACTCCTCCTGAACTACACGCCGTGGGGAATCGGGCCGGTATCGCTACTGGCCGCGACGACGGCCATCACGCTGCTACTGACGATCACGGCCACCGCCCGACGGCTGCGACTTTCCGAGGAGGAGCGGTTCCGAGTACCCGTCCGAGGCTGGTTGACGTCGGTCCGATCCACACTGGTCGGCCCGACCGATCGAGGCGAGACGGTAATTACCGTGCTACTCGTTGCGTCGATCTTGCTCGCTGTCGGCGGTGTCGGCTATGCGGCGACCACTCCTTCCGGCGGAGAGCAGTTCTCTGAGGTGTATCTCTTGAGCGAGGACGGGGACGGTGAACTGGTCGCCGGGGAGTACCCGACCGAATTCGAACGCGGCGAACGTCAAGAACTGGTCGTCGGGATCGAGAACAACGAACACGAGACGGTGAATTACACGACTGTCGTCGTCGAACAGGCCGTCGAGTCGGACGGTGACGACCTCGTCATCACCGACCAACAGGAGATTGACCGGTTTGAAACGCGACTCGATTCGGGAGAAACGTGGCGGCAGGAACACGGTATCGAACCGACGATCGGCGGCGAGAACGTCCGCTTTTTGTGGCTAGTCTATCTCGGTGGTGACGTTCCGGAGGACCCGTCAATGGAGAACGCAGCGTATGCCGTCCATCTCTGGGCCGACGTAGACGAGTCGAACGGGGACCCCTGAGACCGGGCGAACGAACTCGAGCTCTCGAGCGATAACGCCGAATCGAACCGGAGCGAGACTGTGTACTGTCCGCCGAGTGTAACTTCACTCGCTCGGGATCTGAATCGCCATTAGAACCTGATATCGGACGATCAGTTCAAATCCTGTATTGATAGGAGCGAAACGATCGGAGCGGCGCGTGTGAACAATTGTTCTTCTGATGGATAGCAGCCGTCCGACCGCGAAGACGGCTACTGACCCGAGAAGCGGCGAGACTTCACCGAGCGGTTCATCCTCGTTCGTTCGACGCGGCGACGAAACGGCGTCACGGTTCTGTCGTACGATAAGAAACTATTTACCGAATTTCCATAATGTTGCCCCGAATATACGAGACATATTGTATATTTCGCCGACAATACTTTCAGAGGTTCAAAACAAGCGGGCGTAAGCGGAGTGAATATGGATGTGAAGACGGCTATTGTACTAGCTGCTGGTGAAGGAAATCGACTGCGGCCGCTCACTCGGAACCGACCAAAGCCGATGCTCCCCGCGGCGACGAAACCGATTCTCGAACACGTCTTCGATCAGCTCGTTGATGCCGGACTCTCGGAAATAGTCGTCGTCGTCGGATACAGGTGTAATCGCGTCCAGTCGTACTTCGGATCGACGTACCGAAACGTCCCGCTCACGTATGTCACTCAGGAGAAACAACTCGGAACCGGTCACGCCCTACTTGCCGCTGAATCCGCTGTAGACGGCGGCTGTCTCGTTATCAACGGAGACCAGATCGTCGATAGCCGAATCATTCGGGAGACGATAGCAGGACACGAAAATGACTCCGCTGCGACCCTCGGGTTACTGCAGCGCCCAAATATCGAAGAGTACGGCGGCGTCATCGTTGACAACGGACGCGTAACGAGCATCGTCGAAAATCCCCGCGATGACCGCGACTACTTTCTCAACGCCGGCGTCTACGTTCTCGAGCCGGCAGTGTTCGATGCAGTTCGAACGGCAGAGCCGAGCACCGGCGAACATCACTTGGTAGACGACCTGTCAACACTCATCGACTCGGAAGAAATCGTCCGCGGCGTGGTTTCCGAGGGGCTCTGGGTAGATGCTACCTATCCCTGGGACCTGCTCGACGTCTCGTTCGAGTTGTTCGACGCAGGAGTCGTCGATGGCAGTCGACCGCCTGACAGTCGCCACGGGACGACCGTTCACGAGTCGGCGGTGATTCGCGAACCGGTCGTCGTCGATCAGGACTGCGTCGTCGGACCGGGTTCCGTCGTCGGACCGTACGTGTGTCTCGGCGAGAACGCGACCGTCGGCTCGAACGCGGTCGTCGAAGAAAGCGTCATCGACGCCGACACGCGCATCGAAGCCAACGCGACGGCGCTCGAGTGCGTTACCGGCGTCGGCGTGACGATCGGGGCGGGATCGATCATCGGCGGTGGCCCCGGGGACGTTCGCGTCGAGGACCGAATCTTCGAGGACGAATCGCTCGGCGCGCTGCTGGCGGATCGAGCCAGCGATAGGGGCGGAGTCACGTACGTCCCCGGTTCGATCGTCGGCCCTGACGTGGACGTGCATCCGGGAACGACCGTTCGCGGAACGCTCACTGAGGGCACGGAGGTGCGGTCCTAATGTGTGGTATCATCGGATACACCCCGACTCGGACGGACCACCACTCGAATAGAGATATCCTCAACGTGTTGATGGATGGGCTCTCCGACCTCGAGTACCGGGGATACGACTCGGCGGGAGTGGCGATCGCGAACGCGTCGGTCTCGGTGTACAAGCGAAACGGGGAACTGTCGGAACTCGAAGAGATGGTTCCGAACGGACCGATCGACGGATACGCCGGAATCGGGCACACTCGGTGGAGTACGCACGGCCCGCCCTCGGACGAGAATGCCCATCCACATACCGACTGCGACGGTTCCGTCGCAGTCGTTCACAACGGAATCATCGAAAACTACCGAGTACTCCGCGACGAACTCGAAGCCGCAGGCCACGAGTTCGACAGCGAAACTGACACCGAAGTCATTCCACACCTGATCGAAACGTCGCTCGAGCAGGGAGCAGACATCGAGACGGCATTCCGACGCGCGATCGATCGGTTGAACGGAAGTTTCGCCGTCGCAGCGGTATTCTCCGGGTCCGAAGCGGTTTACGCGACGCGAAACCAGTCGCCGCTCGTCCTCGGAATCGGCGACGACGGCTATCACTTGGCGAGCGACGTCCCGGCGTTTCTCGAGTACACCGATCAGGTCGTCTATCTGCAAGACGATCAGTTCGCGAAGCTCAGTCCAGCGGGCGTCGAGATCTCCGACAAGCGAGGCACGGTCGTTGACATGCCCGTCAAAACGGTAGAGTGGGACCCGGAAGAGGCCGGCAAGAGCGGTTACGATCACTACATGCTCAAGGAGATCAACGAGCAGCCACGAGCGATTCGCAACTGTATCCGCGGACGGACCGACGAAATGGCCGGAACCGTGTCGATCGACGAACTCGACGGAATCGATCGACCGAAACGCATCCACCTCGTGTCCTGCGGGACGTCTTACCACGCCTCACTGTACGCTGCTCGGCTGTTTCGCGCGGGTGGCATTCCGGCCACGGCCTTCTATGCGAGCGAATACGATGCGGGCGCGGTACCGATCGACGGAGATACGCTCGTCATCGGCGTCACCCAAAGCGGCGAGACGGCCGATACGCTCGGTGCACTTCGGGATGCGAATCGGAGGGGTGCCGAGACGTTAGCGGTGACGAACGTAGTCGGTAGCTCGGCGTCGCGCGAGACCGATCACGTCATGTACATTCGCGCCGGCCCGGAGATCAGCGTCGCTGCAACGAAGACCTTCGCCTCCCAGCAGGTCGCGCTGGCGATGCTCTCGAGTACCCTGACTGACGAGTGTTCTCGCGAGTTCGTCGAAGGACTTCGAGCGTTGCCCGACCAGATTCAGTCGATTCTGGACCAGTCCCGTGCGACAGAGATCGCCGACGTCTACGCGAACTCGGACGCGTATTTCGTCATCGGCCGCGGATACAGCGCACCGGTGGCGCTCGAGGGCGCGTTGAAGATGAAGGAGATTACCTACAAACACGCCGAGGGCTTCCCCGGCGGCGAGTTGAAACACGGGCCACTGGCACTGGTGACCGAACGGACACCAGTGATCGCGATAGTCACCGGTGAATCGAACGCCGAGGAGATGATCGGGAACATGAAGGAAGTCGAAGCTCGCGAAGCGCCCGTGATCGCGGTGACGGATTCGCCGGATGTAGTCGAGAATTACGCCGATCACATCTTGCGAATTCCCCAGACGGCGTGGCAGTTCACACCGATTCTGGCGAACGTACAGTTACAACTGCTCGCGTACTGGACTGCGAATCAACTGGGCCGTTCGATCGACAAACCCAGAAACCTCGCGAAGAGCGTGACCGTCAAATGAGTACCGGTTACGCGATCGGCTGAATTCGACCGTCTGACCGACTGTCCTACTCCTCCCGCTTCCCCTTCTCGTCGCCGGATTCGTCCCGATGCTCCGTCAGGGCCTCGTCGATGGTCAACTCGCCGGCAGCGACCCGACGGGCCAGCACCTCGTCGATCGCTCGGTTGTGCTCGCTCGCTTCGCGCGAGCGGTCCTTGATGACCTGAATCTCGCCCTCCGTCGGCTCGATCTCGCGGGCGTCGACCACCTCCCCCTCGAGCCGAGCGATGTTGACCGCGGCGAGGACGTCGCCCATCCCTCGGGCCCCCGTGCCGAGATAAGGAGTCGTTCCGGTCTCGTCGACGAGTTCGACTTTAAGCGCATCGAGCTCGTTGACCAGTTTCGCGCTCTCGAGGCGGGAGCCGTCGCCGATCCGGACGACCGGGGACGGCGCGTCGGCCGCTTCGCGCTGAATCACGTCGACGGCGTCGCCGAGCGGGACCTGGAAGGTCGCGACGATCGTCTCGCCGGTCAGGACGGCGATACCGGGCCGCTGGCCCGGGTCGACGCCGATGATCGTCCGCCCACCGTCGCCGCGAACTGCGGCCAACGCCTGATCGACCGCGCGCCGGGGGTCGTCCGGATCGGCGACGATCGTCGTCACGTCCGCGAAGTCGTCGGCGTCGTCAGTTCCAGTGACGACGACGGTGGCCCGTTCGGGGAGGTCCTCGTCGGGTTCGACGGTCGTAAACGTCGTTCCGCGGTCGCGGAGCTCGTTGACGACGCCGTGGTACACCTCGAAGTCTGACGTTGCGACGACGATCACACCGAAGGGTTCGCCCTCGCGACGAATAAACGTACTCGAACGGTCGGTATCGACCGCGGGCCGACCGGGGATCGGGTGTCACGAAGACATAACGTTACGCGTTGGACTGAGAATCGACCGGGATGCACACAGGTCAGTGGAGATAGACGTGTGCGAGGAATGCGGAGCGGTGCGAGGGTGGGATGGAACACGCTTAACCGCTACGCGAGCACCCCGCTCGTCTGCATCACGAACCGAGTCAGTAGTGGACGTCCGATACCGATACCGATCTCCGGCCCGTTCCGGGGCCTTTTTGCGCGTTCCCTGTCAACTGAAACCGTGACCGACGAGCCGATTTCAACCGGTTGTGGCCCGGTCGACGAGTTGCTCGGTGGGGGGTTCGAACGCGGGACCGTCACGCAGTTGTACGGCCCGCCGGCCGCCGGGAAGACGAATATCGCGCTGTCGGCGGCCGTCGAAACGGCCGTCGACAGCGGGACCGCGGTCTACATCGACACCGAGGGCGTCTCGGTCGACCGCTTCCAGCAGTTGCTCGAGGCCAAAACCGGCAACGGGCCGTCTCGAGACGGTGAGGAGACCGACGACATCGAAGCCGTCGCCTCGCGAATCGTCATCGAGGACGTCCTGGACTTCGAGGAACAGGCGGAGGCCGTCCGCGACGCCGAGGAGTTCGCCGAGCGCGCGGAACTGATCGTCCTTGACAGCGCGACCGGCTTCTACCGCCTCGAGCGCACGGCAGACGGCGACGAGGGCGAGGCGCTTCGGAGCGTCACCCGGCAGGTGACGCATCTGCTCTCGCTCGCACGAAAATACGATCTCGCGGTCGTCCTGACGAATCAGGTCTTCGCCGATCCCGACTCCGATCGAACCCGCGGACTGGGCGGCAACACCTTAGAGCACTGGACCGGAACGGTCGTCCGCCTCGAGCGCTTCCGCGGCGGGAAGCGACGCGCGACCCTGGAGAAACACCGCTCGAAACCCGCCGGCGAGTCGGTACAGTTCCGGATTACCGAGACCGGGCTCGAGGGCGAAGACGGAACCGGCCGCGCCTGACTCGCGTCGTCCCGGCGCGCCGATCCTCGCAGCGCTCGCCTCGTTTCGCGGCTGAATCCCTGCACTGCCCGCCTCGTTTCGCGGCCGAACCGTCTCTCGTGTCCACGCCGGTATCGATCGTTTCATCGACGCGAACCGCCCACAGACGACTCGATCCCGATTTCGACACTGCGGCAAAAATACGCGACCGTCGGTTCGATGACCCGGTCCGATGGCCTCGAGCACGGGTGACCGATCAGATCTGGTTGAGCTTCCGCAGGAGTTGGCCGCGGTACTCCTGGTCGCTGGTGACGCCCTTGAGTTCGAGGACGTTGCGCTCGAGTTTGTCGAGTGCGACCCGGAAGGAGTTCTCCGCGCCGTACCCTTCACCGGTGCCGGCGACCTGGTCCTTGTTGGTACGCAGGCGGATCTGACACTGCACGAGCGGGGTGCCACGGAGCTTCTCGTTGTGTTCGTGGAAGCGGACGTGGGCGTGCATCACCTGCATGTCGGCGTACTTGTCCGAGACGTCCTCGATGCTCTGGACGATCGACTCCCGAGTGATGGTGTCGAGCATCGAGATGTTCGTGATCTGGACGTCCATGTGTTCCTCCTCGGTGAACGTCAGCGCGCGCAGGACGTCCGTCTTGGTGATGACGCCGATGACGACGCGGTCGTCGTCCGCCGGCGTGACCATCAGTCCCGCGTAGTCCTTGTCGAGCATCGTTTCGACGGCATCCTTGGCGGTGGCGTCGAGCGTCGTCGTCTCGACGGGACTGTTCATAATGTCGTAGACCGGGACGTCGAGCAGGCGCTGCGTGTCGCCGACCCGATCGCCGGTCGTCGTCGTGTGGTTCTCCCGAATGACGAAGTCGGCGATGTCGTGAGTCGTCACGACCCCGGAGAGGTAGCCGTTCTCGTTCATGATCGGGAGTCGAGAGATGCCGTGCTCGCGCAGGAGGTTGATCGCCTTGCCGATCCCGTCGTCCTCGGTGAGCGTGACCGGATCGGCGGTGTAGATGTCCTCGACGGTCAACGTGTCGAGGTTCTCCAGGACCGCCTCGAGAATGGCGTCGTCGGTGATGACGCCCCAGAGCTCGCCGTTCTCGAAGACCGGCGCGACCTTGGCGTTGCTCTCGACGAGCACGCGTGCGGTCTCTCGGACGTCTTCCTGCCGGTCGACCTTGGGCGACGGCGTGCTCCGGCTCGGTTTGGTGAGTGCCGCGACCTTGGCGTCGTCCTCGACGTGGGATTGGAGGATCTCCCGCTCGCTGATGACGCCCTCGTACTCCCCGTCGTCGGTGACGATGATTCCCTTGGGGTTGCCGTTCTCGAACATTGAACGGACCTTCCCCATGCGTGTGCCGACGTCGACTTCGATGAACTCCGTGGTGGCGATATCAGCGATATTCATCCTTCTAGGAGTACGTACTGTCGCAGAGGTATTTAACGTACTGCCCGTTTTATCCAGGGAGGACCAGCCCGGGGGTTTTTGCATCGGCCGTTGAATCGGCTGCCGATGCCCGATATTAGCGTCTTCGGTCGCTACACCTACCTCGTCACGGAGATCGTCTGGGGAGTCGTCGCCGCCCTCCTGCTCCGTCGCGCGAACGCGCTCCGGAAGGCGGCGGTCACGATCCTCGCGCTGTATCCCATCGCCTACGTCTGGGACCGATACACTCTCGCCGTGGGCGTCTTCGACATCAAACTCCGAACCGGCGTCGACGTCGCCGGCATCCCGCTCGAGGAGCACCTGTTCATGGCGGTCGTCCCCGGACTCGTCATTGGGATCCACGAGACGATCTTCGGCGACGGAGCCGCGGACGGCTGAGACGCCCGCTCTCCGGCTCTCGATAGACGATCTCGTCCTCCTCTCACTGAGTGGAAACGCCGTCTCACGACGTGTAAGCGACCGCGACTGTCTTGTGCCGAGCGGTGGACGCTCGATTCAATGGACGGTCGGTGGTCCGCGGCGACGGCGCTCGACACGGCAGAGAGCACTGACCGCGCCCTGCTTCGGGGCGTCGTGAGTCTCCTCATCGCCGTCGCCCTCGTCTGTTCGCTCGCGCTCGGAACGGCACTGTTCGCACCGCAGCTCATCGACGGCCTCGGCCTCGAGAGCGACGTCTCTCCGAGTTCCGAGCCGCCGCCGGCCGGCGAGCGTAACCCCGCCGTGACCGACCCGGACGACCCCGGGAACTCGAGTTACGAAACCGACGTCGAGACGGTCGCCTCGCCCGCCGTCGAGGACTTCGTCCACGCCGAGATCAACGAGCGTCGGGCCGAACACGGCCTCGAGCCCCTCGAGTGGGACGGAACGGTCGCGTCGGTCGCCCGCGCTCACACCTACGATATGGCCCGCCGGGAGTACTTCTCACACACGAACCCCAACGGAGAGGGGCCCTACGACCGGTTCGAGGACGTCGACAGCTACTGTCAGGGCTACGGTGAGAACATCGCCATGACGTGGGTCGATCGGCGCGTCCAGCGATCCGACGGCGACGACGTCGTCCGCTATCGGACCGCTGAGGACCTCGCGACCGGGCTGGTCAATCAGTGGATGAACTCCACGGATCACCGACACGCGATCCTCGAGGAGGGCGAGACGCCCCGCTGGGATCGCGCCGGCGTCGGCGTCTACATCGCCGAGGACGGTTCCGTCTACGCGGGCCAGAACTTCTGTCGCGAATGGTGACCATCGGTCGGACACACTGTCTCGAGCCGTGATAGTTGTGACAGAAACGGCGTGACTGGACCGGCCACAGGAACTGCGAATCACTTACACGTTCTTAGACCTGACCGTCGTACGGACCGTATGGAAATTCCCGAGACACTCACCGCGATCTACCGGACGGCGAGTGACCGCGATCTGACCTTTCTCGCCGCCGGCTTCGCCTATTACGCGTTCGTCTCGCTGATACCGCTCGTCCTGCTCGCGCTCGTCGTCGGCTCGCTGCTCGGCGGCGAGCAGGCGGCCCAGCGGCTGATCACCGTCGCCGGCGACTTCCTCCCGGCGTCGGGCGAGCAGCTGGTCACCGAAGCGCTAACGACCGAATCGGGTCGCGCCGAGGCGACCGTCGTCGCGTTCCTCGTCGCTACCTGGGGCGCACTCAAGGTCTTTCGCGGCCTGAGCCTCGCGTTCGATAAGGTCTACGACGAGGTGGCCGAAGACACGCTCGTCGATCAGATCAGGGACGGACTCACCGTGATCGTCGCCGGCGCGGTCGCACTCGTCCTCATGATCGGGATCGGCGCGGCGCTCCGTCTCGTTCCCGAGAGCGTGCCGTTCGCCGGTCTGCTCGGCTGGGTTGCCCTGCTGGCCGGGCTCGTCTTCGTCTTCCTGCCGATCTACTACGTCCTCCCACCGATACCGGTCGAACTCGGCGAGGTCCTCCCGGGCGCGCTCTTCGCGGCCGTCGGCTGGACGATCCTCCAGCTCGGCTTTCAGCTCTACGCGGCGAACGCCGGTCAGTACGAGGCCTACGGAGCCGTCGGTGCCGTCCTCCTGTTCGTCACTTGGCTCTACTTCGCCGGCATCATCATTCTCGTCGGTGCCGTCCTCAACGTCGTCCGAGCGCGTCCGCCGATCGCCGAGTAGGCCGTCCCCGCGTCGGCCTCCGTCTCGGCCCGCCGAGCCCTGGGGGAAGGATTATGTCCCCGGCAGCGACAGAGAATCACAATGAGCGACGAGCAATCGACCACCACCGCGACCGACGACCCCGGCGCGGCCGACGAGACCGATTCGACGGGCAGTCCCGAACCCGGCGGCGGTCCCCAGCGCGTCGTCTCCGACGAGAGCGTCGACGACATCCTCGAGTCGCTGGATTCGACGGCGTCGGACAACGCAGCGGTCACGACGAGCGACTCGAACGATTCCGTCACGACCGCGTTCGACGAAGAGGAGATTCCCGAAGCCGACGAGACGGCAGCCGACGACGCCGATCAGTCGGCGGCGGAAACGACCACCGCGACGGCCGACGACACGACCGCCGAAGCTGAAACCGAGACGGAGACGACCGACGCTCAGTCCGACGAGGGATCGACCGCGACCGACGCCGCGACGGTCGACGCGGCCGCGTCCTCGCTCCCCGACGACGCCTCGCTCGAGGATCTCGCCGCCCGCGTCGAAGACGGAACCGTCACCGGCGCGGACGTCCGCGCGTCCGAATCCGGCGCGGATCGGGAGTCGACCCCCGAGATCGACGACGTCGACCTCTCGATGGACGACCTCAAGACGAGCCAGAGCGGCGGGACCGATACCGACGACGCGTTGCCCGACGACGCCGGGCCGCTCGCCGGGTCGGTCGACCGCGACTCGGTCCCGACCTCGTCCTCGAGCGACGATGGGAGCGACGGGGACGACAGTCCGGGACTATTCGGCCGACTCAAGCGCCTCTTCTCGCGATAAGAGCGGGTCTACGGCTCCGATTTCTTTCCATCTCCGCTCGAGGGTCATCGACAGCGGCCGGAGGCGTCGGTTTCAGCTCACGAGCGTGATCAGGACGAACAGCGTCGCGACCGAGACGAGCGTCGTGACGAAGACGTTCAGCGAGGCGAACTCCCTGTCGCCGCCGAGTTCGTTCGCGAAGACGAACGTGGAGACGGCTGTCGGCGTCCCGAGCATCACCACGCAGGCGGTAAACGTCGCGGAGTCGACGGCGAGCGCGGAGAAGACGCCCCACGCGATGAGGGGCATCAGACAGATCTTGAGCGCAACGACGGCGGCGGTCGCACCGACGTCGATCGAGGGGAGGTCGACCTCGAGGGAAGCCCCGACGCAGAGCAAGGCGACAGGTAACGCGAGCGAGCCGACGGCGTCGAGACCGGTCGCGGCGGGCGACGGAATCGCGATCCCGATCGAGCCCACGGCCAGCCCGGCAATCAGCGTCAGCAGTACCGGGTTGGTCGCGAGCCCGCGGACCTCACGCGCGATCGACGTGTCGGCCCCGTTGAAAATCGAGAGCACCACGACCGTCAGCGGTACCTGCGTCAACGACATGACGCCCAGCACGACGCTCGCGATCGCCGTCACCGCCGGATCGAAGGTTGCAGCGACCAGGGGAAGTCCGAGGTAGCCCAGATTCGAGTGATAGGATTGGATGATCGCGACGCTCCGGCGCGCCCGCGAGCCGCGGTTCCGGTGGACGAGCCAAGCGACCCCCGCGGTCGCGAACAGCACGAACAGGAGTCCGCCGAGCAGTGCGGGGGAGAGGAGTTCCCCGATCGACCGATCGTAGGTCGAGACGAAGATCAGCGCCGGGAGCGCGACGTAGTAGGCGAGGGCGTTCAGCAGTTCGGTCCGGCGCGTATCGAGAATGCCGGTCGTCCGCAATCCAGCGCCAACCACCAACACGACGAGCAACGACAACAGCCGACCGACGACTTCCATGTCCCGGCCGAATCGACTCGCGGGTTTGTACCGTTCGATCCCGCTCGGGGGTGGGACGGCGTTTCACACCCGTCCTTGAGTCTGAGGGGCCAAGCCGACGGAGAGTCTCCGTTCATCGTCACAGTAATGACACTTAGTTTGATATATGAGACCAATGTCATCGGACGCAGCACGCCAGTGGGCCGGGAGACGAGAAACAACGAACCTGGTCCTCGGAACGAATATCGTAGTGCTCGCAGCCGGATTCATCCGGCTCGGCGACGTCGGTCCGTGGACGGGGAGCCTCTACAGCCACGAGTAGAGTCCTGCCTGCACTCACGAACGCGTCGCTCGCCGTCGGAGGTGTTCGCGAAAGAAGTAGTGGGTTGGAGCAGATTTGAACTGCCGGCTCCTCCACACCGTTCAAAGCGATTGTAACCGATTGGACTCCACCAACCAGTCCAACATGGCAAACATTGAAGAAACGCCGAGAGCGGTCGTAGAACAGTTTCAGAAGGAGCGAGAGCATGAAGTACGGGAAAGTACTCTCATCAATCAGAAGTACCACCTCCGTTCCTTTATCGAATGGACAGAGGAAACTGGACTCGAACAAATCGGGGCTCTGAATGGATTTATACTGAATCAATATAAGACATGGAGAAGAGAGAATTCAGAAATCAATGAACAGACGCTCTACAATAATCTAACCACATTACGTGCCTTACTCGGATGGTGTGAGCAACGAGAATTGGTAGAAGAAGGTCTGACTGAAAAGCTGGATATTCCTAAGCCAGAGAATCCGGTCAAAAATGAGACAATCGCACCCGAGCGAGCAAATCAGATTTTAGAGTACTATCATCGGTTCGAATATGCCTCTCGTGACCATGTCTTGTTCTATCTTCTCTATCACACGGGAATGAGAGTTGGTACTGTCCATGCGTTAGATGTGGGTGATTGGGAGTCAGAAGAAGGGTTACTACATATTCGACACCGTCCAGAGCAAGGTACACCGCTCAAGAACGGAAAAGATGGACAGCGAGCTGTGGCTATCTCCAAAGATGGTCTTATAACTGCTCTTTCAGACTATATCCGACACAACCGACTCGAGAAGGTAGATGAGAACGACCGGAAGCCCCTCTTTCCTACTAGACAGGGGAGGGCTTCGACACAAACACTTCGACTGTATGTAGAACATCTCAGCGAACCTTGCCAATATACTGGAGAATGCCCCCATGGGAAGGATTTAGAATCATGTGACGCACGCCGAAAAATGCGAGACTCATATGAGTGCCCATCGGCAGTAAGTCCTCACCCAATTCGGCGGAGTGCGATAACAGACCATCTGAATTCAGATGTACCAAAGGATGTGGTTTCTGACCGCATGAACGTAAGCCAGAAAGTGCTGGATAAGCACTATGATGCAAGGACAGAAGAAGAAAAAGCGAATACACGGAAGCAATACCTTGACAACATATGAAATGAAGGATTGGTAAGGAATAGTCATAAAACTACCAATTCAGTTCCTTTATCCGACGAGAAGGGAAATCGTTAATCTTGTAACCATATGTTCTCCCACCAATAATTATTATTGGTGATAACTTATATGGTTCTCTAATATCCTTTTGCGGAGGACTTATTTAAGAAGCGTCAGTCGCTCTCGCTCCCTCCGCTTCCCGTCGAATAAGTTGACTTAATGAAGGTTCTGCAAGTAAGGATTCTTCTTCATTGCTGCCTTCACTTATAAGAATGCAATAGGGTTTATATACCCCCTCTATCTTGCCACCGGTTTTCGAACGATCGATAATTCCTATCTCTGATACGGTCTCTATATGACTGCTGTTCTAATTTAGCATACTGGCGTTGTATCTCACTTTCACACAAATCAATACTCTCTGCTATATCTGAAAAGAGACTATCCTGATGTTCCTTTCTCTGATTATAGTGGTACGTGCGATTAGTATCATCTCTATGTACAGAAAGGGCACAGACGCAAAATGCTACAAGTTCAGCCTTGACACCACAGGTTTGGAGATCAATCTCCATGAACCATCGGTAGGATCTCTCACATTGCTTCTTTGTGAGATCTAACTGTGCCGATAGGGATTTAATCAAGTGGCTATTAAGTTGGTATGTGATGTATTCTTCATTATTCCATTTTAGATTCTGTATTCCTGAATTATAAGCGTCTAGATGTTTGTATTTCTCTGAATTGTAAGAGTTAGAATTTACATTAGATATGTCGTGAATGCGGGTAGCATTGTTAGTATCTGGTTTTGTTAGAGAATATTCCAATAATTCTATCAATTCAGTGTTGGTGAGCCATGGTCTATTTTGTTTCGCAGACCAATCACTAAAGGTCTGGACTTTTTCTTTTGGTCTTTGCGCATTAGAGGCCATTGTCATGATGCAAGAGGGAGAAATAGATGGCTCTCCAAAGTGGATCGCCTAACGCAAAATTCCCTCTCTTACAAAGAGAGGGTATCAACTTAACATCTTTGATATCTCTGGAGCCAGTGACAAAATCTGATTATTTTCTAGAGGGGTTACTTACACTCATACGTTTTCGAATTCGCTCAATGTTCCAACCCTCCACTGCCTTCTCGTCAAATGAAGGACACCTATACATATTATCATTAAATATATATTCCTAAGAACTTCAGAAATGGTATGGTCTCCGCAAAAAAGGCAGGAATTGCATTTTGGTTTAAGGCGTTTGGTATTAGTCTAGTTTTCTCTTTCCTTATTGGTCCACTCATCTCCTCTGGAAACTTTGTACTAGTGTATTTAACAAGTGCTGTGGCCGGCCTTTCCATTGTAATAATACTGTTTAGAGATATAGAGAAATTCACTAAAAAGCTCATTTCGGAGTCACGGGCTAAGGAACCAAGTCGGAAGACTGACTCGAATTGGAAAGGCGGTACAAATTCTGGAAATACTTCGGAAGACGGCTGGTACAAAGATGGAAGCCAAGAAGATGCAAAGGAAACATACGAAGAAGCCACTTCTGGAAATAAGAGCTAGTGCGATCGAAGTATAATGTGACCTATTGATAGAGTTGCCCTGTTTTTCCTGTACTGATAGAAGAGAGGTCTAAGACCATAGTATACCTAAGAAGGGAGATGCTGCCTGTTATGCCTACTCTTTTATTTTGCCCTCTTCTAGTATAGGGGAGTAAATATATATGGCTACAATCTAACTTCCTATTTGGATCTAATCGGTAGCACTCGCTGGGGATGGTTGCTTCCCGCAATGAATTGAGAGCAAAAACTCCGATCTCAGAGGGGAATCTTAGGAAAAAGTCCCCTCCGTAATGCGGTTCACACGACCGGAGGGAGTGTAGTGGGTTGGAGCAGATTTGAACTGCCGGCCTCCTCCATGTCAAGGAGGTGTCGTAACCAGACTAGACCACCAACCCTGGTTGCGCTTTCGTCCGTGGCGTCCGTCGCCACCTCGTCTGCAATCAATCGTTGCTCCCCACACCAATTGAAGGTTTCGAATCGGTTGCCGTACGCGAGTCTCCCCCACGCACCCGGTCGATACGCTTAAGTCGATGTACTGATTTGGTCATTACAAGACAACTACGTACATTGGTGTTCACTATGCAGGAATACGTCGAACGAGTCACGGACGGGGAGGATCTCACGCAATCGGACGCTCGAGCCGCCTCGACGGCCGTTTTCGAGGAGGCGACGGAGGCACAGATCGGCGCACTGCTGGCGGCACTGCGCGCGAAGGGAGAGACGGAAGCCGAGATCGCGGGCTTCGCGGAAGGGATGCGCGACGCGGCCCGAACGATCACGCCCGAGCGAGAGCCGCTGGTCGACACCTGCGGCACGGGCGGCGACGATTACGACACGATCAACGTCTCGACGACGAGCGCGATCGTCGCGGCCGGAGCCGGCGTCCCGGTCGCCAAGCACGGCAACTACTCGGTCTCCTCCTCGTCGGGCAGCGCGGACGTCTTAGAGGAGGTCGGCGTGAACGTCGAGGCCGAACCGCCAGCCGTCGAGGAGGCTATCGAGGACGACGGCATCGGCTTCATGCTCGCGCCGGTGTTCCATCCGGCGATGAAGGCCGTCATCGGGCCGCGCAAGGAACTGGGCATGCGGACGATTTTCAACGTGCTCGGCCCGCTGACCAACCCCGCCGGCGCGGACGCACAGGTCGTCGGCGTCTACGATCCCGATCTCGTGCCCGTGCTCGCGGACGCGCTGTCCCGGATGGACGTCGAGCGCGCGCTGGTCGTCCACGGCGCGGGGACCGACGAGATCGCTATCCACGGTGAGACGGTCGCCGCCGAAGTGACGGGTTCGGAGGTCGAGGAATACACCCTCGAGCCGGCCGATCTCGGGCTCAAGGAACACGACATCGAAGACATTTCCGGCGGCTCGCCCGAAGCGAACGCCGACGACATGCGCGGGATCGTCGAGGGGACGGTCACCGGCGCGAAGCGAGACGTCATCCTCGCGAACGCCGGCGCGGCGATCTACGTCGCCGGCGAGGCCGACTCGCTCGAGGCCGGAGCCGACGCGGCCCGGGAGGCGATCGAGTCCGGTGCGGCGGCCCGGAAACTCGAGCGACTCCGCGGCGCGACGCCGGAGCCGGTAGAGGAGGGACGATGACGCGCGTCAAGATCTGTGGACTGACCAGCGAAGTCGACCTCGAGGCAGCGATCGACGCGGGCGCGGACGCGGTCGGCATCATCTGTGACGTCTCGGTCGACACGCCGCGGGAGGTCTCGGTCGAACGGGCCGCGGCGCTCGCGGCGGCCACCCCGCCGTTCGTGACGAGCGTGCTCGTGACGATGCCCGCCGGCCCGAAGGAAGCGATCGAACTGGTCGAGGAGGTCGAACCCGACGCGATTCAGATCCACAGCGACATCCGGGTCGGCGACCTCGCCTATCTGCGCGCGAAACTCGAGACGGAACTCCTGCTCGCGGTCGACGCCGACGACGCGGCGACCGCCGAGACCTACGATGACGTCGTCGACGGCCTCATCGTCGACACGCCGGGCGAGGATGGGGGCGGTGGGACGGGACGGACCCACGACTGGGACCGGACGCGGCTGGCCGCCGTGGACCTCGACTCCCCGCTGATCCTCGCGGGCGGACTGACGCCCGACAACGTCGGCGATGCGGTCCGAACCGTCGAGCCGTTCGCCGTCGACGTGGCCAGCGGCGTCGAGAACGACGGCGGCGTCAAGGACGTCGACGCCGTCCGATCGTTCGTCGACCGAGCCAAGAACGCCCACAGACCGGCGGAGCCGTAACCGTGACCGGACACGACTCCGATTCGGTGCCGGCCGACCGGCCGGCGTTCGACATCGACCGGGAGACGTTCCGCGACCACGCGGGCACGAGCGAGGACCGGGCGGATCAGCCGGTCGTCGTCCACACCGTCGCGACGCTCGAGGTCGAGACGACACCGCTGTCCGCCTACGCCGCGCTCACCGGCCGCTCCGAGGCGATCGATCGCGAGCGCTCGCCGTACGCGTTCCTGCTCGAGAGCGCGGAGAAGACCGCCTCGAGCGATCCGGACGGGGCCTTCCGGCCGAGCGCTGCGGACGCCGAACGGCACGCGCGCTACTCCTACGTCGGGTACGATCCCGAGGCCGTCGTGACGGTCGAATCCGGCGAGGCCACCGTCGAGGCGCTGTCCGACGACGCGCCGCTCGACTCGATTCGGACCGACGCCGAGGGCGACACCGTCGACGCGCTCCGGGCCGCGATGCCGGACGTGCGCCTCGAGAACGCGCCGGACCACGACCGTCAGCATCTCGAGGGCGGATTGGTCGGCTTTCTGGCCTACGACGCCGTCTACGATCTCTGGCTCGAGGAGGTCGGCTGCGAGCGGCCGGACTCGCGGTTCCCGGACGCGCAGTTCCTCCTGACGACGAAGACGCTGGCGTTCGACGAGCGCGATGGCACGGTCTCGCTGGTCTGTACGCCGGTCCTCGAGGCCGACGACGACCCCGACGCGGTGTACGACGCGCTGCAGGCGGAGGCCGCCGAGGTCGCGGCGACGCTACGCGAGGCTGATCGACCCGAGACGGGCGGATTCGTCCGCGAGGACGAGGTTGCGGGTCCCAGAGACGAGTACGAGGAGAGCGTTCGGCGGGCCAAAGAGCACGTCCTCGACGGCGACATCTACCAGGGCGTCATCTCGCGGACGCGAGAGCTCTACGGCGACGTCGACCCCATGGGCTTCTACGAGGCGATGCGCGAGGTGAACCCGTCGCCGTACATGTATCTGCTCGACCACGACGACCTGACCGTCGTCGGGGCCAGCCCCGAGACCCTGATCTCTGTCCGCGGGCGCGAAGTCATGTCGAATCCGATCGCCGGCACCTGCGACCGGGGCTCGAGCCCCGTCGAGGACCGCCGACTGGCGGGCGAGATGCTGGCCGACGGCAAGGAACGCGCCGAGCACACGATGCTGGTCGATCTCGCGCGCAACGACGTGCGCCGCGTCTCCGAGCCGGGCTCGGTCCGCGTCGACGAGTTCATGAACGTCCTCAAGTACAGCCACGTCCAGCACATCGAGTCGACCGTGACGGGAACGTTGGCGGCCGACTCGGACGGGTTCGACGCGACTCGTGCCTCGTTCCCCGCCGGGACCCTCTCGGGAGCCCCGAAGATCCGGGCGATGGAGATCATCGACGACCTCGAGTCGAAACCTCGCGGCCTCTACGGCGGCGGCGTCGGTTACTACTCGTGGACGGGCGATACGGACTTCGCGATCGTCATTCGTACAGCGACCGTCGAAGAGGGCGCGGCGCCACGCGCCGCGGATGAGCGAGCGGGGAGGGACGACCCGCGAGACGAGGGCGACCGGGATCGAATCACGGTCCAGGCCGGCGCGGGGCTGGTCGCCGACAGCAATCCCACCGCCGAGTACGAAGAGACCGAGCAGAAGATGGGCGGCGTCCTCGCCGCGCTCGAGGAGATCGAGCTCCCGGCCGGCGAGGCCGGTTCGGACGCGGACCGCGAAGCGACGCCGGAGGTGGGGCAATGAGCCCGGCCGCGACTGACGAGGCGGCTGCGACCACCGACGGAGATGCGGACCCGATCACGGTCCTCTTCGTCGACAACTACGATTCGTTCACCTACAACCTCGTCGAGTACGTCAGCCAGCAGGCCGGCACCGAGACCGAGGTGCTAAAGAACACCGCCTCGCTCGCGGACGTCCGCGCCGTCGACCCCGACGCGATCATCGTCAGTCCCGGCCCCGGCCACCCGAAGAACGACCGCGACGTCGGCGTCACGATGGACGTGCTCCGGGAACTCTCGCCCGAAATACCGACGCTCGGCGTCTGTCTCGGCCTCGAGGCCGCCGTCTACGAGTACGGCGGAACCGTCGGCCGCGCGCCGGACCCAATCCATGGCAAGGCCTCCGCCGTCGACCACGACGGCGAGGGCGTTTTCGAGGGCCTCGAGCAGGGCTTTCGAGCGGGTCGCTATCATTCGCTCGTCGCGACGGAAGTGCCGGACTGTCTCGAGGTGTCGGCGACCGCGGAACACGGCAGCGCGGAACACGGGTCCGCCGACTCTGCGGCGGAACCGCAGGACGAGGAAACGCTCGTTATGGGCGTCCGCCACGAGGAGTATCCCCTCGAGTGCGTGCAGTTCCACCCCGAGAGCGTGCTCACGGCGGCGGGTCACGACGTGATCGAGAACTTCCTCTCGAACGTCTAGACGCGAATCGAGCCGCGGCGCTCTGGAGACGGATCGAGTCGAAAACGGATAGCGTTCTCGTAGCGGGGCGATTCGTCACTGGTATCGTCAGTTGTCCGAAGCCGTCTCAGACGCCGGGGAGCAACTCGAGTTGCCCGACCGCGTAGAGGGCCGCGAGGACGACTGCGGCGACGATGCCGACTCGGACGGCCAGTTTGATCGCGATTCGGAGCGCGATGACGGCGACCGCGAAGGCGGCGAGGACGGCCAACACCAGTAGGATCGGTGGTGCCGACGTCAGTGCATCGATCATACGCTATTTCCCACGCCCCAGGGACGTAATCTTTCTGGATAGCGTGACTAACTCGTGACGACGACTGACTCACAGAGACACATTTTCAAAAGAGAAAATCACGGGACTGCGACGCCATCTCGTCGGTTACAGTCACTTTCAGTCCGGTCTGAAAATCGTTAAGGCGGTCCGCAACGTAGGTATCGTTGACCACACAGGCGGCCGTTTCGGCGGTCGCGGCAGACTGAATCACGACAGGTTACAGAGACATCTCTGAAACTGAAGTTGTATTACTACAAGAAAAGTAGGACAACAACACCACGTTTTATGAGGGATGCATGAATACCGAACCTTCGTCACGAATGATGAGAGCAAGGAGCCCGACCCACGCCAGAATCGACACGCGGCGGCGGTATAGCGACGAGGTGACCCGCGCATGAGCGACGCCGAACTCTCCGCGGCGGATCTCACCCTCCCGATCAAGCGCACCGACGGGGACACCCTCGAGGAGCGATTGACCGACAACGCCTACAACAACATCCTCCCGGCTCGCTATCTCCGAAAGGACGCCAACGGTGACCTGATCGAGAGTCAGGAGGACCTCTTCGACCGCGTCGGTAAGAACATCGCCCTCGCGGAAGCGGTCTACGAGGCCAAAAAGCAAGACCGCGAGATCACGGTCACGCCCGACCAGCTGAAGCCCGACCACCCGCGCCGAGACGAACTCGCCGAGGACGTCTTTGGCGAGGGTGTCACAGCCGACGACGACGTCGAAGCAGTACTCACCGAGCGCAACGTCAACAAGTTCGCCTACGATACGATCGTCCCCGAACTCCCCGACGAGGTACGCGACCACGTCGAGGACGTCGCCGAGACCTTTACCGACGGGATGGAGTCGCTCTCCTTTATGCCGAACTCGCCGACGCTGATGAACGCGGGCGACGAACTCCAGCAGCTCTCTGCCTGTTTCGTCATGTCGCCCGACGACGACCTCTCGGATATTCACGAGACCGCCAAGAAGGCGGCAGAAGTCTTCCAGTCCGGCGGCGGCGTCGGCTACGGCTTCTGGCAGCTGCGTCCCTACGGTGACTCGGTCGGCTCGACCGGCGGCATCGCCTCCGGCCCGATCACCTTCATGCGGACCTACGACCAGCTCTGTGAGACGATCGCTCAGGGCGGGACCCGCCGCGGTGCCCAGATGGGCATCATGCGCGTCTCCCATCCCGACGTCATCGAGTTCATCCACGCCAAGAACAAGGACGTCTCGCTCGCGCACACGCTGCGACTGAACGACCCCGACGACTACACCTACACCACCTTCTCGGAAGCCCTCGAGGAGGCCCGCGACCTGATCGACGAGGACGGGCGCGTGCCCAAACACCTGCGAAACGCCGTCGAGGGCCACCTCTCGAACTTCAACATCTCCGTCGGCGTCACCGACGACTTCATGGAGGCCGTCCAGAACGGCGAGGAGTACACCTTCACCAACCCGCGCACGGAAGAGCCTCACATCGCCACCGAGGAGACCAAGGAGATGTACAGCCGGTACGATCTCGGCGAGCACGTCGAGGTCGGCGAACCGCTTTCGGTCCCCGCGGAACTCGTCTGGGAGCGCATCGTACAGGGCGCCCATGAGAACGGCGAACCGGGTGTCATCTACCTCGAGCGAGTCAACAAGGAACACTCCTTCGACGTCGAGAAGGAAGACGACCACCGGATGCTCGCGACGAACCCCTGTGGCGAGCAGCCCCTCGAGGAGTACGAGGCCTGTAACCTCGGTCACATCAACCTCTCGACGCTGGCGGATCTCGACGCCCCCGACTGGCGCGTCTGGTCCGACGAGCACGGCGACGAGTACGACTCACAGGAAGCGGCCGTTTCGGCCTTCCTCGAGGAGGCCATCGACTTCGAGGAGTTCGACGAGCGCATCGAGTACGGCACGCGTTTCCTCGAGAACGTCGTCACGATGTCGGACTTCCCGGTCGAAGAGATCGAGGAGAAGGTCCGAGACATGCGCAAGATCGGTCTCGGCGTCATGGGTCTCGCACAGCTGTACGTCCAGCTCGGAATCAAGTACGGCAGCGACGAAGGGAACGAAGTCGCCAGTCAGCTGATGACCCACATCAACCACGGCGCGAAGGCCAAGAGCCACGAACTGGCCGAAGAGCGCGGGTCGTTCAACGACTGGGACGAGTCCAAGTACGCGAACCCGACCGAGTACCGCGAGTGGTTCGAGCGTCAGACCGGCGAGAGCGCGGACGACTGGGAGGACGGCTTCCCCATCCGTAACCACAACGTCACGACCATCGCCCCGACCGGGACGACCTCGATGGTCGGCAACACGACGGGCGGCTGTGAGCCGATCTACAACGTCGCCTACTACAAGAACGTCACCGACGACGTCCAGGGCGACGAGATGTTGGTCGAATTCGACGACTACTTCCTCCGCGTCTTAGAGGACAACGACATCGACGTCGACGCCGTCAAGGAAGAGGCCCAAGAGCAGATGGCGACGAACCAGTTCGACGGCGTCGAAGGCCTCTCGACCGTGCCGGACGCGATCGGCGAACTGTTCGTCATCACCAGCGACCTCACCGCGAAACAGCACGCCGCAGTGCAGTGTGCCTGCCAGAACGGCGTCGACTCCGCCATCTCGAAGACGGTCAACGCGCCGAACGACTCCACACTCGAGGACGCCAAGGAGGTCTTCGAGTGGGTCTACGAGAACGGCGGCAAGGGCGTCACCTACTACCGCGACGGCACCCGCAGCAAGCAGGTGCTGACCACGCGGGCAGACAACGCCGACTTCGCCGACGAGACCGAGGCCGCTCAGGCCTTAGTCGAACAGATCGACGAGATCTTCGGCGGGCTCGAGGCCTTCCTCGAGAGCGAGGAAGTCCGTGATGTCCTCGAGGAGGACGTCGGCTCGCTGGTCGACGACGACGACCGTCAGCCGGTCGAGATCGACTTCACCGAGAAGCGCGAGCGACCCGACGCGCTACAGGGCGTCAGCCAGCGCATCGACACCGGCTACGGGAAAATCTACGTGACGATCAACGAGGATCCCGAGACCGGCCAGCCGTTCGAACTGTTCGCGAACATCGGCCACTCCGGCGGCTTCACGAACTCCTTCACCGAGGCGCTGGCGAAGGTCATCTCGACCTCGCTGCGCTCCGGCGTCGACCCCGAGGAGATCGTCGACGAACTCTGTGGCACGCGCAGTCCGAAGGTCGCCTGGGACAAGGGCGAACAGATCCAGTCCATCCCGGACGCCATCGGCACCGCGATGCGCCGATACCTCGACGGCGAGATCGACAAGCCGTACCCGAAACAGCAGACGCTCGAGGAGTCGGCCGACGCCGAGATCGCCGACTACGACGGTCCCAAGACCGACGGCGGCGCGGCCGCCGCGCAGGGCGATTCGGCCGCGGATGACGACGACACGACTCAGGACCTCATCGACGCCGGCGAGTCGCCGGAGTGTCCCGACTGCGGCTCGATGACGCTGTACTTCTCCGAAGGCTGCAAGACGTGCGAATCCTGTGGCTGGAGCGAGTGCTGAGCGCTGACTGAGGCCGTTTCGGCGACGTCTTTCTGCATCCGGTTCTCCTCTCCCCTCTCGTTTCGCGCTCGCCGAACACCGGAAACACTACACTTAGCATCGGCCGGCGAGAACGCTATCGTATGACTGTCGACGGCGAGACGGAGTCGGACGGTGGTGTCGATACGGACGGCTCGAGCGATCGGACCGCCACCGGCCCGCGCTGTCCACACTGCGACGCGGCGATGTACAAGCGCCACTGCAAGTACGTCTGTCCCCAGCACGGGGTCATCATCGATTGCAGCGATCCCTTCCGCTGAGCGCCGTCTCTCGAGTCTCTCGAACGAGAGAGAGGCCGTCGCGGACGACTTTGGTCGAGGAGTTACTGATCTGAGGAGTCGCTCGCCGGGGATTCCGACGACGAGTGATCGGCATCGGAGTTCACCTCACGGTCCGCTTCCGAATTCCATCCTTGCGACTGCGGGACCCGTCAGTGACGCCGTTAGCTGTCCGTTGATCGGCTCGCACTGTCCGCGCCGTCCGTCCGCGTTCGGCTCCCCGTCCGAATCCTGTGGTAGGCGGGTCCGGCGAGGAGGAGAACGGCGGCGACGCCACAGGCCAGCGACAGCGCCACACCGACGCCCTCGAGCCCGCTCGCGGTGATCGTCGCCGCCGAGGCACCGACGACGACCGCGGCGACCGTCCACGGGAGTTCGCCGATCACCGTTCCGATCACCAGTCGGCGAGCCTCGATGCCGCTGACCGCGGCGGCACACGTCGCGACGTCCGAGGGAATCGGTGCCAGTCGCGAGGCGATGACGCCGCGGAGCGGGCCCGCCGTCTCGTAGTAGCGCGCGACGGTCTCGCCGGCCCGCTCGAGGAGACCGCTGTCGGAGTCTTCACTGGATACGCCGGCGGTTCGAGGGTCGGCGTCTCGAGTCGCCTCGGCGTTATCGGTAGCCAGCCAGCGCGCCGCGACGAAGACGGGAAGCACGGTCACGACGACGCCGGCGAGTGCGACGGGGATACCGACGGCGACGCCGTAGCCGTAGCCGACGACGACCGCGAGCGGCGTCGTCGGCCATGCGAGGAGGGGGCGCACGAGGTAGAGGCCGGCAACGAGGAGGCCGAACAGGAACGGATCCGCGGCGACGGCGTCGACGGTCCCGACGATCGCCGACGGCGAGACGAGCACGCCCGCGGCGACCGCGCCGCTGGCCACGGCTACACCTGCGAGCGCGCGCGTTCGAACCGACCACATCGACATCGGTCGACCATTTCGCTCGAGTACTGAAACCTTTGTGTCTCTCGCGGGTCGCGAGGGGATTTCTGGTGTGGAGAGCCCTACGAGCCGGTGCAGATCGAGCGCCGGCGGGACGAGTGGCTCGAGTGGCCGTCACTCGCGGGCCCCGTTCCCGTGGGATCTGGCCGCAGTCGCCGACCTAAAGGAAAGGGCTTTTATAATCACACTGGATACGAATGAGTGCAGACAGAGACCGCGAGCGTGGGTAGCCAAGCCAGGCCAACGGCGCAGCGTTGAGGGCGCTGTCCCGTAGGGGTCCGCCGGTTCGAATCCGGTCCCACGCATCGCATAGGTGGAACACTCCACCACAAACCGATGCAGGTGATCTCCCTCCGAGGACATCACCCACGCATAATTCCTTCCGACGCTACACCGACGAGCGATAGCTTCGGTTATCACGACGGTTACTACTCGAGGATTAGGGTACCGTCGAGCCGAATCACTCGGCGGGGAATAGATCACGTCAAGTGATGAATACTTTTAGCAATGATGGACGAGTATTCGAATATGAGCTGGCAACTGCTGTTCAGTTACACGACTCTCGTCGGGCTGTTGTTCCTCGTCGCCGTTGTGGCCGCATCGTACGCGGGAACGACGATCGCACTGAAGCGGTTTTTCGGATCGGGAACCCGGAAACCCGCAGATAACGACCCTCGATAACTGTTCGAGCCGCGTTAGCGGACCGGCGAGCGGGTCGCCCACCGGAGAGAGCAACCACTTTCCCGTTGCACTCGAACGTCCACACATGGAATACGTCCCTCGAGAGCGCGTGCGCCTCCTCACCGGCGTGTTGAGCGTCGTGTCGCTGGCGGTCGTCTTCGCGGCCGCGGGCGGACGAATTCCGTCCTCGAGCGTGCCGGCTGCCCCGGAGTGGGTCCTCGAGACGATCCCGCTCGTCAACGCCGTGCTCAGCGCCACCGCGATCGGCACGATCGCGGTCGGCTGGCGGGCGATCCGTCGCGGGCGAATCGAGCGCCATCGCGTCGCGATGATCGCCTCGTTCGGGCTGTTCGTGGCCTTCCTCGCGCTCTATCTCTACCGACTAACCGTGACCGGCGGGCCCCAGCCGTTCCCCGGCCCAGATCAGGTCTACCAGTTCGTCTATCTGCCGCTGCTGGCGATTCACATCTTCCTCGCGATCGTCTGCATCCCCCTGCTCTACTACGTGCTCTTGCTCGCGCTCTCCCGTCCGATCGCGGAGCTTCCGGACACGAGTCACGCCCGCATCGGCCGCGTCGCGGCGACGCTGTGGCTGATCTCCTTTTCGCTCGGGATCGTCGTGTTCGTCCTCCTGCACGTCGTCTACTGACTCGAGTCACCGGAAAACCGGACGTCGGCCCGTTTCGGACTCTGTCGGAATAGTTCAGTCGAGAATGTCACCGATACGGCGGGGCTCGCCCTGCAGGTTCGGCTGTTCGGCGACGATCTGCAGCACTTCGTGGTCGGTCACGTCGTAGTAGGACTTCTCGGTCGCTTCCTCGATGAGCTCCTGCTCGAGACGGAACTCGGTGCCTTCGTAGACGACGTCGACTCCCTTGTCGTCGAATGCGAGTGTAGTCATGGCCGAACGTACGGGGTGGGGTAGTAAAAGCGAGGCGACTGTGATCGACGGCTGAAACGATACGAGGCCGAGAACAGCGGACGGGCGTCAGACGCACGACTGACGACGCGCGAGCTTTATTAGGTGGTACTCCCTTTGGGCCCGAGTGTGGCCTTCAGCAGGGATCCGCTCGACGAACTCGTCGTTCCCGACGGCACGGAAACGCAGGAGCGCGACCTCGTTACCGACGGGGATATCCTCGTCGGCGGGCGCTCGAGCATCGAGTTCGGCGTCCGCGGCGGGAACGTGCTCGCCGGCGAATCGGCCGAGTTCGGCGGGGCGATCGAGGCCGGCGGCGACTGCCGGCTCGACATGTGGTGTGACGTGGCCGAGAACGTCCTCGTCGGCGAGGACGCCTACATCGGCGAGCGCGTCCACATCGGCGGCCGACTGAAAGTCGCCGGCGATCTCGACATCGGCGACGACGTGGAGATCGAGGACGGGTTCGAAGCCAACGGCTGGATCGTCATCCGGAACCCGATGCCGACGATCGTCTTCCTGTTCGTCTACCTCAAACACCTCCTCCTGCTCGGCGAGGAAGACGCCGCCCAGCGGCTCATCTCCGAAATGGTCGACGACGAGGGGGACGGTGAACCCGACGCGGAACCGCTCGTCGTCCCTCGGAACGCGACCGTCGGCGACGACGCCTGGCGCGTCTCGACGCCCGCGACGATCGGTGACGACTGCCGACTCCACGGCAACGTCCGCGCCGAGACGATCGATATCGGCAACGATACCACGATCTTCGGCAGCCTCCGTGCCCGCGGCGACATCACCGTCGGTGCGGGGACCAAGATCCACGGCGATCTGACCACCCGCGACGGCGACGTCACGATCGGAGCGGATGCCCGCATCCTCGGCGACGTTTCCTCGGCCGACCTGGAACTCGGTCCGGACGCCGAGGTCGACGGGACGATCCGCGCCGACGGCGAGATCACGATGGGCACGACCGAGCGCGACCCCGAGTAATTACCCCTTCTCCGCCGCTCGAGTTCGTTTCCCCGATAGCCGCCGGTCCACGATGACCCTGCTAGCAGCGCCTCTGGCGGACGCTATCGCGCGAACTGAACGGCGAATCCTGCTCTCCAGCGACCGCTCGGCGCGGGTAGCGGTTTCTCTCGGCGATACGGACCCCTATTCTTAATACTGAGACTTACGACAGGGTATGACGAGCATGGGAGAGAACAACAAGCAAGTAGAACGGAGGGTGTCATGCGATCGATCGTTCTGACGAAGGGCGTTCCGGACTTCTCGGAGGGAGCCGTCTCGTTCGACGAGGACGGTCACTTAGAGCGGGGGAAGACGCCGACGGTGATGAACCCGAACGACGAGTTCGCGCTGCAGGCTGCACTTCAAACGAAGGTCCGCCACGGCGGCCACGTTAGCGGGATGAGCATGGGGCCGCCGGGATACGGCGACGTCCTCCAGGGGGCGATGGAAACGGTCTACACCGACGACAGCTATCTCCTCTCGGATCGAGAACTCGCCGCCTCCGACACGTGGGCGACGGCGATCACGTTGAGCGCCGGCCTCGAGACGTATCAGGAGGAAGTCGCCGACATCGACCTCGTCTTTGCGGGGTTCAAGACGGCGGACGGAGAGACCGGCCAGACCGGGCCGCAGACGTGCTGGGCAATGGACTGGCCGATCGTCACACACGTCATCGCGCTCGACATCGACCCCGACGAGCGGACCCTGCGCGCGAAACGGCTCGTCGAAGGGGATATCGACGAGATCGAGACGGTCGAAGCGCCTTTGCCCTGTTTCGTCGTCACCGATCCCGAGTTCGAGCCGACCTATCGGAAGGCGTCCCATCGATTGACGCACAAAGAGCTCCGGGCCGAAACCGAGGAGCGGGCCGCCGAACACGACGACCATCTGACGACGTGGGATCACACCGATCTGAACCTCGATCCCGACTACATCGGGCTCGACGGCTCGCCCACGATCGTCTCCTCGGTCGATCCGATTCCCAAAGCACCGTCCGAGCGGGAGGCGACGATGATCGATCCCGACGACGGCATGGACGACGTCCTCGAGGAAATGCAACCCTACGCCGCGGGGGCGGGTGATTAGAATGACAGCACTAGATCCGAACGATCACACGGTCGACGAACTGACCGAGAAACTCGAGACGGTCGACGACGAGGACGAACTGCAGGCGATCCTCGAGGCCGAGCGGGCCGGCCAAGATCGAGCGACGGCCCGGGAAGCGGTCCACCGGCGGCTCGAGGAGATCGGTGCCGAAGCCGACGGCGTCGCGGGAGACACGGAGACCGAAGGCGAGTACGAGGAGACGAGAGAGGACGTCGGCGACGAAGCAGAGGGTGAGGAGGTAGACGAAGACGAAATCGACGAGTCGGAAACCGACGAATCGGAGACCGAGCCGGACGGAGCCGATGCGGAAGAGGCGGAGGAAGACGACGGGCTTTCCCACCCGACCCGCGACAAGAAACACGTCCGGGCGCTCGAGGACGGCGACTACGCGGACATGTGGATCTTCTGTGAGACCCAGGGCGGGGAGTTGCTCGACGTCTCGAAGGAGATGCTCGGGAAGGGCCGCGAACTGATGGATCAGTTCGAGGCGGACTACGGCGACGAGGAGGACGTCGTCGCGTTCCTGATGGGCGACGACTGCGAGGCCCTCGCCGAGGAGTGCATCGCGTACGGGGCCGACGTCGCGGTCTACCACGAGGACGAGCGCCTCGAGCGGTTCCTACACAAGCCCTACACTGAAATCGCGTCCCACATGGCTCGCGGCGAGGGGACCGTCGAGAGCACCGACTGGCGCGAGTACGACAAGCCGCGCTATATCCTGTTCCCGGCGACGAACAACGGCCGCGACCTCTCAGCGAAGGTCCAGGCCGAACTCGACTCCGGGCTGGCCTCGGACTGTTCGGACCTGTTCATCGAGGAAAACGAGATCTCGAACCCGGTCAAGACCGGCGAGCCCGGCGTCAAGAAGACCGTCGAGAAGGTCCTGCACATGAAGCGGCCCGACTTCTCGGGCTTCGAGTACTCGACGATCCTCTGTCTCGACAACCCGGATCGGGACTTCCATCCGCAGGGAGCGTCGGTCATCCCGGGCAGCTTCGAGCCGATGGAGCCGGACGCCGATCGCGAGGGACTGGTCGTCGAACACGAGATGGAGCTCCCCGACGACTGGTTCCGCGTCGAGATCACCGAGCACGATCAACTCGAGGCCGGTATCGATCTCACGGGCCACGACGTGATCGTCTGTCTCGGCCGCGGGATCGCGGACGATCCCACCGAGGGGATGGAGCTCGGCCTCGATCTGGTCGACGCGTTCGAGGACGCCGAACTCGGCATCACGCGGGGCATCGTCACCTCCTCCTATCAGTTCGAGGGTCACGTCGAGGCGTACTCGAAGGAGGAGCGCCAGATCGGCGAGACCGGTCAGGTCGTCGCGCCGGACGTCTACATCGCCGCCGGCGTCTCCGGCGCGGTCCAACACAAGGTCGGCATGGACGAGTCCGACACGATCATCGCGATCAACACCGATCCCGACGCCCGCATCAGGGACTTCAGCGACTACTTCGTCGAGGGGGACCTCTTTGAGGTCCTGCCGCGCCTAACCGAGGCGATAGAAGCGGGCGAGACGGATCTCGGGCCCGAGGCCGTCGCCGACGGAGGTGACGACGATGACTGACGACTACGAGCACTACGAGGCCGTCGTCGTCGGCTGTGGGCCCGGCGGGGCCGCTGCGGCCGCGCGGCTGGCCGATCACGGCGTCGAGACGCTCGTCTTAGAGCGGGGCACCGAGGCGGGCTCGAAGAACGTCTCCGGCGGGCTGATCTACGCCGAGGAGTCCGCACCGTACACGCTCGCGGACCTCTTCGACGGCTTCCGCGAGGAAGCGACCGAGCGTCCCGTCACGGACTACTACATCCACAACGTGGCCGGGAACAACGTCAAGACCTACGACCTGGCCGACCTCCACGAGCACGACACCGACTGGTGTGACGCCGTGCTCCGGCGGGAGATGGACTCCTGGCTCGAGCAGCGAGTCCACGAGAAGACGAGCGAGACCGGCGGCGGCGTCCTGACGAACGTTCGGGTGAACGGCCTGCTCCGCGAGGACGGGGAGATCGTCGGCGTGACGTGCGACGAACTTGATCCCATCGAGGCGGACCTGATCGTCGCGGCCGACGGCGTCAACTCCGAACTCGCCCGCGACGCCGGGCTGATGGACTGGGAGGAGCCCGAGGAGTGGTTCCAGGGCGTCAAGGCCGTCGTGGACATGGATCCCGACGCGATCGACGATCGGTTCGATATCGGTTCGGACGAGGGTGCCGCTCACCTGTTCTCGGGCGACCTCTTCGAGGACGTCCGCGGCGGCGGTTTCCTCTACACGAACGAGGACTCGCTCTCGATCGGGACCGTCTTCCACCTCGACAGTCTCGTCGAGCAGGAGGCCGAACCCCACGAACTGCTCGACGCCCTACTGACCCATCCGCTGCTGGCGGGCTGGTTCAAAAACGAGTATCACGAGCGGGAGTACGCGGCGAAACTCGTCCCCGACTCGAAGAAGGTCGCCCACCGAGAGCCTTACCGCGACCGCCTCGTCCTCGTCGGCGACGCCGCCGGCCAGATGCAGGCCCAGGGGCCGATCATCAAAGGGATGAACCACGCCGTCACCGCCGGCGCGCTCGCGGCCGACGCCTTCGCCGTCACCCGCGGCAACGGCGATCCCGAGGCCGCCGGCCGGCGATATACCGAGATGCTCGAGGACTCCGGCACGATGGACAAACTCCGGCCTCGGCGGTACGAACTCTCCCGGACCGTCGGCGAGCGCGACGCCGTGACGAACGCCGTCGAGCGAGTCCTCGAGTCGCCGATCGGCTCGCTCGCGGTCGGGAACCCGATCGCGGACCGTCTGCTGCAGCGGGCGTACAACTCGCCGTTCCTCGTGTCGATGCTGCCCGACACGAAGACCGGCTACGTCTCCCTGCCGACGCTGATCGCCGAGGAACACGGCAAGACGATCCACTGGGAGAACGATATCGAGCCGCCGAGCCTCGAGGAGCGCATCGGCGACCTCACCTACGACACCGACGTGGGCAACCCCCACATCGAACTCAGGGACGAGTCGTTCGACGCTAGCGGCGCGGCGGTCACCGCCTGCCCGGTCAGTGCACGGGACTTCGGCGGCGGCTGTTACCGCTCGGAAGCGGTCAAGACCAACGGTACCGAGGAGACGCTGGTCAGCCTCGACACCCAGCCCTGCGTCGAGTGTGGGACCTGTGCGATCGTCGCCGACACCGAGTGGGAACACCCCCGCGGCGGCAAGGGCGTCGAGTACCGCGAGGGATAGGATGAGTCGGTACGGTCCTCGAATCGCCGCGCTCGCGCGCCGCGCCGAGCGCGAGCGGGCGGCGTTCGACGACGGCTCCGGCCCGGCGGATTCGGCGGACGCGGTGACGGACCCCGACGACGCCGACGTCTACCTCCGAGAGGGCGCAGGACCGGCCATCTGGCTCTACGTCGAGGCCCGGACCGGCGGTCGCATGGTCCCGTTCACTCGCCCCGAACTCGCCGCCTTGGAGGACGCCATGAACCGCTGGTTCGAGTGTTACGCTCGCTGTCACGGCGTCGCCCTCGAGGCCGAGTTCACGGTCCGCGAAGCGGCCGAACTCCTGCTCGAGACGCGAAACGTCGTCGATACGGCCCAGTTGCTGACGCGCGTCCCGGAGCGAAACCCGGGGTTGAACCGCGACTGACGACGCCGTCTGTTCTCTCAGCGATAGTAGCCACTGAAACGATTTATATACTGATCACAACGCTGTCGTGCGATCAGATATGCAATGACTTTCAGTGGCTACTATAAGTGCGACGGCCGGAATCGGAAATCGGCGATAGCCCCTCTCAGACCGCCCCGTACTTGACTCCCACGCAGTAGACGGGTATTCGACTATTCCCGTTGAGCGCAAAGTCAACCTGATGGCACGAGACGATCGGTTATCCCGACGGCGAATGCTTCAGTTGACTGGTGTCGCGAGTTCGACGGCGTTCATCGCAGGCTGCGGCGGTGGTGGCGGTGGCAACGGTAACGGCAACGGTGGTAACGGTAACGGCGGTGGCAACGGTGGCGGTAACGGCGGCGGTAACGGCGGCGGCGGCGACGGGTTCGAGATCGAGCCCGGTACGACCATCGAGTTCAGCGGCCAGACCAGCCACTGGGAAGGTCTCGCACCCTCGTCGATCGAGGGCGAAGAGAACCCGACGCTCATCCTGCAAGAGGGCGAAGACTATACGATCGGCTGGACCGAGGGCAACAACCAGCCACACAACATCGAGATTCGCAACGACAGCGACGAAGTGATCGACGATCTCTCGACCGAAGTGGTCTCCGAGCCGGACGACAGCCAGATGCTCGACATCACGGCGAGCAGCGAGATGGCCACGTACGTCTGCCAGCCCCACGAGACCCAGATGGTCGGTGATCTGCAGATCGGTGGCGGCAGCGGCGGCGGCGGTAACGGTGGCGGCAACGAGACCGAAGGCAACGAAACTGAAGGAAACGAAACCAGTGGCAACGAGACTGAAGGCAACGAAACCGGTGGCAACGAGACTGAAGAGAACGAGAGCGAGTGATCGGTTCCGTTCGGTGGGATGCGTTCCGGGAACGCCTCAGTAGATGAGTTCGTCGTCGTTCTCGACCATGTACAGGGTCCGCGCGGCGATGTTGACGGTGTGATCGCCGACGCGCTCTAAGTCACGAATCGTCAACAGGAGCCGCGAGACGTCCTGCAAGATCTGTTCGACCTCGTCGGCCGACTCGAGTTCACGCTCGATGAGGTCCCGGACGACGATCTCGCTGGCTCGTTCGGCGAACTGGTCGAGTTCGTCGTCACGGGCGGCCAGTTCCCGACACGTATCGGTGTCCTCGGTGTCGTAGGCGAGCATCGCATCCTCGAGCATATCGAGGGTCAGTTCGCCCATCTCCTGGACGTCGACGTCGGGGAACAGGTCCCGTTCGGCGTCCATCGTGTACTCGCCGAGGTTGGTCGCGAGGTCGGCGATCCGCTCTAAGTCGGTGATGATCTTGAACGAAGCAGCGATGAACCGCAGGTCGCTCGCGACCGGCTGCTGAAGCGCGAGCAGGTCGATGCAGTCCTGTTCGAGGTCGAGATACATCCGGTTGATCTCGCCGTCGCCCTCGATCACTTCTCGGGCGAGGTCTTCGTCTTTCTGCTCGAGCGCGTCCAGTCCCATGCGAAGCCGTTCCATGACGACCTCGCTCATGTAGAGGACGTCCTCACGGAGCTCCGTGAGCTTATCTTGGTACGATTGTCTGGCCATACCTGTGAAAGCTCGCTCGTCACTGATAAAGACTGCGTGCGAACCCCCTCTCACCGCCGGAACGGGGTCAAGAGCACTATGGTGACTTCCGAGCTCGTCGAACCGCTGGGGTCTTCTCAAAGAGACGACTGAGCTCGGAGACGAGACCGGGGAGGGGCCTCGATCGGTACCGGTGATTCGCGATGTGAGGGCCGGTACAGCCACGGCGCGGAGACAACCGGACCGACGAGGCCGGTCAAGCGATCGCGTTATCGGAACCACTCGAGTCCCGGTCTCGGAGCGGACACGGGCACTCGATACTCGAAATCGTGTTTCATAGCGAGCAGTCCGCCGAGGATCACGGTCACTGCGACGGCCGCCGTGAGGGTATTGAGGAGCAGCCAATCGAACGACGCCCCGTACAGCGTGTCGTCGACGGGAGCGAGTAGGCGGACGCCACCGCTCAGGAGATCCATCACGATATGGGAGCCGAATCCGACGGCGGCGGCGCGCCACGGACCGAAGTACGAGAGCAGCCCGACGACGACGACCCCGACCAGAAGCGAGTGTGTCAGTGCCCGATGGCTCCAGAGAAGGCTCTCTCCGTACCCGATATCGGCCAACAGCGGAAAGATGACGATATCGATGTCGGGGAAGGCGGCGGCGAGCGCCGCCACGAGATACGGTTCGGGCCGTTCGGCTCGAAAGAGCAGCAATACCAATGCTAGACTCAGCAGGATATGGACCCCGTCGGCGACCATCGTTCATCCACCCATGTTATGTCGGATAATAAGCGACATGGTCAGGGAGAGACACTTATTCGCCCGCGAAACTGTTCAATTCGACTCATTCGAAATATCGGATTCGAATGAGAAAGGCGACGGGAGGACGCTTCCGATGGAAAACCAAACCGACCGCGCGACCGACCTACCCGAACTTGCCGGTGATGTAGTCCTCGACGCGGTCGTGCTCGGGGTTCTCGAAGATCTTGTCGGTGTCGTCGAACTCCACGAGTTCCCCGCCGGTCAGGAAGACCGCCGTCTTATCGGAGATGCGGGCGGCCTGTTGCATGTTGTGGGTGACGATCACGACCGTGTACTCCTCGGCGAGGTCCTCGATCAGGTCCTCGATCTTCGAGGTCGCGACCGGATCGAGTGCGGACGCGGGCTCGTCCATCAGGATCACGTCCGGGTCCGGCGCGATCGCCCGTGCGATACAGAGCCGCTGTTGCTGGCCGCCCGAGAGGTCCAGCCCGCTCGAGTCGAGTTGATCTTTCACTTCGTCCCAGAGCGCGGCCCGACGGAGCGCTTCTTCGACGACCTCGTCGTGGTCGCCGCTGATCCCTTGGACGTTCAATCCGTAGGCGACGTTGTCGTAGATGCTCTTGGGGAACGGGTTCGGCGCCTGAAACACCATGCCGATCTTGCGCCGGAGGACGACTGGATCGACGTCGTCGTCGTAGACGTTCTTTCCTTCGAAGAGGAGTTCGCCCTCGACCCGTGCGGCGTCCACGAGGTCGTTCATCCGATTGATACACCGCAGGAAGGTCGATTTCCCACAGCCTGACGGACCGATAATCGCCGTCACCTTCTCGGCCGGAATTTCGATGTCGATCGACTGCAGCGCCTGCACGTCGTCGTAGAACACGTCGAGATCGCGTGATTCGATCACTGCCCGAGTCGCGTCGCCGGACGGGCTCGTGCGGCCGTCGATGTCGATCGACGAATCGACGAGGGGTTCGGTCGTCGGATCGGATCCCTCGAGGTCGTTACTTGCGAGGCTCTCACGCCCCCCATCGGTCGATTGGGTGTCAGTGCGGCTGTCCGAGTCGGTCATTGGATCTTGTGTCATGGGTCAGTCCCTGCGTTGATACTTGTTGCGGATGATGATGGCGGCGCCGTTCATCAGGAGGAGGACGACCAACAGCGTGACGACGCCGGCCGCGAGGACGCCGTGTTGGAACGCTGCGTCGATCTCGCTCGACCAGGTGTAGATCTGTCGAGGCATCGCGCTGAACTTGTTCGTGAACGACGTCGGCGCGATGCGAACGACCGCTGGTGCGCCGATAATGAGCAACGGAGCCGTCTCGCCGATCGCCCGTCCCATCGCGAGGATGTTGCCCGTCATGATTCCCGGCAGCGCCTCCGGGAGAACGACGTTACGAGTCGTCTGCCATTTCGTCGCTCCCATTCCGTACGACGCCTGTCGCATCGAGTCGGGAACGGCACTGATCGCTTCCTGCGAAGAGATGATGACGATCGGGAGGATCAGCAATCCGACGGTAAATCCGCCGACGAGGGCGGTCCCGGAACCGAGCCCGCCTCGTCGAATGAACAGCGCCAGCCCGAGAACCCCGTAGACGACGGACGGGACGCCGGCGAGGTTACCGATGTTGACTTCGATCAGATCGACGAGACGACCCCAGCGTCCCCGCTCCGGGGCGTATTCCTCGAGATAGACGGCCGCTCCGACGCCGACGGGGAACGCGGAGATGACGATGACGAGCAACATCATCACCGAACCGACCAGCGGCGGATAGAAGCCCGCGTCTTCGGGCGTTCTCGACGGAGCACTCGTGAGGAACCCCCAGTCGAGCCACGGGTTCGGACCGGTGAACCCGAGCGCGTCAGTGATGATCACGCCCGCGATGATACCGCCGCCGACGAGCACCGGGAACGCGAGCCCGGCGACGCCGGTTCGACGGCGAACGACGCTTTCGACGTAGAGACCGACCGGAACGCCGGTGATCGTCACGAGCAGCATCCAGACGAACGGGCTGAGGCCGACGGCGGGAGCGATCCCGAGGCCCGCTGCCGCCCCCACGACGGTTAATGCCGCAGCAACAGCGCCGTCGCGGTCGCTCTCGCGCTGTCGGCGGACGAACCAGCCGACGGCGAGCGAGACGGGCCCGACGAACGAGCCCAACAACGCGAGCGACTGCGTCGGCAACATCGGCAGGGAGAGAATGACGTCGGGAACGAACCAGAGTGAGAGGGCCGGAGCGCCAAGGACGACTGCGAGTCGCTCGAGGTCAGCCTCCGGTCGAAGCCGGCCGTGCGCGTACACGATCGGGGCGGCGGCGACGAGTGCGACGAGAATCGAGAGCCACAGATAGACGCTGACGATGTGTTCGAAGGTGATGAACACGCCACCGGTGAGCAGGAGAGCGACGACCGGCAGCCCGAGTGCGATGGTCGCGGTCTCGCCGGCCCTCGTGTCGCGGGTATAGTAGTATCCGATCGCGATCAGTGCGGGGAGAAGAACCGTCGCGGCGAACGTGAGGAGCCAGCCGGGATCGGCCGAAAGCGGTTGGAACGCGTCGTTCGCGACGTACAGGAGGAGAACGAAGACCGAGAGCAGCGCGAGCAGGGTCGCGCCGAGACAGAGGGCCTTGAACGTCTGGCCGCGAACACGGCTGACTGCCTCGTTCGCGCCGTACCACGTTCCGGGACGCTGGTCGGTCGCCATTATCGATCCGCCTCCGTCGTTTCGTCGGTTCCAATCATTGGTACTCCTCCTGATAGCGTGCTGCGACGTAGTCGCTCGCGAGGTTCATCGCGAACGTGATCGTAAACAGCGTCAGTCCGAGAGCGAACATGCTCAGATACGTCGACGAGCCACCCGTCGCGTCGCTCGTCACCGCGTTGACCATCCCTGCGGTCATCGGCTGACCCGAACTGAGCAAGTTGTCGAGCGGGTTCGAGAAGTTGAACATCCGCGGTCGCAGGCCCGCAGCCATGACGACGATCATGGTTTCGCCGATCGCCCGGGAAAGCGCGAGGATGAACGATGAGAAGATACCGGAGACGGCCGCCGGGATGACGATCCCGGTCGACACCTCGTACTTCGTCGCACCCATTCCGTACCCCGCTTGCCGGAGCGAGTCCGGGACGGAACTCATCGCGTCCTCTGACAGCGACGATACCATCGGGATGATCATTATCCCGACCATGATCGACGCGCTCAACAGATTGAACGTACTCACTGGAATCCCGACCCACTGCAGCGCAGGGGTCAAATAAACGAGGGCGAGGTACCCGTACACAACCGTCGGGATCCCGGCGAGCACTTCCAGCGCTGGTTTCAGAACGGATCGCATACGGGCACTCGCGTACTCGCTGAGGTAGACGGCGGCCGCGACGCCGATCGGCATCGAAACGATCGCCGACACGACGGTGATTATCAGCGTCGCAGTCACGAGCGGCCAGACGCCGTAGGTACCGCTGTCGCCACGGACGAACCACTCGGTCTCGGTGAAGAACTCGACCGGAGAGACCAGTCTGAAGAATGCGATCGCGTCGGTCGCGAGCGTGAAAATAATGCTCGCCGTGACGAACACCGTCAACGCAGCGCAGCCGAACAACAGCCACTTGTAGACGCGTTCTTTGACGACTCGACCCGACGATGACCGCGTCAGGTCGACGTCTATCGATCGCTCACTCATTGATAGGGGGTAATTGGATGACCATCGTGAATCGTTCGGTTCGCCGCGCTCAGTTCACTGCGCTCTCGAGCTTCTCGAGGTTCGACTGAACCTGGTCTTCGCTCGCCGGAACGTAACCGACGTCGCTGACGGTATCGGTCGACGACTGTTCGATGTAGAACTCCACGAAGTCGTAGACCGGATCTCGCTGGAGCGATTCCTGACTGACGTAGATGTACAGCGGCCGTGCCATCGGGTACGAGCCGGACTGTGCGGCATCGAGGCTCGGCGGGGTACAGTCGCCGTCTTCGCTTTCGCGAATTTCGAGCGCCTTTAGATCGGCCTCGTTCTCTCGGTAGTACGCGTAGCCGAAGTACCCGATCGCGTTTTCGGTCGACGAGATGCCCTGGACGAGCTCGTTGTCGTTTTCCGTGCTCTCGTACTGCGTGACGTGACTTCCGTCGTCGCCGATCACGTTGCTCGTGAACCAGTCGAACGTTCCCGAGGTGGACGGCGGACCGAAGCGTTCGATCTCCGTATCTGGCCAGTCGGAATTGACCTCGGACCACGTTTCAGCACCGCCTTCGCTCCAGATCTGGGCGAGTTCGTCGTAGCTGATGCAGTCGATTGGAGAGTCGTTGTGAACGGCCACGGTGAGTGCGTCGGCACCGATCTGGAACTCAAGAGGCTCGACGCCGTTGTCCTGACAGGTCTGGCGTTCCGCGTCCTGGATCTGTCGTGATGCGCCGTTGATGTCGGAGTCGCCCGGACAGAAATTGTTGCTGAACCCGCCACCGGTCCCGGTCGAGTCGGTGGTGACGTTGATACCGTCGTTTTCGGCCATGAACGCCTCGGCGAGCGTGTCAGAAACCGGGAACACCGTACTGCTCCCCGTAACGATGACGCGCTCGTTTTCACCGTCACCGGTGTTTTCGGTACAGCCGGCGAGCGACAGTGCGCTTACTGTTCCCGTCGCAGCGAGGAACTTCCGTCGAGAGAACGAGCGAACTGAACGGTCCGTCTGCGTATCAGTCATTACGTGAAGGTTCGACCCTATATAGAAATACGATGCTATGTTAGCTATATAGGTCTACATACTCGGCCATAGCTACGGATGGCCCGGGCCCCGTCCCGAAATTCGGCCCGTTGAGGGCCTTCGGGCCCTTTTTCGACGATACGAGAAACGGGAATGGTACATATTATTATATAACCGAGTATAGAGATGAGATACTATAGATTTCATAAAACTATAGTGGTCGATCGGCAGTCGCTGACGATCACTCGTTCAACGCCCGGGAGACGATTATTCCTCGGAAAATCGACCGTACAGATTTAGTCGCTCGAGAACCGATCGACGGAAGCCGCTATCTGGCGCAGAATCGGTCATCGTCCGGAGTCGAATCCCTATGCGTCGACGATTTCCGCGAGTGTCCTCAGGTTCGCCTCGGCCTGCTCGTCGCTCGCGGGCACGTAACTGACCTCCTCGGCGATCCAGTCGGCCGTCGAGTTCTCGAGGTAGAATCGGACAAACTCGCGGACCTCCTCGCGCTGGAGGGCCTCCGCGGAGGGGTAGACGAACAGCGGACGGGCCATCGGGTACGTCCCGTCACTGGCCGCCTGCAGGCTCGGTTCCCCGCAGGCGTCGCCCTCGTTCGCTTTGATATCGAGCGCGGTGACCCGGTCTTCGTTCTCCGCGTAGTAAGAGAAGCCGAAATAGCCCATCGCGTACGGGCTCTCCTCGAGCCCCTGGATGATGGTCGTGTCGTCTTCGGTGCCGACGTAGTCGCTCCGATGGGTGCCGACCTCGCTGACGACGGTCTGGGTGAACCAGTCGTACGTTCCGGACGTCGTGTCGGGGCCGTAGAGTTCGAACTCCTCGTCGGGCCAGTCCGGGTCGATCTCGGCCCACGTCTCAGCACCGTCCTCGCTCCAGATCCGGGCCAGTTCGTCGAACGACAGACAGTCCGCCCACGTGTTTTCGGTACTGACGGCCATCGTCAGCGCGTCGCCCGCGATCTGCATCTCGACCGGCGTGACGTCGTTTTCCGCGCAGTGGTTTTTCTCCGTGGACTTGATTCGCCGGGACGCACCGTTGATATCCGAATCGCCCGGACAGAAGTGCCGCTCGAACCCGCCGCCGCTTCCGGTCGATTCGACCGTGACGGTCACTCCCGGATTCGCCGCCATGAAGCGGGCGGCCATCTCATCGGAAATCGGATAGACCGTACTCGAGCCCGTGACTGTCACTTCGCCCGAGAGTTCCTCGTTCCCCTCGGGTTCGCCCTGATCGGTGGTCTCGGACTCGTCATCGTCGTCGGTATCGGACCCGAGACAGCCACCGAGCGCCGTCGCGCTTCCCACACCTGTCGCCGTAATGAATTGCCGCCGCGAAACCCCCTGGAGAGCCCCATCGAACTTGTCTGTTCTCATCACGTGAACGACACGGAAGCATATAAAAATACGATGCTATGTGTCGTATATATCGATCAATAGCTCCTCATTCGGGCGTGACATCCGCCTCGCAGTGAACGACGAGGCTTCCCGTACTGTACGGTTAGATTTCGCCGGCCGACGGTCTAATCGGTTTCCTCGGTGGTCACTCGAGAATATTCGTCCGGTGCCGGTCCGCTCAACGATGGTTCCCGATGAATCACAGCAATTCCGTTCGACCGACGGTCACGGTCACGCGAGTAACTCTTCGCTACTCTCGAGCGCGTACAACGTCCGGGCCGCCACGTTGACCGCGTGATCGCCGACGCGCTCGAGGTCACGGACGATCACGAACGTTCGCGAGACGTCCGTGAGTACGTCCTCTATCGGCCGGTCGTCGGACGCGTTCCGGCTCGGCCGTCTGCCGATTCGACCGTTGCCGTCGATGCGGACGTCGATGAGAGTCTGGACGATACGCTCCATCACGATGGCACACCGGTCGTCGAGTTCGTCGTCTCGCTCGGCGACCGCGAAACAGGCCGCGGCGTCGTCCGTCACGAACGCGTCGATCGCGCCTTCGAGCTGCTCGAGTGCGAGTGCTGCGATCCGTTCGAAGTCGACGTCGGGAAGCGTCGGCGCGGTTTCGGTCGAATCCACCGTATACCCCGCCAGGTTGGTCGCGAGATCGCCCACCCGCTCGAGATCGGTGACGATCTGAAAGGCGGCGACGACGAATCGGAGGTCACCGGCGACGGGCTGGTACAACGCGAGTAGGTCGAGACACTCGTGTTCGATGTCGAGATAGCGATCGTTGACCGCATCGTCGCCGGCGATTACCTCGCTGGCGAGCGTTCGATCGTCGGTGAACAGCGCGGTGATGGCGTCGGCGAGTCGCTCGGCGACCAGATCGCCCATCGCGACGACCGCCTCGCGGAGGCGCTCGAGGCGCTCCCGGTAGCCCGGTCGGGTCATCACCCGAACTTGCCGGTGACGTAGTCCTCGACGCGCTGGCTCTCCGGGTTCTCGAAGATCTTGTCGGTGTCATCGAACTCGACGAGTTCGCCACCGGTCAGGAAGACCGCCGTCTGATCGGAGATCCGGGCGGCCTGTTGCATGTTGTGCGTGACGACGACCACCGTGTACTCCTCGGCCAACTCCTCGATCAGGTCCTCGATCTTCGCGGTCGCGATCGGATCCAGAGCGGAGGCCGGCTCGTCCATCAGGATGACCTCGGGATCGACGGCGAGACAGCGGGCGATACACAGCCGCTGTTGCTGACCGCCCGAGAGGCCCAGCGCGTTGTCGTCGAGTCGGTCGCTGACCTCCTCCCAGAGGGCCGCCTGTTCGAGACACCGCTGGACGAGTTTCCGTTCCCGCTCGCTCGAGTCGTCTCCGAGCAGCCGCGCGAGGAGCCCGGTTTCGATGTCGCCGTGCTTGCGCGGGCCGTAGGCGATGTTGTCCCGAATCGTTTTGGGGAACGGGTTCGGAGACTGGAACACCATCCCGACGCGTTTGCGGAGTTCGACGAGATCGAGACCGTCCTGATAGATCTCTTCGCCCTCGAGTTCGACCGAACCGTCGACGCTGGCGCTCTTGATCCGGTCGTTCATCCGGTTGAGACACCGAAGGAACGTGGACTTCCCACAGCCTGAGGGGCCGATGAGCGCGGTCACGCTGTTCTCGGGGATGTCCATGGTGATTCCCTGGAGCGCCTGTTCGTCGCCGTAGTAGACGTCCAGGTCCTCGACCGAGAGCTTCGGTTCGCCCCGGAACTCGTAGTCGGTCCACTCCGTCTGTGTCTCCTCCTGGGACTCGCCGGCCGTGGTCTGCGTGACGGCGTCGGCCGATCGGACGTCCCGATTCGATTCCGCCGGATCGTGGCTCGCGTTTTGCGTATTGCTCATGCTTGTAGTTTCTTTCTGAAGTATATCCGCGTGGTAATTCCGATCACGTAGAACGACAGGACGACCAACAGGAGGACGAACGCGGTCGCCCATCCGTATCCCGGATCGTCGCCGACGACGCCCGTCGTGATCGCACCGTACAGCTGGTAGGGGAGCGCGCTCGAGCCGCTCAACAACGCCTCGTTGACGATGAACGGCGGCGAGGTCGTGAGTTCGAACGATCCCATGATCGCCGGTGCCGAACTCCGCTGGGGGTTGTCGGCGGTGACGATCAGGATCGGCGCCGTCTCCCCGGCGATGCGGCCGATGCCGATGATGATTCCGGTAACGATTCCGGGCATCGCCGAGGGTATCGTGACGGCCTTGATCGTCTCCCACTTGGAGACGCCCAGCGCCGCGCTGGCGTCCCGGTAGTCGTCGGGGACGCTCTTGATCGCCTCGCGGCTCGTGATGAGCACGAGCGGGAGCAGCATGAACCCGAGGACGATCATCCCGGCCAGCAGGCTCGTGTTGTTCCCGAGTCGCGGGACCAGAAACGCGTAGCCGAACAGGCCGAAGACGACGCTGGGCGTGCTCCAGAGCCCGTTCGTCGCGATGTCGATCACGCTCGTGAACCGCCCCTCCTCGGCGTACTCGGTCAGGAATATCGCTGCGCCGACCCCGAGGGGAACGGCCATCACGAGGGCGCCGACGACGAGCCAGAACGTGCCGATGATCGCCGGATAGATCCCCTTCTGATCGAGGACCACGTCGTAGCCGTCCATTACGAACGGCCAGTGGAAGTGCAGTCCCGGACCCATCTCGATACCGTCGACTGCATACCAGAACCCGTTCTTGACGATGAAGGCGATCAGCAGGAGTAAGACCAACAGGATGAGCGCGGCGTTCGCGCCGATCAGGAAGAACGCCCCTGCCTGTCGACCCGCCGCGCCGAACCCTTCGAAGGCGTTTGCCGCGGCCCACGCCGTGACGAAACCGGTGACGATCGCTAGCAGCGGAATGAGGACGGTCCCGTTGAACGTCACGCCGAACCCCGCCGGACTCCAGGCCCAAGCGGGCGTCAGTACGTCGAACAGGATCAGACCGCCGATGACGACCGAAAACAGGCCGGCGGGGACAGTCACGCCGAGATCCTCTCGTGCGAACACGATCGCACCGGCGACCGTGAGGCCGGCGGTCAGCGCGAGGGGCGCCCACACGAGACGACCGAATCCGAACGTCTGTGACGTGATCAGCCCGACCCCGCTGAACGCGACGAACCCGAACCCGCCCGCGACGCCGAGGCCGGCCGATCTGTCCGGGGTCGTCTCGACGACGCCGTATCGGGAGCCGACGCCGACAGCGAGGAGACAGCCGCCGGAGACGAACAACAGCGCCGTCAGCACAGTCTCCAGCCCGATACCGAGGACCGTCGATCCGAGGGAGCGTTGTCCGGCCAGCGCGAGGCCGCCGACGACGAACGCCGCGAGGAACGTCGCGATCGGAACGATCGAAAGTCCGGCCAGCGTGGCCGAATACTCGACAGCTAACGGGTTCCGCGACTGGTTTCGTAGAGTGCGTTCGCTCATAGTTCACCTCCGAGCTTCCGTTTGACGCGCGCCTCGATCAGCTGGGCAGTGATACTCAACGCCATCACGGTCAGAAACAGGATCACGCCGGCAGCGAACAGCGCCTGCATGTGGAGGCCGTGTGCGTTACCGTACTGACTGGCGATGAGGCTGGTCAGCGTCACCGTGTTGCCGAAGACGTTGTAGAGCGGCTCCGGTAACTGCATCACGTTCCCCAGAATGACGGTCGCGGCCATCGTCTCGCCGACGGCGCGGCCGACGCCGAGCAACACCGCGGCCGAAATTCCCGAGAAGGACGCGGGAAGGGTGACGCTCTTGATCGTCTGCCACTCCGTCGCGCCGATCGCGACGGCCCCGTCTTTCATGTGATCGGGCACGCTCGAGATGGCGTCCTCGGCGACCGATGCGACCGTCGGGAGCGCCATCAACCCGACGACGACGCCGACGACGACGATGCTGCCGCTCGAGGTGAGGCCGAAGTTGTCCATCATGTAGCCGTTGATGATCGTAAACCCGATGAACCCGTAGACGATCGAGGGGATTCCGGCGAGCGTTTCGACGGCCGGTTTCACGATCTCGTGTGCCCACGACGGTGCGATCTCGCTGATGAAGATCGCCGAGGCGACTCCGAGCGGAGCGGCGACGAGCGTCGCCAGGATGGTCGTCAGGACGGTGCCCCAGATGGCGGGATACAGCGAGTATCTGTCGTCACCGCGGCTCCAGTAGTTCCCGTTCGTGTAGAGGATGTCGAGTCCCATCCGTTCGAACGCGGGAAACGAGCGGAGAAACAGGTACGCAGTGATGAGCACGAGGACGAGCGCCGTCGAAATGGTCGCGAGGAACATCAGTCCCTTCGCGGTCGTCTCTTGGTGTGCGAACCAGCCGTACACGGCCACCACGAGAAACGCGAAGACGAAAAACACCGTCACTCCCGGAGCGAATAGAAAGCTCAGTAGCGAAGCCACCAACGCAGCGCCACCCGCGACGAGGACGGGCGATCGCCCGCCGTCTGCGTTGCGGTCATCGATACCCGACGAATCACTCGTTCGTAATGAATTCAACATTGGTGAATCAGTTCGTACAGTTGCGAAAGCAGTAGACGTCGTGGTGCTCAGTTACTCGGCTCGGGGAGTTTGTCCAGCTGGGTTTGCTGCCGCTCGTCCGTCAGTCCGAGGTAGTCCGCGTTTTCGACGAAATTCTCCTGACCGTAGTCGTGCAGGATCATCCGAAGGAACGCGGCCTCCTTGTCCGACGTGTCCTCCCAGGTGTAACAGTGGAGGTCGCGTGCGAGCGGATACGACGGGTCGGCCATCCGCTCTCGAGTGTACTCCGTGCCGTCGATCACGAGATTGACCATCGGCGCGCCGTCCGAGATAAACGCGAGGCCGGCGTAGCCGATCGCGTTGTCCGAGTTCTCCAGTACCGTCTGGACCTGCTGGTTCTCTCCGTGACGAGCGTCGACGCTCATGTCGGCGTCGGGATCACCGAGCACGTTGTTTCGGAATGACGTGTCCGTCCCGGAGCCCTCGGCGCGGCCGATGACCTGAATCTCCTTAGAGTCGCCACCGTAGTCCTCGACCTCGGTCCAGTTGCTGATCTCTCCCTGATAAATTCCCCGCACTTCCTCGATCGTAATCGATTCGAGACCGGCATCTTTGACCTCGCTGCTGACCATGATCGGCTGTGCGTCGACGCCGACGACGTGATCGACGAAGTCCGAGAGTTCGTCCTCGCTCCGGTCGGGGAACTCGGCCGCAACGGGGGCGCTCGCATCACCGATGTCTACCTGCCCGTTCTCGAGTTTCTCGAGGCCGACACCGGTGTGGTTCAGTCCGATCGAGGTCTCGAACGGTGGACCATCGCCGTCCGACTCGAAGCCGTAGAGACCGCCCCAGTACTCCGCGAGGTTCTGATCGGTATCGATATCGTAGTCGCTTGGCATCCAGTAGTCCTCGTCGCCGGCGGGCGGATTCGAGTTCCACAGCGATCCGGCTCTGCTCGTGATCGGGTAGACCGTCGACGAGCCGTCGGCCGAAAGCGACTCAGTGCTACTTCCGTCGTCGCTCCCGAGACAGCCGGCAGCCGTCACCGCACCGATCGCACCGGTCGCTGCGATGAACTTTCGTCGCGATACCCCGTCGACAGAGCGTCCGAACTGGTTGTCTGCCATCACGTGGTCAATTCGAGAGGGTATAAAAATACGATGCTATGAGCCGTATATATTACTCAGAGGGAACATACTCCTATATAGGTCTCAATCGGGGCGTCGGAAACGGTCCGGTCAGGCCTGCTACCGATCGTGTAACTAACGGAACACGGTCAGACGACGACGATCGGTCAGTGACTCGGCCCGCGAGCTACCGCCGTCAACGCCGGGCATCGAACACGACAGACGCCGTCCCGGTCGGTGATCCGACGTGAGTCCCCGCCCGTTGACTCCCGCCGCGTGCGGACCCAGAGTCGGGTCGTTCGCGCCCGTCTCCGGCACAACGGCGAGCGGATCAGAAATCGAACTATATCTATATACGACTATATTAGGCACTATCTATACGGGTATTGATACGGATATCTTCTCCTCAAGAGCGATCGAAACGACCGTTTCTGCGGCGGCTGTGTCCCGATCGGGGCGAGACTCTATAGAGACATGTATATTTATATTCCGGCATCCAAAACCCCGGCACATGGAAACGCGCAAGGTGCAGGTGACCGGCGGATCGACGTACACCGTCTCCCTGCCGAAGACCTGGGCGACGGATAACGACGTCAGCGCCGGAACGACCGTCGAGTTCTACCCCGAGGACGACGCGCTCTTGTTGACACCTCGCGACGAGACGGACCGACAGGAGGGCACGCTCGACATCTCGAGCCTCGAGGGCGAGCGCCTGACCCGGGCCGTGATGACGATGTACGTCAGCGGCTTCGACATCATCAGACTCGAGGCGGGCCGGATCACGACGGACCAGCGCCGGGCGATCCGCGACGCGACCCAGGGCCTGGTCGGCGTCGAGGTGTTAGAGGAGACGACCGACAGCGTGGTCATTCAGGACCTGCTGGACTCCTCGGAGCTGTCGATCGTCAACGCCGTCACGCGCATGCGCCTGATCGCCCAGTCGATGCTCGCAGACGCCGTCCGGGCGCTGATCGAGAACGACGACGACATCGCACACGACGTGATCGAGCGCGACGACGACGTCGACCGCCTCTGGCTGGTCGTCTCGCGGATCTTCCGCGCGACGCTTCGGTCGCCCCGCGCCGCCGAGGAACTCGGCGTCCCCCGCGAGGACTGTTTCGACTTCCACTCGAGCGCTCGCCAACTCGAGCGCGTCGCCGACCACGCCGCCAAGATCAGTAACATCGCGCTCAAACTCGACGAGATCCCCGAGCCGGTCGCCGAGGGCCTCGAGGAACTGCAGGCCGACGCCTCGACCGTCCTCGAGAAGGCGATGGACGCGCTGTTCGCTGACGAGACCGAGGAGGCCAACCGGCTCGGGCACGAGGCCCGCGAGGCCGTCCTCGAGATCGACGAGCACACCCGCCAGATCGACGACATGCTCCGGGACCTCGAGCCGGTGCAGGCCCAGTCACTGGGGTTGATCGTCGACTCGCTGTCCAGAAGCGCCGACTACGGCGGCAATATCGCCGAGACGGCGCTCCAGAAGGCCGCACCGCGACCTTGACGAGACGATCATACCGCGTGCGATCATTTTGCTCCGGGATCTCGCCGTAAATGAGTGAGTGGTGCTAGTGAACGGGTGTATGGTCCAGTGGATTTTGACGGGGATACGTGAGGAGAGAAGTGTCCTGCTACCGTGGCGACAGGGAATCGCCACGCCCTCCCCAGCCGATTCGCTCACGCCTCCGGCGCTCGCTCATCCCTCGCGCAGTGTTATCAACCGACCTCACCATCGTTCGGTCGGCCGACAGTGCGCGCCACTGCACGCCGGTTAATTGGTCCGGAGTAAGACAGCGAGCTCCTGTACTGACCATGCGTTTCAGGAGATATTCTTCACGAAGAACTCGTGTGGCCCTCTACTGATCGTCTCTCGGCACGCCTGCTGGACCCCGTGACGGATGCCGAACGGCTCGAGTCGGCGTCCGGTGCGTTCACTTCCGCCCTCCTCCGGGAACGCTTTTTACGCCCCGACTCGAAAGGCGAGTGATGGAACTCGACGATCATGCCGAGGATCTCGCCTCCGACCTCGGTGTTGACAAAGAGGAGGTCAAAGACGACCTGCAGAACCTGGTGGAGTACAGCGTCCCGGTCGACGAGGCCAAGCAGAGCCTCCGACGGAAGTACGGCGACGGGTCCAGCGGCGGTGGCGGAACGCCGTCCGCGAAGGACATCGCCGAGATCGCGCCCGACGATAGCAACGTTACCGTCACGGGCGTCGTCCTCACCGCGGGCGAGCGATCGATCCGCTATCAGGGCTCCGATCACGTCATCGTGGAAGGGCGACTGGCCGACGAGACCGGCGTCATCGACTACACGGCGTGGGAGGACTTCGGCCTCGAGCCGGGCGACACGATCACCGCGGGCAACGCGGGCGTCCGCGAGTGGGACGGCGAACCCGAACTCAACCTCGGCGAGAGCACCTCGCTGTCCTTCGAGGCCGACTCGCTCGAGGTTCCCTACGAGATCGGCGGCGACGCTCAACTGGCCGACCTCCGGACCGGCGATCGTGCGGTCACGATCGAAGTCACCGTCCTCGAGTGCGAGCTCAAGACGATCGACGGTCGCGACGGGGAGACGGACATCCTGAGCGGCGTCTTCGGCGACGAGAGCGGCCGCCTCCCGTTCACGAACTGGGATCCGGCCCCCGAAATCGAGGACGGCGGCACGGTTCGCATCGAGAACGCCTACGTCCAGGAGTTCCGGGGCGTCCCCGAAGTCAACGTCTCGGAGTTCTCGACGGTCACTGCGCTCGACCGAGAGATCGACGTCGGCAGTAACACCTCGACGATGGACGTCGGCGACGCCGTCGCCACCGGCGGGATCTACGACGTCGAAGTCGTGGGCAATCTGCTCGCGGTCCGGGACGGCTCCGGCCTCATCCAGCGCTGTCCGGAGTGTTACCGGGTCATCCAGAAGGGACAGTGTCGAACGCACGGCGACGTCGACGGGATCGACGACATGCGCGTCAAGGGAATCCTCGACGACGGCACCGGCACCGTCACTGTCGTCCTCGACGACGAACTCACCGAGCGAGTCTACGGCGGGACCCTCGAGGACGCCTTAGAGCAGGCTCGCGAGGCGATGGACCAAGAGGTCGTCGCGGATCGCATCCGCGAGCGCATCGTCGGTCGCGAGTACCGCGTGCGCGGTCACCTCTCGGTCGACGAGTACGGCGCGAATTTGGACGCCGAGATCTTCGAAGAGAGCGACGACGATCCGGCCGCCCGTGCGACGGCCTTCTTAGAGGAGGTGGACGCATGAGCGCGAACGGCAACGGGAACGGCGACGGTGACGACGAGATCCCGGGACGAGAACTCGCGTACCGACTCTTCGCCGCCGAGTACGACGACGCCTCGCTCTCCTACGCCGAGAGCGACGAAGAGCGGGCACCCAACTACGTGATCACGCCGACCGGTGCACGACTCAACCGCGTCTTCGCCGTCGGGACGCTGACCGAAGTCACGTCGGTCAACGACGAGATGGTGCGCGCCCGCGTCGTCGATCCCACGGGCGCGTTCGTCGTCTACGCCGGCCAGTACCAGCCCGACGAACTGGCGTTCTTAGAGCAGACCGAGCCGCCCGCATTCGTCGCGGTGACGGGCAAAGCTCGGACCTTCCAGCCCGACGACTCGGATCAGGTCTACACCTCGATCCGCCCCGAGAGCATTGCCACGGTCGACGCCGACACCCGGGACCGCTGGGTCGTCAGTGCGGCCGAACAGACGCTCGACCGTATCGGGACCTATGCTGGAGCCGCAGAACTCGGTGTGACTGACGAGGCGCTGACCGACGCCCTGCTCGAGGCCGGCGTCGAATCCGGTCTCGCAGCGGGGATTCCGCTCGCGCAGGACCACTACGGAACGACGCCGTCGTACCTCGCGGCGCTCCGGAACTGCGCCCTCGAGGCCTGCGAAGTCGTCGCGGGCGACCGCGATCAGGTGAGCGGGCTCGACGTCGCACCGGATGCGACGAGTCCCGAGTTCGACGCGACGTTCGTCTCACTCGCCGACCTCGATGGCGTCGATATCGAGGCGCTCGAGGCCGGTGTCGAACCCGAACCCGACGCCGACGCCGACGCAGCGCCGACGGAACCCGTCGCGGCCGCGGCCGGCGGGAGCGGCGCGGCGGCCGACCCCGAGGACGCACATTCGGGCTCCGCGGCCGGAACGGCGACCAGTGACGGTTCCGACGTGACCGAAACTGCCGACATCGACGTCGAATCCGAGACTGAGACCGGAACGACCGAGATCGAGTCCGAGCCCGATACCGACGCGGCCGAACCCGACCTCGAAGCGGACTCGAGCGAGACCGACGGATCGGTCGTCACCGACGACGCCGATGACTCGAATGTCGCCGCCGATGTCACCGAGACGACGGCTACCGAGTCGGCGGCCGACCCCGAACCGGTCGGTGACGAGACCGACTCCGACGGCGAGACGCTCGAGACCGAGCCCGCCGAGACGACGGCCGACGCCGCCGAGGGGTCCGACGACGTCGCCGAGTCGGCGGCCGACGACGGCGACGACGAACTCGGCGATTTCGACGCCGGCGACGTCGACGACAGCATGTACGAGATGGACGAGGAGGAACGCGAACAACTCGAGGAGGAGTTCGGTGCGGAGTTCACGACCGGGAGCGAAGTCGAGGAGCCCGGCGAGGCCGATATCGACGTTCCCGACTCGGAAGACGTCGACGCCGGCGAACCGGCTGGCGAATCGGCATCGAGCGAGAACGGGTCCGCAGCCGACGACGATACCGCCGGTACACAGGCCGCCGACTCCGACGACGATCTCGGCGCGCCGCCGGAGTCCGGACTCGAGGCCGAAGCCGAATCGGAACCGGAATCGGGCGCGGACGAGCCAGCGACCGACGACTCCGAGGCCGACGACTCCGAGGCCGAACCGGCCGACGACGTCGACCTCGAGGACTACGTCGTCGAAACGATGGAGGAACTCGACGACGGCGACGGTGCCGACCGGACGACGGTGATCGAGCGGGTCGCTGCCGACACCGGCGCGTCCGCCGACGACGTCGAAAACGCCATTCAGGACGCCCTGATGGGCGGCCAGTGTTACGAGCCCGACGACGAGACGCTGAAAGCGATCTGATCGGGCGACGATGCGAGACGATCCCCGACGTGCCGCTGCGGAGTCCGCGTCGACGCCCGCTCGAGTCGAACCCGTTCCCGGTGAACCGGCCGCGACCGCGGTAATCGGGGGCGAACGCGCCCTGCTCGTCGCCGACTATCACGCCGGCTACGAGGCCGGGCTGCGATACGAGCGCGGCGTCGACGTTCCCAGTCGGGCACCTGACCGGCGCGAGCGACTCGTGTCGCTGCTCGAGCGCACCGACCCCGACCGATTGGTCGTCCTCGGCGACCTCATGCACTCGATCGGCGACCCGGGCGGGGCCGAACGCGGCGAGCTCGAGGTGCTGTTCGAATCGTTCGCGGCCGATCTCGCAGTGACTGTCGTCAAAGGCAACCACGACGGCCGGATCGAGACCTGGCTCGCGGATGGCGACGATATCGAAGCGGCCGTCGACGTCGTCCCAGGCGATGGTATCGCCCTCGGCGATGTCGGGATCTGTCACGGGCACACGTGGCCCTCGCGGGCCGCCCTCGAGAGCGACGTGCTCTGTCTGGGTCACGAACATCCCTGCGTCCGACTCGAGGACGAGGTCGGCGGCAGCCGCGTCGAACGCGCGTGGCTCCGCGGACGGCTCGATCCGGCCCCGTTTCGCGACCGGTCCGAATACGAGGGGGTCTCGTGGCTCGAGCGTGCTGACGAATCGCCGCCGAAGGCGATCGTCGTACCGGCGTTCAACGACCTCGTCGGGGGGACGTGGATCAACGTGACCGGACAGTCGTTTCTCTCGCCGTTTCTCCCGGCGGGGCTGGCCGAGGGCGAGGCCTACCTGCTGGACGGGACGCGGCTCGGACCATACGACTCAGTGTGACGAACGTCGACTTCCCGCGTTCGGCTACCGCTGGACCGTCCTCGATCTGATCTCGTCGCCCTCGCGCCACTGATAGTAGTGATATTCGGTGTCGCCGATTTCCGTCACCGAGACCGTCGCACGCTCCGGGACGCCCTCGGGATACGCGTCCGGATCGGCTGCCGATTCCGATTCGCTCTCGCCTCGCGCTTCCTTCCACGCAGCTACGTCGTCGATGTACGCACTCACTGTCCGGAGCGTCGCTGCGTCTCGCTCGAGGAGTTCCGCGAGTACCTCGCCGTCCACGCCGTCCAGTTCCGGTGGTGGTGTCGGTCGCTCGTCCGCGGTCATATACGCCGATGACGGACGGTCGCCGTAAAACGTCGTCTTTCGCCTCGAGATCGCTTCGCTCGAGACGCTTGTGATCAGTTGACTCGGTCCATATTGAGTCCTAGTATCCGTTGGTACCCAATTACGTGTGGATTTATATACACGAACGAGGTGCCTATAGCTGACAATGAGTTCACAGCAACACCGCTCCGCGACACAGATCGATCCGGTTCCCGACGACCTCGAGTCAGCACAGGCGAAACTCGTCTACATCTATCTCGACGTGGTCGAGGGCGCAACGGTCGACGAACTGGAGGAGATACTGGCGATGAAGAAGATCAACATTCTGAGTATACTGAACTCGCTTTCGAGTGCCGGCTACGTCGAACGGACCGGGTCGGAGTACGCCGCGAACTGACCGGGAGGCAGTGCCACCGACAGCGTCGAGTCGTTGTTCTCGCCGTGCCGTCGAAAATGAAATCGATTCGCGGGGAGTCGCTTCGGTGCGGGCATCGGGTTCCACGCCGTCGGAGCGACGGTGCCGAGAGCCAGCGGTCGTCGCAGTCGGTCAGTTAGAACGTCTCGAGGTAGCGGTCGAGTTCCCAGTCGGAGACGTCGACGAGGTAGTCCTCGAACTCCTGGCTCTTGGCCTCGACGAACTTGGGTCCGACGTGCTCGCCGAGCGCGCTGTAGATGACTTCGTCCTCCTCTAAGGCCTCGACGGCCTCGCCGAGGTTCGTCGGCAGCGTGTCGATGCCGTACTCCTCGCGTTTCTCCTCGTCGAACTCGTAGATGTTCTCTCGGACCGGGTCGGGGCAGTCGAGGTCGCGCTCGACGCCGTCGAGACCCGCGTGGATGAGCGCCGCGAGCGCGAGGTAGGGATTACACGATGGATCGGGGAAGCGGGCCTCGATGCGCGAGGCGGCCGGGACGCGGGCGGCCGGCTTGCGGATCAGCGCCGAGCGGTTACGGTCCGACCAGGCGACGTAGACCGGTGCCTCGTAGCCGGGCACCAGGCGCTTGTAGCTGTTGACGGTAGGGTTCGAGACCGCCGTGATCGCCGGTGCGTGCTCGAGGATCCCGGCGATAAAGGAGTGGGCGGTCTCCGAGAGGTCGAACTCGTCGTCCTCGTCGTGGAACGCGTTCTCGCCGTCCTCGAACAGCGAGAGGTGCGTGTGCATGCCCGAGCCGTTGATGCGCGGGATCGGTTTCGGCATGAACGTCGCGTGCTGGTCGTGCTTGGCGGCGATCGCGCGGACGACGGTCCGGAACGTCGCGACGTTGTCGGCCGTCGAGAGCGCGTCGTCGTACTCGAAGTTGATCTCGTGTTGGCCCTTGGCGACCTCGTGGTGGCTCGCTTCGATCTCGAAGCCCATGTCCTCGAGGCCGTAGATGATGTCCCGGCGAACGTCGCTGGCGAGGTCTTTCGGCGCGAGGTCGAAGTAGCCGCCGTGGTCGCCCGTCTCGGTCGTCGCGCGGCCGTCCTCGTCCTCTTCGAAGAGGAAGAACTCCGGCTCGGGTGCGGCGTTGACCGTGTATCCGAGCTCGTCGGCGCGCTCGAGGGCGTTCTTGAGAACGCGTCGCGGATCGCCCTCGAAGGGCTCGCCCGTCGACGTATCGATGACGTCACAGATCATGCGGGCCGACGCGCCGTCCTCGCGGTTCTGCCACGGGAGGACCGCGAACGTGTCGGGATCGGGTTTGAGCCGCATGTCCGACTCCTGAATGCGCACGAACCCTTCGATCGAGGAGCCGTCAAAGTAAATCCCCTCGGTGAAGGCCTTCTCGGCCTGTCGGGCCGGCACGGAGACGTTCTTGACCGTCCCCAGAATGTCGGTAAACTGCAGGCGAAGGAAGTCGATGTCTTCCTCCTCGATTTCGTCCAGTACCTCCTCTTCCGCAGCGGTCAGATTTCCGTTCGTCATCTTCTGCTCGCCTAAGCCAACGGATTCTACTATTAAAACTCTACTGTTGTTGGCGAATATCCGCAAATAGCTCGAAAAGTGGTCAAACGTACGTTGTAATATGATATATTCGGAGTGCGGATGACATCGGACGAAAAACTCACGTCAAAATTGAATAGTCGTTCGGATGCCGCCATCACCACCGTCGGTAATTGTCGCTTGCGGTCGGTCCGGCCGTCGCTCGACGAATCGGTTAGCGGGTTCCGAAACGCCCGCGGATACCAGCGGTCGCTCCGACACCGACGAACGCGGCCAGACTCGAGACCCCGACGTCGACGCTCACTCGCCAGATCGCCGCCGACGCGCGGACCGCCCGCTCCCAGGCCACCAGTGGTCCGTTCGTCGCTCGCTCGCGCGATGAATTGGTCGACTGCGGCCGTTTCGCGAGCGTCGTCTCACAACCGGGGCAGACGTACGCATCGTACCGGTCTCGAGATTCCACTAGCCAGTCACCGTCGACCGGACTCGAGTGGTCGCACTCCCAGCAGAACAGCGTCGCTTTCCGGGGGGTCGGCGCACCGTCGTCGTGGTCAGTTGCGGGCCGAGTCATCGAGCGTTGGTACAGGACCCAGCTATAAAGTCACACTCCGTAATCAGTTCACACAATACAATTTCCCGGTGAATCTTCGATACGACACCGTCAACCGAGCCGGGAAATGCGCAGTGGTCACGTGACTCTGGCCCACGAGTGACCGACGAGGCCGTCGCTCTCGAGTCGCCTCGACGTCCGTCAGGGGTTTCCGCCGAGGATCCGTAGCCGCGACTATGGCCGCAACCAGCAAACCGAGCCGATTTGAGACGGGCGAAGAGCTCGACGAGTTCGTGGCGAGCCACGACGTTGCGCTCGTGGAGTTCTACACCAGCGGCTGTGCGCTGTGTCAGGCGATGGAACCGGTACTCGGTAACGTCGCCCGCGCGACGGACGTCGCGATCGGAATGGTCAATCCCGGCGACGACATCGAACTCGTCGACCGGTTCGACATTCGGTCGGTGCCGACGCTGATCCTGTTCGAGGACGGAGCGGAGACCGCGCGGCTGGCGGAGGGGTTCCAGGGCGGTGACGCGGTGACCGACTTCCTCGAAACCCACGTTCCGACCGCCGTCGACGCCGACTGAGGCGAGTAGTCGACGGCGCGTCGATCGACACACCCTTCTCACCGCTCACTCGAATTCGTCTATCGTGTCCGACCGGCGACGGTGGTCGACGAGAACGGCTCGCCCGACGGCCGCCACCACCTCGGCTCCTGAGATCGCCGGTCGACAGGGAGAGGAGACGGCGGCAGAACGGACGATACCGAACGGTCGCCCGCCGGACTCGAGATTCGAATTGATCGATTGCGCGTGCGGGCACGAGGAAGGTCTGCCGCCCGCGTCGAACTCGTGCGGCTACTCGTCGGGCTCGAGTTCGCTCGGATCGAGGTCGCCTGCGAGGTACCGCTCGCCCGCGTCGGTGATCTCGTAGACGCCGGGCATGTGGCGTTTCAGGAGGCCGTACTTGGCCAGTTCTCGACACCGGTAGGCCGCGAACTTCCCGGGGCAGATCCCCTCCTCTTCGAACTGGCTCGGCTCGAAGACGTCCTCCGACTGTATGAACTCGAGGATGCGCCCGTCGGCGGCGTCCATCCACCTGGCGTCGATTTCCGATCCGGCGTCGGCATAGATCGGGGCTCCGGCCTTCGTCTCGACAACGTGTCCACCCTCCGCGTGGCTGTGAGCCTCCGTTTCGACCGTGATATCGGTGTCTGTCTCGACACCGGTGTCCCTCTCCGCATCGGCGTCGGAAGTGTGGTCGTCCATGTGGGGACGTTGGATCCCCTTCCAGGAGTATGTTTACGTCTCGGTTCGCCGGGAGAGTACAGCGCGGGCGTCTCGATCGGTACGGCTCCCCGGTTTCGGACGATACGCTGCGCGTGAGAGGAAGAACGCGTCCGGTTACGACTGCGACCGCTCCGGTACGTCGTAATCGACGTGAACGTTCGGGGTGGTCGCCGGCGTCCGGCCCGTGATCCCGCGATCGACAAATGTCACGTCAGTCAACTCGCCGCTGAACCGAACCGTCACCGTGCCGTTCTCGACCGTTCCCTCGACCGTCGTCCCCGAGAGGACGGTCACGTCAGTCACCTCGTCCTCGTCGGCCGGTTCGATCTCGCCGTCGACAGTGAGTTCGAAACTCGAGGGCACTCCCTGACCGATGATCGTCAGCGTGTTCGGGAGGGTGCTCGCACCGGCACTGTCCGCTCCCGTCCTCGTCGCTGCGACGGTCGCCGTCGCGGTCGTGTCGGTGCTGTAGAATGCTGCGTCCTCGGTCTCGCTCTCGGCTGCGACGACCCCGGTATCGGGGTCGACTGTCGCTTTCTCGCGTGCCATATGGTGGGTAGAGTCGGGTATGACAGTATAAGCCTTCTCACTGAACTAACGGTCGGATCCGACGAAATATATCCTCTCGAGCGGAACGTCGACGAAATTTTGAACGAACGCGCTGGATTTCGCTCTCGTCGATCGAGGGCATCGACCACTCGCTCCTCGTTACGATTGCAGGGGCAATGCTTGTCCCAGCGATTACCGTAGTCGATGGGTATGGATTCGAAACGGCCCGACGTCCGACTCGACGACAAGCCCGATGAGGACGGTCTCGTCACCAAACGGGACCGAGAGGATCGATCCGCCCGCTCGCTCGTCGACAGGATCCGCGAGTACTTCAGTCGCTGATTCGAGGGCGGTCAACGGGCCGAGAGCGTTCAGTCGGCGTCCTCGAGGAGTCCGAGTTCGGTGGCGACGAGATCCGCGATGCGGTCGGCGACATCGGGATCGACCTCGGCGACGTCGTCGCCGTCGTGGAGCTGGTTATTGTGTCGTTCGATCGCGTCGGCGACGTCCGAGAGCGGAACGCGGGAAGTCGTTTCACAGTCAGGACAGACGACCGGGACGCGCGGCGCGTCCCCGTCCGACTCGCTTGTGTTCGTCATTTGTCGGGTATCTCGCGTCGACCGGTAAAACCTAATTGGTTCGAGCGACGGCTGAGTCGCGTCGCCGTTCGGAGCGGTCAGCCGGTCAGCATTGCTATGCTATACCAAGTCATATCGGCCGTTCACCGAATTCTGCCGTCCGTTTCCGCCGCTTTTCCCGCGAATTGGCCAGCAGTATTATTGTGGTCCGAGCGAACAGTCAGGTAGACGGGGGGTACGACAGTCTGTCGGTGGGTGACCCCATCCGATCCGTCCGCCCCGTCGTGACGTGCGAGGAGCTCCATGGTTCCCGGCTACATCTGTAGCCGTTCCCTGTCTTTCGGCCGACTCGTCTCTCGCCGAGTCGTGACACCGTACTGGATTCCGTCCGAATCGAACTGTGACCCGAACCGACGCGCCTCGAGTCCGGCGTTAGCCGCGGTTGCGGTGGCGCGCAAGGACGGCGACCGACAGCGCAATGAGGGCCGCGAGCGCGCCGAACCCGGGCATCGGACTGTCGTCTTCGGGTTCGTCGTCGATCTGCTGGTCGCTCGCGTTCGTGGTGTCGTTCGTCTCGTCCGTCTCGTCCATCTCGTTCACGTCCGAATCGGTCGTATTCGAGCCACCGGGGTCGGACCCGCCGCCGGTCGCTGCGTCGAGTTGCAATACGACGACGACTTGTCCGTGAGAGGCCTCGGTCCGGTAGGTCCAGCCGCCGCCGGCGTCCTCGTAGGGCTCCGCGGCGGTGACCGGATCGATGTCAGTGTCCCAGCCGTCGCCTTCGGGGACCTGCTGGATGTATCCGGCGACGTCGATCTCGTCGGCGTGTTCGCCGCTGATCTCCGCTTCGCCGTACTCGATAGTCGCGTCTTCGGGATTCCCGTGCAGTTCGATACAGTGAGAGTCCATGTATCCGTCACCCTGGGCGACGTCCGGGCTCGTTCCGAACTGGTCGGCATCGAGCGGGCGATCGTAGTGGTCGGTCATGGGGAACTGGACGGTCATCGGATCCGCGTGAGAGTGCCAACTCGTGACGTCGTTCGTCGGGATCGTGACGGACGTGTTCGGCACCGACTCGCCGACAACGTGATCACCGTTTTCGTTGACTAGCGTGACACAGACCTTACCGGAGCCGTCTCCGAGGTACGGACTCCGGTACTCGTCACGCGGGTTCTCGTAGCTGACCCAGCTGCCGTCCTCGGCAGCTGCCTCGAAGTAGGGATCGCCCGGCTCCGGTGCGGGCTCGACGTACTCCTCTTCGGAGACGGAACTGTTCGAATCCGGATCGACGATACCCGCGGACGCGCCAGCTCCCGTCGCGATGAGACTCCCGATTACGGCCAGGCCGAGTCCGAGCGCGAGCAGCCCGCGCCACCCGCCGGGAAACGGACTACGCGATCCTCGTGATCCGAGCATGGTCACTTCCCGCCCCCGGTTTCGGTTCCGTGTGAATTGATCGGACAACTGTTCCGCGACGACGACTGTCGTGTGACAGTACCGGTCATCAAACTGAGGTACCGGATTCGCCGTTCTATATATGAGCAGCGTACCCGGGGAGTAGCAGGCTGCTACCCGGAGTAGGCGGCCGTTTGAACGATCAGTTGCAATCGAAACCGGTCGCTACCGGACTCACCGTTGGAATGGGTACCGGACTCGCCATCGAGATCACTCGCGGCCGGTATCGCTTCCGACCCGGCTTGCGAACTGGCCTCCTGCTCCGTGGGTCCGCATCGTCTCTGGGAGCGAGAGTTGTTGTATGTAATCCAGCTTGGTGTGGTTAGATAGTATAGAGTTCTGGTAGATTGGATTCAGTTAAACTTAACACCCATCATTTGGCAGTGAGTGGTATGGCAGAGAACGACAGTGATTTCGAGCGTATCTTGACGAAGAAAGACCTCTTCGTGCTCGCGTTCGGTGCGATGATCGGCTGGGGATGGATCATCCAGACCGGGTTCTGGATCGACGAAGCCGGTGTGACCGGCTCCGTTCTCGGCTTCGTCGTGGGCGCGATTATGGTCAGTATCGTCGGACTAATTTACGGCGAACTCGCCTCCGCGCTGCCGTTCGTCGGCGGAGAACACGTGTACAGCTTTCGGGCGCTCGGTCCGCTTTGGTCGTTCGTCTGCACGTGGTCGCTCGTCCTCGGCTACGTCGGCGTCGTCGTGTTCGAGGTCGTCGCACTGCCGTCCGCGATGGCATATATCGTCCCCGGATTCAACGTCCTCGAGCTCTGGACGGTCGCCGGTGAGCCGGTGTACGCGTCCTGGATTCTCGTCGGCGGGATCGGTGCGATCGTGATGACGGCGCTCAACTATCGCGGCGTGAAACCCGCGGCGCAGTTCCAGACGTTCCTGACGCTCGTCATCGCCCTCGCCGGGATCATGCTCGTCGTCGGGGCACTGTTCAACGGGCAGACACAGGCGAACCCGCCGCTCTCGGACGTCGGGACGGCCGGCGTCGCCACGGTCGCGATCATGACGCCGTTCATGTTCGTCGGGTTCGACGTGATCCCGCAGTCGGCCGAAGAAGCGGACGTCCCGCCCCGTCTCATCGGACTTCTCATTCCGGCGTCGGTCACGCTGGCCGCACTGTTCTACATCGGCGTCATCTGGGCGTCCGGGCAGGCGATGCCCGGCGTCGAACTCGTCGAGAGCCCGCTGCCGGCCGCCGCAGCCATGGAAACGATCTTCGATAGCCAACTAATCGGTCGTATCATGGCGCTGGCCGGAATCGCGGGGATCCTCACGAGCTGGAACTCCTTCCTGCTCGGGGCCAGTCGTGCCGTCTTCGCGCTCGCCGATTCCGGCATGATCCCGAAGCGGATCAACACGCTCCACCCCGAGTACAACACGCCCTCGACCGCCGTCCTCCTCATCGGCGGCCTCTCGGTCTTCGCACCGCTGTTCGGCGAACAGATGTTGGTCTGGATCGTCAACGCGAGCGGGCTCGGCCTCGTCGTCGCGTGGTTCCTCGTGGTCGTTTCCTTCTTCGTGCTCCGCCGTCGCGAGCCCGAACTGAACCGACCGCTCGAGCTCCCGTTCGGCTACGCGTTCGGTGCCGCCGGACTCGTCCTGACGCTCGGATTCATCGGGCTCTACCTCCCGGGCGGCCCGTCGGCGCTCGTCTGGCCCTACGAATGGGGGATCGTCCTCTTCTGGGCGCTGCTCGGCGTAGTCCTCTACGGCAGCTCGTCGACGGACGCGGACCTCGAGCTGGCGGATCTGGAGACGGAGGAACTCGAGTAGTCGGTTGATCGAGACCGACTCGTTGACCCGAACGGCTCCTCGAGCGGCCGAGGCGACGATTCGACCGTTCAGTCCTCGTCGACCGTCGACTCCACGAGCGTTTCCAGTTCGAAGTCGTTCAGCGGATGCGGTTCGTCTTTGACGGTTTCGACGACGAACTGCGAACTCGTCCGAACGACTTCGTCGATCGCTTCGTAGTCGCTGATGAGGCGATGAACCATCTCGCGATCCGACAGGTGAGCGATGACGATGAAGTCGGTATCGCCCATCGTGAAGTACACCTGATTGACGCCCTCGATGGCAGCGAGTTGCTCCCCGACCTCCTCGTGATACTGTTTGTCGTACTCCGCGATGACCTCCGAGATGACCGTGATCTCGAGGCCGAGTTTCTCGAGGTCGACGTCGAACAGATCGTTGGCCACGATCCCGTCCTCTTTGAGTTTCGTGAGTCGATAGTGGACGGTCGACTTCGGAATGTCCGTGTGGTTCGAGATCTCGTCCGGACTGCCCGTTCCCAGTTCCGCGATGGCCTGTAGAATGCGAACGTTTCGCTCGTCCATATCCCGCATGAGGGAGCGGGCGAATAAACAACGTTCGAACGTGAGTCGCGATAGCGGACGAAAGTCGAATCCAGTTCGACGGTTCGATCGACCGACCGTCCCGAGTCTGTCGGTTGATCGGCGAACGCCCCCTCGAACTGCGCCATATATCGGACTAAGTACTATATAGTATATTTTATTAGGATAGAGTCCAGGTATAGCCACTATGTCCGAACAACAATCCGATTCGTCCGTCGACGGGAGATCGAATTCGTCCGTCGAGTCGACGTACGACGACCACGTGATGCCGATCTGGAAATCGCTCGACATCCCCGTCGAGCGGGCCTCGGGGTGTACGCTCGAGGACTTCGAGGGCAACGAGTACCTCGATCTCTTCTCGGGGATCTCGGTGACGAACGTCGGGCACGGGAACGACGCCGTCGTCGACGCCGCGACCGAGCAACTCGAGGAGTTCGTCCACGGCTGTTCGTACGTCCATCCCAACGAGCCGGTCGCGGACCTCGCCGAACGGATCGCCGACGTGACGCCGGGCGATCTGCAGAAGAGCTTCTTCTGTAACTCCGGGACGGAGGCCGTCGAGGGGGCCGTCAAGCTCGCGCGGAAGTACACCGACTCGAAGGAAGTGATCGCACTCGAGATGGGATTCCACGGCCGCACCCTCGGCAGTCTGGCGCTGACGGGGAACAAGGCCTACAAAGAGGGGATGGCCCCGACGCTCAACGACGTCGCCCACACCGCGCCGCCGTACGGCTACCGCTGTCCGCGCTGTGACGGCGATGAGTGCGACGCCAGTTGTGCCGACGAACTCGAGCGGATCATCGGCTCGCACACCAGCGGCGATCTCGCGGCGGTCGTCGTCGAACCGGTCATGGGCGAAGCGGGGATCATCGTCCCGCCGGAGGGGTGGCTCGAGCGGGTTCAGGAGATCGCCCACGACCACGACGCACTGCTCATCGCCGACGAAGTCCAGACCGGTTACGGTCGGACCGGCGAACTGTTCGCGAGCAGCCACTTCGACGTCGAACCGGACATCCTGACACAGGCGAAGGGGATCGCGAACGGTCTGCCGCTCGGCGCGTTCACTGCCTCCGAAGAAATCGCGGACGCCTTCGAGTCCGGCGACCACCTCTCGACGTTCGGCGGCAACCCCGTCGCCTGCGCCGCCGCGCTGGCGACCATCGACGAACTGCAGGACGGAATCGTCGACAACGCCCGCGAGCAGGGCCAGTGGCTCGAGACCGAACTCGCGGCGCTCGAGGACGAGTACGACGTCGTCGGACAGACGCGCGGACTCGGACTGATGTGGGGCGTCGAGCTCGTAGACCCGGGAACGACGGGGCCGCGGAACGTCGCACCGCGACCGGACAACGAGCTGGCGTCGGCCGTCAGCGACCACCTCCGCGAGGAGTCCGACGTCGTGATCGGCGTCGGCGGCTACTACAAGAACGTCATGCGCTTCCAGCCGCCGCTGACCATCTCGCGCGAGCAACTCGAGTACGCCGTCGACGAGCTCCGGACGGCCCTCGAGACGGTCGCCTGAGTCGTCGAGAGCGCCGGGGTAGCAGCGAACGCGGAGGGAATTTTGAGAGAGGCCGTGACGGTACGCCGACGCGGCGGCCGACCACCGGCCGATCGACGGCGCGGCAGGAGTCAGTTCGGGACGGTTCTCGAGCGAGACGTATCGCGGTTCGGGGACGCTTTCTGTGGCTCCAGCGCGTGGCTCACCCGTCGGGATCGTCTTCGAACGAGACCGTCGACAGCGACCCGTCGACGGCGGTGAACTCAGTGCTCCCGCACCGACAGCCGTCCCGACTACCGATCGGACGGAGTTTCTCCTCGGCTAACTCGAGCGCTGCGTAGAGGGATCCACACTGCTCGCAGGCGGCTATCGTTCGTCGATTATCGTCGCTCTCGTCCATCGTCGCGGTGGTACGTCGGGAAAGTGACTACAAGAATTCGCCGTGAGCACGAGAGCGACATCGAGAGTGTTACTACGGCCGAAACAACAGCCGAGTATCGTCGGTCGACGCTCTCGGCGGCGACTCGAGCGATGGCCAGTATGCGGCTGCAGACGCGCCGAATAGGCCTCGGGAGCCGAAGCGAATCCGCCGTCTAAGGGCGGGAACAGAGCGCGAGAGCGGCGATACCGTAACCGGATTCGCGCGGGAGCGGGCCACGCGAGCGCCGGCCGACCGCTTTTCTGACGGCTGGTGATAGCTCCGGCCATGAGCGACGACGGACCGAGCCGCGACCGGGTACAGGACCGTTCCGAACAGCGTAAGTCCGAGCGGGCCGACCACACCGAATCGATCCTCGAGGACGTCGAGCGCCACCTCGGTGAGATGGAGTATCCGATCACGAGCGAGGAGATCGCCTCGGAGTACGGCAACGAGCCGATCGACATGCCCAACGAGACGGAGTCGCTGGGGAGCGTCTTCGATCGACTGGCGGGCGAGCAGTACGAGTCGCCCGAAGAAGTCCGCGAAGCGGTCTACGGCGAGATCACCGGCGAGGCCGGGAGCCCCAACGAGGCCAACGCCGAACGCGATCTCGACGAACTGGACGAGGAGAAACAGGGCTCGCTCAGTGAGAGCGGCGGCGGCACGTACTGACCGCCGGGACAGCGACTCGTCGAACGCCGTTTCCCGCCCGAGCACCGTGCTGTCGGGCGGATTGCGATAGCAGAACGGATTTACGTTCGGGTCACCTGTTTTCGCGTATGGATTACGAATCGAGTCTCGACCGAGCGATGGAGGACGTCCCCGATATCGGGGGCGACGAACAGCGACTGCAGATCCCCGACCCGCAGCCACAGAAAGACGGCGCGTTCACGCGAGTGACGAACCTCGACGAGATCGCCGGCGTCCTCTCGCGGGACACCGAACACCTCCACCGGTTCATCCAGCGCGAACTGGGGACCAGCGGCAAACTCGAGGACGGCCGCGGCCGATACAACGGGACCTTCTCGCAGACGGACCTCGACGCGGCGATCGACGCCTACGTCGACGAGTACGTCCTCTGTTCGGAGTGTGGGCTGCCGGACACTCGTCTCGTCCGCGAGGATCGGACGCCGATGCTGCGCTGTGACGCCTGCGGTGCGTTCCGCCCGGTCACCAAGCGCTCGACCAGCAGCACGCAGCAACAACAGCAGGACGCCGTCGAGGAGGGCAACACCTACACGGTCGAGATCACCGGTACCGGCCGCAAGGGCGACGGCGTCGCCGAGAAGGGCAGCTACACGATCTTCGTCCCCGGCGCGGAGGAGGGCGACGTCGTGGACATCTACATCAAGAACATCTCGGGCAACTTGGCGTTCGCCCGCCTCGACTGACGCCGCGATTCGATTCGTTCGATTTTCTCGACGACCGCCGACGAACCGATAGCGCAGCGGCCGTCACCGCGCGGATTCGGGGATCGCGTCCGGCAGGCAGACGACCTTTTCGCGCCCGAGCCGGTAGCGGTCGATGACATCGCGCTCCTCTAAGTCCGAGAGGAGGCGGCTGAGCGTGGCGTGTGCCCAGCCGTAGCGGTCGGCGAACCGCCGCTGTTTGATCCGACCGCCGTGTTCGACGAGGACGGCGCGAACGTACTCCTCGGGCGTGACGCCGTACTCGAGGACATCGCTCCTGCTCGTGGGGCCGCTCTCGGGATCGACGATTCCGCTCGCGATCGAATGGTCGTCGTCCGATCCCGCCGACTCCTCGCCGGGAGGGCCGTCGTTCGGGGGATCCGCGGCGGCCTCGAGCCGTCCCGATCGCGCCGCGAACCGTCGCCGGTATCGAGTCGCCGATTCCGCGGCGCGTCGGGTCGCTCCCGCGGGGTCGACCGAGTCGAGACAGATCCGAACCGTCCGTTCGACGGCGGTCACGAGCCGGGAACCGATCGGTGTGCGTCGTCGATTCATCGTGTTTCCCGCTGGCGACCGTGTACTCAAAGCGGTATGCACAAAACCGTCCAAACAACCCCCGCCGGGATACCGCGAAATTAAAGTTAGGTTGTGCTAGTCACACTGGTGTGGGAGTATCGTTCGACCTCTTCGGAACGCTGGTGACCGCCGACCGCCCGGACGACCCGGCCGACGCCGTCGCGACGGAACTCGCGAAGCGAGACGTCGCAGTCCCCGACGACTGGGCCGCGGCCTACGCGGAGCCACACGTCGACGCGCCCGAGGGCGCGGAGGTGCCGCTTCCAGCCCACGTCTCTCGCGCGCTCGCGAGTCGCGATGTGGACTACGAGCACAACGCCGCCAGGCGGGCCGTCGTCGCGGCGTTCGATCCGACCGTCGAGACCAGACCGGGCGCGCTCGAGGCGGTCGACGCCGCTCGAGAGCGGGGGCCGGTCGCGATCTGTTCGAACTGCAGCGTCCCGGAGTTAGTCGGCCGCACGCTCGTCAGGTCCGACTTCGAGCGCGACGATTTCGACGCGATCGTCACGAGCGTCGGCTGTGGCTGGCGCAAACCCGCGCCCGAAATCTTCGACCAGACCGCCGACGAACTCGGCGTCGCCGCCGCCGACCTCGTCCACGTCGGCGACGATCCGCGGACCGACGGCGGGATCGAGGCCGTCGGCGGCACGGCGCTGCTTCTCGAAGATCTCTCGCTCACGGACGTGCCGGCGCGACTGGCGGCGCTGACGCCGGACGAACACAGCAGTAATGACTGAGCGCCCCCATTCGGACGACAGTATGGAGGCGAAGGCGGCGTGTTAACGACGCTCGCGGTCGTCGGGCTGGCGTTCAGCCTCGATCTGTTGATCGGCGAACCGCCGACCGCGATCCATCCGGTGGCGTGGTTCGGTCGACTCGTCGGCGCGGTCGATCGGCCGTGGAGCGACGACGAGCGCCGCCAACGCCTCGCCGGGGTCGCGATCGCCGCGCTCGCCCCGCTCGTCCCCGCCGCGGTCGTCGGCGGAGTCGTCCTCGGAGCGACCGCGTTCGGACCGACGGCCGGCGGTATCGCCGCCGCGCTCGCCCTCTTTCTGACGACCAGTCTGCGCTCGCTGCTCGAGCTCACCGAGGACGTCATCGCAGCGACCGAGGGGGTCGTCGCGACGGGAGCGAGCGACGGCTCGGAAGGCGGTTCGTCGTCCGATGGCCTCGAGCGGGCCCGCGAGCGGGTCCGCGGGTTAGTCGGTCGAGACACCGCGACGCTCTCAGCCGGCGAACTTCGCAGCGCTGCCGTCGAGAGCGCGGCCGAGAACCTCGCGGACGGGCTGGTCGCGACGCTGGTGCCGTTCGCGGTGCTCGCGCCGATCTCGCTCCCGGCCGCGGCGGCCGCCGCCGCGTGGATCAAGGGCGTCAACACGCTGGACTCGATGTTGGGCTACCCCTCGAAACCGATCGGCACCGCGAGCGCGCGACTCGACGACCTCGTCATGTACCTGCCCGCCCGACTCGCGGCCGCGGCGATCGCCGTCGCCGCGGTCGATCCGTTCGCGATCGTGCGCGCCCGACAGTGGGCGCGCGCGCCGCCGTCGCCAAACTCCGGCTGGCCGATGGCGACCCTCGCCTGCGCGCTCGGCGTTCGGCTCGAGAAGGCGGACGTCTACGTCCTCAATCCCGATGCCGAACTCCCGACGGTAGCCGACGGCGAGCGGGCCGTCACCGTCGTCGGCCGGGCGGCCGTCGTCTCGATCCTCGTCGCCATCGCGCTGGCGATCGCCGTTCCGGAGCTCGCGGGGGGCCTCGAGACGAACTGGCAGTCGATGACGGCCTCGAGCGCGGGGTCGACCACGGGGGTGAGACCGAGATGGCTGTAATAGGCCGCTGGATCGGTGCCGTTCGCGGCGCGCTCGGCTTCCTGACGCGGCTCCCGGTCGGCTACCGCGACGGCGACTGGGACGCGTTTCGATCGACGCCGGCGGCGTTTCCGGTCGTCGGCCTCGTCGCGGGTACGCTGGCGGCGATCCCGTTGCTCGCCGCCGGGACGCTCGCAGCGCCGACCGTTGCGCTTGGCTACCTGCTTTCGGTCTACGCCGTCACGGGAATTCACCACCTCGACGGAATCGCGGATCTCGGCGACGCGCTGGTCGTCCACGGCGACCTCGAGCGCCGCCGCGAGGTGCTGAAGGACACGACGACCGGCGTCGGCGCGCTGCTCGCGGTGGCGATCACCGTCGCCGCGCTGGCACTGGGCGGGCTCGGTCTGGCCGACCTCCCCGTCCTTGCGGCGGTCGGCGTCGCGGTGGGAGCCGAAGTCGGAGCGAAACTCGGGATGGCCGCGATGGCCTGCTTCGGGCGTGCCGCTTACGAGGGAACGGGCGAGCAGTTCACCGACGCGAGCACCGCCGGCTCGTTTCTCGTCCCCGCAGCGATCGCCCTCTCGGCGGCCGCGTTCGTCTGGCCCCACCCGGGCGCGGTCGCCCTTCCCGGTGCCGTCGCCGGAATCGGCCTCCCCTGGTACTGGGCGAACCGCTCTCTCGGGGGCATCAACGGCGACATCTTCGGCGCGGCCAACGAGATCGGCCGCGTCGCCGGCGTCCATCTGGGGGTGATCGCGTGGACGCTCTCGTGATGTGCGGCGGAAAGGGCACCCGCCTCGAGAGCTCCCGGGAGAAGCCCCTGCACCCGATCGACGGGACCGCGATGGTCGACCGCGTCCTCGCGGCGCTCGAGGCGAGCCGGGTCGAGACGATCTCCGCCGCCGTCTCGCCAAACGCGCCGGCGACGCGAGCCCACCTCGAGGAGCGCGACGGCGTCGCGACGATCGAGACGGCCGGCGAGGGCTACGTGGCCGATCTGATGGCCGTCCTCGAGCCGCCCGAACTCGAACCCCCCGTCCTGACCGTCGCCGCCGATCTGCCGCTCCTCGAGGGATCGGTCCTCGACCGAATCCTCGCGGTTCACGGCGACAGCGACGCCTCGCGGACCGTCTGTGTCCCCGCGGCGCTCAAGCGGCGACTCGGCGTCAGCATCGATTCGCGACTCGAGTCCGACGATCACCTCGCGCCGACCGGGGTCAACGTGGTCGGCACTACCGACGAATCCACGACGATGACCGACGTACACTACGATCCACGACTGGCGGTGAACGTGAACCGACGCGAAGACGCCCGTATCGCGGCCGGCATGCTGCGGAACCGGTCCGCGGAGGATCGCTGAGATGCGCGTCCTCCTCCCCGCCGGAACGACCGAGACCGCGCTGATCGACGGCATCAGCGCCGCCGGGGCCGCCCCGGAGCTGATGGAACACACGCCCTCTGCGGACGTCGAAATCCTCGAGTACGGGGAACCGGTCGCGTCGCCGGTGACGCCGGTGAGCCCGAACGGCTGTCCGACGCCGGCCGCCGTGACCCGTGCGGTCAGAGAGGTCGTCGACTTCGACGTCTCAGTGATCGATGCGGGACTCACCCAGTCGACGGCCGCGCCGACGGTCGACCTCGGCGGCGAACCCGGGGCCGACATTCGCGAAGCGGTCGCCGTGCCGGACGCGAACGCCGCCTTCGACCGCGCCTACGACTACGGCGCGAGCCTGCCGGACGAGCGGCTCGTGATCGGCGAGACGGTCCCCGGCGGGACGACGACTGCGCTCGGCGTCCTCACCGCGCTCGGCGAGCCGACTGGCGTCTCCTCGTCGCTCCCGGAGAACCCGATCGAACGCAAACGGCGAGTCGTCGACGAGGCCCTGGCCGCGAGCGACCTCGAGCCGGGTGACTGCGAGGGCGAGCCGCTCGCGGCGATCGAGGCGGTCGGCGATCCCGTCCAGCCGACGGTGGCCGGGATCGCGGCGGGCGCGCTCGAGTCCGGCACCGCGGTGACGCTCGCCGGCGGGACCCAGATGGTCGCGGTCGCCGCCGCGTTGCGCCACGCGGGAGTCGACGCGCCGCTGTCGATCGCGACCACGTCGTTCGTGGCCGACGAGCAGGGCGACCGGCTCGCGGACGCCTGCGACCGGTTCGACTGCGAGCTGACCGTCACCGACCCCGGCTTCGACGGGCGCGATCACGTCGCAATGGCCCGCTACTGCGCCGGCGAGGCCAAGGAGGGCGTCGGGATGGGCGGCGCGCTCTCGCTCGTTCCCGACGGCGAGATGGGCGCGGTCAGAGATCGGCTCGAGACGGTCTGTCGCCGGCTCGGAATCGACGCCGAGGGCGAACCGAGCGCCGAGAGCGGCGAGGGAACCGGTGATCGAACGGAGGGCGGCCATGGATCCTGACGCGATCCGAGGTGGCGAGCGGGTGCCCCACGGCGGCGAGACCGACCGCGACCTGCTCGACTTCTCGGCCAACACCAACCCCAGAACCCCCGAGGGCGTCGGCGACGTATACGCGGCCGCGCTCGAGGAGTCCCGGCGCTACCCGGACGACGACTATCCGGACTTTCGCGCCGCCGCCGCCGACTTCGTCGGCTGCGATCCCGAGCGAGTGATTCCGACGCCGGGCGGACTCGCCGCGATCCGGCTCGCGATGGAAACCGCCCTCGAGCCGGGCGACGAAGCGCTCGTTCCGTATCCCAGCTTCGGGGAGTACGCCCGCGAGGTCGAGCTACAGGGGGCGACGCCGCGGTTCGTGCGCTACGACGACCTGTGTGAACTCGGCCCCACCGTGCTCGAGCCGTGCGCGCTCGCCGTGTGCTGTACGCCGAACAACCCGACCGGGGACGCGATCGATCCGGACGCGCTCGAGTCGTTCGCCGCCCGCTGTGCGGACGCCGACACGACGCTGCTCGTCGACGAGGCGTTCCTGGGCTTCACCGATCTCCAGTCGATGGCTGGGCTGGACCGCGAGAACGTCGTCGTCACGCGCTCGCTGACCAAACTGTTCGGGCTGCCGGGGCTCCGGGCTGGCTTCGCCGTCGCGACCGGCGAGCGGCGGGACGCGCTCGAGACGGCTCGCCGCGCGTGGTCGCTCGGGACGCCGGCCGCTCGGGTCGGGACACACTGCCTGCGACGGGACGAGTTCGTTCGCGAGACGCGCGCTCGCGTCGCCGGCGAGCGCGAGCGGATGCGCGAGGCGCTCGAGGAACGATTCGACGTCCACGAATCAGACGCGCCTTTCCTCCTCTGTGACGTCGGCGACCGCGACGTAGCGACGGTGATCGACGACGCGCGTGCGTCCGGCGTCGCCGTCCGCGACGCGACGACGTTCCGTGCGCTCGACTCCCACGTCCGCGTCGCGGTCACGGATCGGACGGCCAACGACCGCCTGCTCGCCGCCCTGGGCGTCCGCAATCGCGAGGACGCCGATTCGGAAACGGAGTCATGACCGAGTCGGACCCGGATTACGACGCGCTCCGACGAGACGGCGTGCTTCGAGTCACTCGACCGGACACCGAGTGGCTCTCGACCGGCTGGAACGGCGGCCGCTCGACGACCGACTGCGCGTACAACGTCTCGGTCCCGGAGGGGTGGGATCGGACGGATCTCGAGACCTACGTCGACGACCGCCTCGAGCGGGCGGGATTCGAGACGAGCGCCGGGACCGCGGCCGCGGCCGGACCGGTGCTGTTGACCGGCGTCGATATCGCGAACGCTCGCGGCGCTCGCCGCGGCCCGGTGACGGCCTACGCGACCGCCGGGATTTCGAACCCCGCCGCGCTACCGATGGAGCCGACCCCCACCGACGAGTCCGATTCCGCCGAGGGCACAGCCGACGACTCGGGACTCGAGCGGGGACGAGGGACCGTCAACGTTATCGTCGGAACGACGCGGGCGCTCGCACCGGGCGCGCTCGAGAACCTGATCGCGGTCGCGGCGGAGGCGAAGGCGGCGACGCTGCTCGCTGAGACCGGTTTTCCGGGAACGACGACGGACGCGGTCGTCGTCGGCCACGATCCGTCGGGTTCGACAGCGAATTTCTCGGGCAGCGGTACCGAGGTCGGCGCGGCGACGCGCGCCTGCGTCCGAGACGCCGTCCGGGCGTCGCTCCGTGCCCGCTACGCTGCCGCCGACGCGGACCTGCCGGCATCGGTCGACGATGCGACCCACGGCGTTTCGACGGACGGTCGGGCCAACGTTTTTCGCCCGGCGCTCGCGACCGATCGATCACAACCTGACAGTTAACCCGTCGCGAGCCTAATCGCCGGCCGATGGTCGAGGACGACGATCCGTCAGCCGAAGCCAACGATGCGTCAGCGATTCGGTCGATCGCGCTGTCGCCGGAGGACGCCGTCGACGCCTACGTCTACAGTCGAGAGAACCCGGGCGACGCCGTTCTCCGGGTGACGCCGCCGTTCCACGGGCGAATGCGGGCCCGAATCCACGTCTACCGCGTCGACGACACCGAACTGACCGGCGCGGTGCACCTCTCCCCCGAAGCCGTCATCGCGGACGACGTCGTCGAAGCGTACCCCGACCTCGAGTCGGCGGTGGCGGACGCGGACGACGACCCAAGCGAGGCCGATCGGATCCGCGAGGACCACACCGAGGCCGTCGCGGAGTGGCGAGCGCGCGCTCGCGAGTCGATCGTCGATTCGGTCGCCCTCGAGACCGACGACGGACCCCGCCGCGTCGACCTCAAGACGCTCGGGTAGCGAGATCGCGATCGCGGCGGTCGGCTCAGACCCGTGCGATCCTCGTCCGCTCGGCGGACCGGGTCGCTGTCCCGTACTTTCACTTTCACTCCGGACGGATCGGTTTGACGTACTATCAGCCTAACTGAGATGTATGCCACTGACCGTCGAGAAGAGCGACGAACGGACCGATCGCGACGCGCGACGTCACGGACGCGAGTCTCGATCGCCCGCGAGCGACGACGGGGAGACACGGCGACAGCGCCGACGGATCGACGTCAGCGACCTGCACGCCGCCGGGATCGGCGAGTTCGTCCGATCGAACGTCGAGACCGACGCCGTCTCGCTCGAGCACCGCGGCGGCCGAACCTACCTGCTGCTCGAGGAGTGAGAGGCCGATCGGTCGGGTTCGGGACCGGTCCCCCGTATCGTTTTGCGCCGGTCCGTGGGAGGGGAGCGCATGTCGACCGCTCGAGGTGACGAAGCGGACCGCTCGCCCGACACCGCGACGCGACGCCGGCTACTCGCGGTCGCGGGAACGACCGGACTCGCCGGACTGACTCCGGGACCGAGTCTGGCCCGAAACGGCGATGGGGCCCCTCGAGTCGCGCAGCCCGACGCCGACCGAGACGACTCTGTCTCCGAGCGACCGTTGTTCGACGCCCACACGCATCTGATCCCTCACGAAACGCTCGATAGGGACTCGCTGTCCGCCGACGGACTGGTCGCCTGGATGGACGACCACGGGGTCGACCGCGCCGTCGTCCACGCGCTCGAGTCACCGGAGAGCTATCCCGTGCAAGCGCCGAGCTGGTGGGTCCTCGAACAGGTCGCCGCGTACCCCGATCGGCTGGTCCCGTTCTGTTCGATCGATCCCCGGACGCTGGTCTACGGGGACGACGCCGTCAGGGAGCTGCTTGAAGGGTACGTCGAACGCGGCGCGCGCGGGTTCGGCGAACTCAAGCCCGGCCTGCCGATCGACGACCGGCGACTCGAGACGATCTACGAGTACTGCGCCGAGTACGGGCTGCCGATCCTCTGCCATCTGGACGAGAAGGCGCTGCTGGACGATGTCGGACTACCGGGGTTCGAAGACGTCCTGGCGTCCTATCCGGGCGTCGATTTCATCGCCCACGCGCACTTCTGGTGGGCACACATCTCCGCGGACGTGACGGCCGCCGACCGGGGCCGCTATCCCGAGGGCGCGGTCGAGCCCGGGGGCCGCGTCCCCGAACTACTCGCAACGTACGACAACGTTTACGGCGACCTCTCGGCCGGCTCGGGCTGGAACGCGCTGACTCGAGACCCGGCATACGCTCGAGCGTTCCTCGCGGCCCACCACGAGCGACTCGTCTGGGGATCCGACTACCTCGCTCCCGGACAGGAGATCCCGCAGCTCACCGTGTTCGACCGATTCGATCTCCCGGACGAAGCGTGGGCGAACATCCGCTCGCGGAACCTCGAGAGTGTCCTTCGGTAACGGGGCCCGGCGACTCACTTCGGCAACGCGAACGCGTTTCGGCACCTCGAAAAACGGTATCTGGGGCGTTCAGAGCTGCTGAATCCGAATCTCGTCGTCGGTGATCGATTCGACGCGATCCGCGTCGAGCGGGTAGGTCTCCGCGTCCTCGTCGCCCCAGCCGAGCTTCGATTTGATTGTATCGGTGATGCCGGGGCTGAGATCGATGTGGGCGGTCCCCTGGCTAACGTTTTGTACGATTCCGATCTCCTCGCCGTTCGCGTTGACGACTCGTTTCCCCTCGTCGTCGTCCGTGAAATTCGCGCACATACGGTTTCCGTTCCGTGCAGTAGTCGGGTATAGACTGCCCCTGCATCTGCCCCGAGGCCGTGATCGCACGGCGTCCACGGGGATCATCGCCGTCCGACGTACCGTCGTTGGAGTCGCTCAGAACCGCTGTAATCGGATCTCGTCGGCGGTGATCTCGTTGATATACTCCTCGTCGAGTCGGTAGTTCTCCATCCCGTCGGCGACGTCTCGGTCCCGACGGAGACGCGACTTGATCGAGTCGGTCATCTCCGGGCCGGGTTCGACGTACGCGACGCCCGCGTCGACATCCTGAACGACGCCGATCTCCTTCCCGTTCGTGTTGACGACTCGCTTCCCTTCGTCGTCGACCGTCAGGTTGGCGCACATGGACGGGCGTTGGCCGAGCGGCGGGGTATACGTTGGACCGACATGTGCGTGGGTGCAGGGACCGTGCTCAGTTTGGGGCTGGGGACGTCCGCCATGCTCGAGGACCCCGTTCCACCGACACCGAGACGACGGCAAACCGGTACCACTAATCTCCCGGAATCGAGACCGCCGATAATGAAACTCGCGCGGATCGCGACGGACGACGGGCCGGTCACGGGACGGTACGAGGACGGCGTCGTCCACACGGACGACGGCGTCTACGAGATCAGTACGGACGACGACTTCCTGCCGCCGTGCGAGCCCTCGGCGCTGTACTGCGTCGGGCGCAACTTCGCGGCGACGCTCGACCAGATGGAGTACGAGCGACCCGACGAACCCGACTTCTTCATCAAGCCGCCGGCGTCGCTCGTCGGCCAAGGGGACCCGATTCCCTACCCCGAATTCAGCGACGAGGTAACCTACGCCGGCGAACTCGCAGCCGTCATCGACGAGCCCTGCCGGAACCTCTCCGAAGACGAAGTACCCGACGTCGTCCGCGGCTACACGATTCTGAACGACATGGACGCGCTCGATCAGGGCGGTCGAACGGCCCGCAAGGCGTTCGACGCCTCCGGCCCGCTCGGTCCGTGGATCGAGACCGCCGTCGACCCGACGGAGATCGACATGCACACCGACGTCGCGGGCGAGCGCCGCCAAGAGGCCAACACCGAACTGATGCTCTTCGACCCGTACGAGGTCATTTCGTACCTCTCCCGCCACTTCACCTTCCGCCCCGGCGACGTGATCTCCTTCGGCAGCCCCGCCAACCCCGGCCTCGTCGAACCCGGCGACACCGTTGAGATCACCTACGAGGGCGTCGGCACGCTCCGAAACACGGTCGTCGACTCGAGCGAACGGGAGAAGCTGTCGCTCGAGTCGGAACCGTCTCGCACATAGACGTGAGTTCGGACACGTCACAGCACGCCGACCGATCCACCCGCGGGTGGGACTGAAAGGGGCGACATCGCTCGATAACGGACGGCGATGCGAGCGCTGACCGACGGGAAGAGCGCAGCGAGCCGCCCGAATCGAGCGATTCGGGGCTTTCGGGGTAGCGTCGTCGTCGTTGTGACTCCCGCAAGAGACGGGTAGAAAGGCACTTGGGTCCGACCCGCCTCTCCACGGTCGTGAGCGCTGACGCTACGCGACGCGTCGAGGTGTACCCCGACCGCGAGGTCGTCGTCGAGTTCGACCCCGACCTCACCTTCGAGTGCGTCGACGACTGCACGTGGTGCTGTCACCACGGCGTGCTCCTCTACGACAGAGACCTCCTCGAGTTGGCCCAACGGGCGAATCTCTCCGAGACGACGACGGAGTTCCGCGGCGAGAAGTTCGTCACGCGCGAGGGGAAAGACCGTGAGGACCACGTCGCCGAGGACGGCTCGGCCTGTGCGTTCCTCCGGGAGGACGGCCTCTGTTCGCTGCACCTAGAGGAGGACTGGAAACCGACGCGGTGTTCGGTCTTTCCGCTCGGCGTCTGGCTCGAGGACGGCGACCTCCACGTCGACATTCGGGACTCGGCCCACGAGCACTGTGAGGGGCTGAACGTCAGCGAACGAAGCGTTATCGACAACCTCGAGGCCTTTCTGCCGGAACTCCTCTGGGAGCTCGAGAACCCGGATTCGGACCGCGAACTCTAGGTCCTGTCCGGTAGCGTTCGATGAATAGACGATGAACAGTCATTCGAGATAATTGACTGATATATAGACGGACAATACTGTGGGGTGAGATACCACGTCTCTCCAAGCGTTTAAACGTCTGCCGCACATAGTTAAAGTGTGACAGAAGACTCCGGGCGACGGAACCTCCGTATGCCCAACAGCGATGAAGTATTCGCCGTCGTAACCGAACACCTCGGTGGCAATCACGTCCGCCTCCGCTGTGAGGACGGCGAGGAGCGACTCGGCCGCATCCCGGGTCGCATGAAATACCGTACCTGGATCGAGCAAGACGACATCGTCGTCGCCGAGCCGTGGGACTGGCAAGACGAGAAGGCCACCATCGAGTGGCGCTACACCGGCCAGGACGCAGATCAACTGCGTCGCGAAGGCCACATCGATTGATCCCCGGTATCGGGTCCGGTAACTACTAGATTTCTCTCTCGATAGATCGCCCGTAGCGGCCGCGCTGGCGCTCGTCTTCGTCTGCTTGATGAAACCCGAACGATACGAGCGGTGATCCCGACCGACGAGACCGGAAATAAACGACGCGTGCTAACAGAAGTACACCCAGTAGGAATGGTCCTCTGAGCACGTAACTGTCGTATACTCGCCGAACGCCGCGACCGATTTCCGCACTTTCACGTCCACCTCCTCACCGGGGAGCGAGACGCTCGCGCGCTCTCCACAGTGGGGACAGCTGACCTCCCGCGTTGCGACGGTTTGCATTTCGATACACCGTGTTACTGTACGTCACGGACGAGCATAAACTGCACACCCCGTTCGGAGAGTGAGCCGACCATCACGGGTCGAGTCGCGGCCGGTGAGTTCGCGGGAGGCGGCTACCGCGTCGCTCGCTTCCACTCGCGCAGGCCGACGATCTCCTCGTCCACGACCGTCGACTCCGCCTCGGTCGCCGCCCAAACGAACATCGGCGCGACGGCGTCCGGATCGCGGCCGTTCCCGCCCGAGAGCGCCGTCGCGACGACGCCGGGGTCCAGACACCCCACCACGTACTCGGTGTCGGCGGCGAAGCCCCGCGCTACCGCCTCCGCGGTCGCCTTCGAAATCGCGTAGGAGCCGTACCCCGATGTTCCGTCTCGAGCGACCGAGCCCGTCGGCACGAGCACTCGCGCATCGTCGTTCAGGTGCGGGAGCGACTCCCGGATCGTCGCGTACACGCCGCGACCGTTCGTCCGCCAGTGATCGTCGAACGCGGAATACGATTCGTCGTCGGTCGGCGTCGCCCCCGCCTCGCCGTGATAGACGCCCGCCGCGGGAACGACGATATCGATGCCGGCCGCCTCGCCCGTCCGCGAGGCGGTCTCGGCCAGCCGCTCGACATCGTACTCGTCGCGAACGTCGGTCCTGAGCCCCGCCGCGGTGGTACCCGCATCCTCGAGCGCGTCGACGGTGTCCTCGACCTCGTCGGCGTCTCGAGCGCCGACGACGACGGTCGCTCCGTCGGCAGCGAACGCCTCGGCGACGGCGCGTCCGATGCCGCGCGTTCCACCGGTCACGATGGCCGTCTGGTCGTCCATACGATCATTACGGGATCGACCCACAGGAACCCACCGGGCGGGGTCGACGGTCGCGACCGACGCGAACCCGGCGCGGTCGTCCCGGCGTCGCACCGTCGATAGATCGGATTCCCTACCTATGTATGATACACGTTTAACAGCGGTCCGATACTCACGGTCGACTATGCAATCGCTGGCCGGTGAGTCAGTCGTCGTGATCGGAAGCGGGATCGGCGGGCTCTCGACGGCCTGTTACCTCGCCGACGCAGGTGCGGACGTGCGCGTCATCGAGAAGAACGAACAGCTCGGCGGGCGAGCGAGCCGGCTCGAGAAGGACGGCTTCAAATTCGACATGGGACCGTCGTGGTACCTGATGCCCGACGTCTTCGAGCGGTTTTTCGCCGATTTCGGCCGGACGCCGAGCGAGTACTACGACCTCGAGCATCTCGATCCCCATTATCGGATCTTCTTCAAAGACGGCGATCGGGTGGACGTCACGCCCGACTTAGAGCGGACGAAAGACGTCTTCGAGGAGTACGAGTCGGGCGCGGGCGAGGCCCTGGAGCGCTACCTCGAGAAGTCGAGGGAGAACTACGAGGTCGGCATGGAGCACTTCGTCTACGAGGACCGGGAGCGCCTGCGGGACTACCTGGATCTCGACGTGGCGCGACAGGCGCGAGGCCTCTCGCTTCTGGGGTCGATGCAGGGCCACGTCGAGAGCTACTTCGACCATCCGAAGCTCCAGCAGATCATGCAGTACACGCTGGTCTTTCTCGGTGGCTCTCCGACCAACACGCCGGCGCTCTACAACCTGATGAGTCACGTCGATTTCAACCTCGGCGTCTGGTATCCCGACGGCGGGATCGGCGCGGTCATCGACGGCATCGCCGAACTGGGCGCGGAACTCGGCGTCGAGTACGATCTCGAGCGGCCAGCGACGGAGATCAAGGGCCGCACGGGCGGGTTCGAGGTCGAAACGCCGAGCGGACCCGTTCAGTCGGATCTGGTCGTGAGTAACGCGGATTACGCTCACACCGAGCAGGAACTGCTCACCCCCGAACGGCGCGGCCACGACGCGGACTACTGGGAGAAGCGGACCTACGCGCCCTCCGCGTTCCTGCTCTATCTCGGCGTCGAGGGCGATGTCGACGAACTCGCTCACCACACGCTCGTGCTCCCGACGGACTGGCAGGATCACTTCGACCAGATCTTCGAGGATCCCCAGTGGCCCGACGATCCGGCGTACTATCTCTGCGTTCCCTCGGAGACCGACGACGACGTCGCCCCCGAGGGCCACAGCGCCCTGTTCGTCCTCGTCCCGATCGCGCCCGGCCTCGAGGACACCCCCGAAATCCGCGACGGGTACCGGGACCTGATCCTCGCCGACATCGCCGAGAACGCGGGCACGGACCTCCGGGACCGGATCGTCCTCGAGGAGCGGTTCTCCGTCGCGGACTTCGCGAGCCGGTACAACAGCTACGGTGGGACGGCGCTGGGACTGGCTCACACCCTCCGCCAGACCTCGCTCTTCCGGCCGCCGCATCGATCGAAAGAAGTCGACGGACTCTACTTCGTGGGCGGCGATACCACGCCCGGAATCGGCGTCCCGATGTGTCTCATCAGCGGCGATCTGACCGCGGAGAAAGTGCTCGAGGATCACGGTCTCGAGGGCTGACCGTGTCGGACCCGCGAGGGAGCGATCGGGCCGATCGACCGAACCGAACGACTCACAGAACCGAACTGCCCGTCCGCGGCGGACGGCTCGCGCGCTCGAGACATCACTGATGACCTCGGAACCGACGGCAACGGGCGAGGGAAACGTCGGCGAGCAGCTGTCGTACCTGCTGACGCTCTCGCGGCCGCGGTTCTGGCTCTATCTGGCCGGCCCGGTCCTCGTCGGGGCGGCCTACGCCGCGGCGTCCGTCGAGGACCTGTTCGCGCCGGCACCGATCGCGTTGTTCGCGTACTTCCTCCTCCCGGCGAACGTCTTCCTCTACGGGATCAACGACGTCTACGACCGGGAGATCGACGCGGCGAACCCGAAGAAGGACGATCGGGAGGCGCGCTATCGGGGGCAGCGATCCGTTCCGGTCGCCGTCGCCCTCTGTGCGGCCCTGCCGCTGCTGTTCGCCCCATTCCTCGAGACGGCCGCGATCCCGTGGCTCGTCGCCTTTCTCGGCCTCGGCGCGGCCTACAGCGCCCCGCCGGTCCGGTTCAAGACGACGCCGCTGCTGGACTCGGTCTCGAACGGCCTCTATATCGCGCCAGGCGCGGCCGCGTACGCCGCCGTCGCCGGCGCACAGCCGCCCGTCCTCGCTATCGTCGGCGGCTGGCTGTGGGCCATGGGGATGCACACGTTCTCGGCGATCCCCGACATCGAGCCCGACCGCGAGACGGGGATCCGAACGACGGCGACGGTGCTCGGAGAGCGCCGGACCTACGCCTACTGCGGCGCGTGCTGGCTGGCGAGCGCGGCCGCCTTCGGCGCGCTGGACGTCCGGCTGGGCGCGCTCATGCTCGTGTATCCGGGACTCGTCGTCGCGATCACCACCGCTGGCGTCGCCGTCGACCGCGCCTACTGGTGGTTCCCGGCGATCAACACCGTCGTCGGCGCGCTCCTGACCGTGGGCGGCCTCTGGAGGCTCCTCTATGGGTAGCGAGGACCCGACGCGCTCGCCCTCGAGTCCGAAGGCGGACACGGACGGGGACGCGGGTACGGACGTCAACCCGGGCGCGGACGTCAACGCGGGCCCGGACGGGGACGCCGACTCGAGACGGCACGCCCGCGAGCGCGACGGAGTGGCCGGCGACCGACGCGAACGCGATGGCGAGGACGACGCGTCGAAGACGCGGGGATCGAGGGGGCCGACCGAGACGACACGGGAAACGGTCCAGCGGCGTCTCGAGGCGCTCGTCCGCGAGAACCGATTCACGATCGCGGTGGTGTTCCCGGTCGTCGGCGCGGTGACGCTAGTCGGCAGCGCCGAAGGAGCGCTTCCGGCACCGCTCGCGTACAATCCGCTGTTCATCCTGTTCGGGACGCTGGTGATGCGTTCGCCGCTGGTCGTCGCCCTGCTGCCGACGGTCGACCGGCGAGCGGTCGGGTTCCTCGGACTGTTGACGGCCTACACCTACGCTATCGAACTCGTCGGCGTCCGAACGGACTGGCCCTACGGCGCGTTCGAGTACGGGATTCGGCTCGGGCCGATGGTGGGCGGCGACGTGCCGCTGGCGCTGCCGCTGTTTTTCGTCCCGCTGGTGCTCAACGCTTACCTGCTGACGCTGCTGGTCCTCCGGGACCGAGCCGCGAGCGTCGTCCCCCGATTGCTCGCGGCGATCGCCGCCGTCGTCGCGGTCGATCTGGTGCTCGATCCCGGAGCCGTCGCGATCGGGTTCTGGGAGTACGTTCCGCCTGGCGGCTACTACGGCGTCCCCCGCTCGAACTACTGGGGATGGCTCCTCTCGGGGACCGTCGCCGTCGTCCTCGTCGATCGCGCGTTCGATCGCGCGGTCCTGCTCGAGCGCGTCCGGACCTGCGAGTTCGCACTGGACGATCTGGTGAGCTTCGTCCTGCTGTGGGGCGCGATCGACGTGCTCTACGGCAACTGGCTGGCCGCCGGCGTCGCCGGCCTGTTCTGTCTCGGACTGTTCCGCACGAATCGCTACGATCTCGCGATGCTGATGACGGTGCTCCCCGAGCGGTGGCGCGGCCGATGACCGACGGCGATTCGATCGTTCGCCGACCGACGGGAGAGCATGCCGGCACACCACTTTTGCTCGCGCCTGTCCTGTCATTGCTATGGCAACCCGCGAGTCTATCGAGTGCCCCGTCTGTCGGGAGCTGCCGGCCGCCGATCAGCAACTCGAGGAGCACCTGCTCGCCGAACACACGAAACGAAAGCTCGCGAAGTTCATCGTCGCCGAAACCACCGTGCTCTCGAACGAAGACGTCTCCGAGTAGCCCACCGTCGCGGGACCGCAGCTGGTCCGTTCAGACGAACAGACTCGAGAGGGCGTCGCCGAACGCGAGCAACAGTATCACGGCGGCGAGCGTCAGGGCGAGCCACACGCCGAGACCGATCGCTGTCGTTCGGGCCATCCGCCGTTCCTCGTCGATAACGTCGGAGTTCGACTCTACGGACATACACTAGCGTTCGGACGCTGAGACTACGAAAGGAAGACCGCTATATCGTGGGATTTGATAACCCGATCGTTACGACCGGGTCGGAACGCCGTCCCCGTGCTCCGGATGCCGACGGTCCCGGTCGGTCGTCGGCACCGCCGAGACCCGCTGAAACACCGCCTCCGGATCCCGATTCCAGTGCCAGTGCCAGCGCGTCTTCGCCAGACACCACAGCTTTCGGGCCGTCGACAGCGACGGCTCCCGCGAGAGTACGTCGTACTCCTGGTTGCGGATGACGGTGTGGTGTTCCGCGTAGAGGACCGCCGCCAGCAAGACCGGAAGCTGGCAGTCCGCCGGTAGGTACCGGATCCCGGCGACGCCCTCGCGATAGAGCTCCTCCGTGCGCTGGAGTTCGGCGGCCATCACCCCCGCGAACGACTCGGAGTGTTCGAGTCGCTCGATCTGTGCCGGGTCGACCCCGTGGTCCCGAAGCGTCTCCAGCGGAACGTAGATCCGGTCGCGCTCGACGACATCCTCGCGGACGTCCCGCAGGAAGTTCGTCATCTGGAACGCTTCACCGAGTTTGACGGCGTGGGGGATCGCGACGTCCTCGGCGTCGGGTTCCATGATCGCGGTCATCATCACGCCGACCGACGCGGCCGATCCACGCATGTAGGACTCGAGGTCGCCGTAGGTCTCGTATCGGCTGGTCTCGATGTCGGTCGCCATCGCGTCGACGAACGTGTCGATCTCCTCGTCGTCGATCCCGTAGCGCTCTCTGAGTTCGCCGAACGCCTCGAGTACCGGATCGTCCGGCTCGCGCTCGCCCAGTGCCTGTGCCCGGAGGTCCTCGAGCTGGGCCCGCTGCGTTGCCGGATCGACGCCGTCGGCATCGTCGACGACTTCGTCCGCGATCCGGAAGAACGCGTAGAGGACGTGGGTCGCGTGACGCACTCGCTCGGGGAGAAACCGCGTCGCGAGATAGAACGTCTTCCCGGTGCGTTTCTGTATCGCCTTGCCTGCGTCGATGTGTTCCTGTTGCATTCTCTGCCTCGTTGACCCTGCCCACAGCGAACGGATGTATACGGTACGACAGATGCATATAAAATAACCACCCCTCACTATGTTCAGTCGACCCGGAAACGGCGTGCAACGGCGGCGTCGTTACTCGAAGAGTTCGTCGAGCAGTTTCCGCTGGGCGGTCCGCAGGTGCTGGTGAAACGTCGACCGGGAGATATCCATCGATTCGGCTAACTCCTCGCCCGACACGTCGCGGGGCCACTCGAAGTAGTTCGCGTAGTAGGCCTTCCGGAGCACCGTAAGCTGGCGTTCGGTCAGCGAGGACTCGACGCGCGTCGCGACGCCCTCTCGAGTCGGCGTCGGCTCCTCGGTCTCGTGGTAGCTGACGAGTTCGACGCGATCGTATCGGCGCTCGAGCAGGTCGTACGCCGAGCGGGCGGAGCGCCCGTCCGGGAGTTCGACCGTGAGGTCGGCGACGGCATCGGCGACCGTCAACTCCTGAATCACCGCGCCGTGTTCGCTCAGCGCCGTCACCAGCCCGTCGTCGGTTGCGACCTCGAGGACGGTGCCGCCCGCGTTTTTCGAGAGGATCGTCACGTCGCGTCCGTCCGCGGTCGCGTCGGCGACGTCCTCGGCGGCGATCTCGCGATCGGCGTGCAGGAAGACGAGCGGCGTTCCGTCTCCGTCGTAGGTCACCCCTCGGTAACCGATCTCGGCGTCGAGCGTCGCCGACAGCGCCGTGACGAACAGCGACGGGTCCTCGATGGCGACCTCGATCGAGACGACGGTCTCGGTCGTGAGCATCCGCCTGACCTCGAGCGCGTTCATCGCGGTCGCGATCGTCTCGGCCAGCGACTCGAGCACGAGGCGTTCCCGCTCGTCGAAGGCGTCGGTCTCCGCGGCGAAGACGACGAGGACGCCGTAGGTGAGATCACCGTACGAGAGCGGCAACGCGATGACCGACTCGACGTACTCGCCGACCCCGGCGGGCCACCATCGGTCGGCGTCCGCGAACGACTCGAGGTCCTGGATGACCGTGGCCTCGCCGTCGGCAAACGCCCGAACGGCCGGATGGGTGTCGTCGGTCCCGATGACGAGTTCGTCGTCCTCTAAGGGAACGTCGCCCCGACTGGCCCACTCGCGAGGCGAGAGCCGCTGGTCCGTGACGTCCGCGCGGCCGATCCAGGCGAGGGCGTAGGGGTCCGTCTCGGCGAGACACGCACAGACCTCGCGTTCGATCTCCTCGCGAGTCCCCGCGCTGACGGCGGCGTCGGTGACGTTCCGGACGAGACCGTCGACGCGCTCGAGGACGTGTTCGAGCGCCTCCCGCTCGTCGCGTACCTGCCGGGCGTTCTCCTCGGCGGCGATCTCGGCCAGTTTCCGCTCGGTGATCTCGAGGTGGACGAGCGAAACCAGTCGCTCACCGTCGTCGGTGAAGGAACTGGCACGCATCATGAACCAGCGTTTCTCGTCCGGCGAGTGACACGGGTACTCCATCTCGAAGGAGTCCCGCTCGCCCGCGAGAACGGAATCGATCCCCGCGGCCGCTCGGCGGGCGTGTTCGTCGTCCGCACTCGCGGCGGTCGCGACGTAGTCGATGCCGACGTGGTCGTCGGTCTCCGGTCCGAATTCGCGCCAGGAACGGTTCGTCAGCAGGATTTCGCCCTCGTCGTCGATGACGGCGACGGTGATCGGGAGCGTCTCGAGCGTCGCTGCCGCGAGGTCGTGCCGGGAAACCATCGCTCGGGGATACGGCCTGCCGGGGCTTAACACGATTGGCGCGTTCGCCTCGGAACGGGCGCGGAGATCGGTCCGTACCCCCACTGTCGGCACCGCTTCCAGTCCGCTCGTGCCGAATCGGCCGACGACCGTCGATAGTCACCCATATTGTATCCTTGCCATCATGTTAACCAATATTTATGTGTTCGTTTGTGGACTGTTCCCACGGAGATCAGGCGGAGGAGGGTCTGCCCCACCGTAGCGCCGATTCGAGCGCCGCATACGGGCGGCCGTCAGCGATGATGACCCCCGCAAACGCTCGACGACGATGGCCGACCAGACGAGGAGATCTCCGATCGAACCGACGGGAACCGACGGACCGAGTCGACGACGGCCCGTCTCGTCGAATTCGACCCGATCGAGTCGTCCCGTCCACGCTCGACCCTGTCACCGACAGCGCGCTCGCGATCGATCGTCACGCGGCGATCGGTCGCACGGCCCGTTGGCGTCCGTGACGTTCTCCGACCGCTGAACAAACGCCTATGTGGATCTATGGCATACCTCGAGACATGGCAAGCGACCAGATGACACACGATCGGTCACGGTGTCGGAACTGCGGCTTCGAAGCGCCCGGCGGGGGCGACGAGTGGCGGCGAATCGAGGTCCCGAAACTGGGCCGGATGACTCAATGTCCCGATTGCGAGAGCACGGACGTCATTACCAGTCGGTGACTGCGACTCCCTCGGCGGCTTCAGTGGGTCGGTTCCCGGTCCCGACTCCGCCGGGATCGACGGACGGGTCGACCGCGCAGACAGACTCTTGAGTGTCTCGCTCCTACTGGCGTCCATGAGCAACGAGGCAGATCACGTCCCGACGAGCGACGACGAGTGGCGCGAGCGACTGAGCGACGAGGAGTACCGAATCCTCCGCGAGGCGGGCACCGAGACGCCGTTCAGCGGCGAGTACGTCGATCACAAGGACGACGGCTCCTACGCCTGTGTCGGCTGCGGAGCCGAACTGTTCGATTCGGAGACCAAGTTCGACTCCGGCTGTGGCTGGCCCAGTTTCTACGATGTCGACGACGACCTGGTCGAGACCCGAACCGACACCAGCCACGGCATGCGCCGCACCGAGGTCGTCTGTGCGAACTGCGGCGGTCACCTCGGCCACGTCTTCGAGGACGGCCCCGAGCCGACCGGCAAGCGATACTGCATCAACTCCGTCGCCCTCGAATTCGACGACGAGTAACGTCGGCAGTTCGGGGTCGGAAACCGGGCCGTCGTGGCGTCGAACTGTAGCGAGTGCAGGCACCACGTTTTTCGAGATACCTGGCCCACCTCCGGCCATGTCCGACGAACGACCGACCGCCGAAGAGCTGCGACAGGGGATGACCGTCGAAATCGTCCAGGACGACGCGGATCCGCAGTCCGAGGACACAGAGCCGATCATCGGCGAGGTCGGGACGATCTACGGCGACGAGCCCGAAGGACCCCACGTGAAGCTGAAAAGCGGTGTTGTCGGCCACGTTCAGTCGGTCGTCCCCGACGAGTAACCTCTCTCCCTTGATTTCCGTCTGCCCACTCGTCGGGACGATCCGATTCTATTGCCGGCCGAAGCGGTTTCCGGCGCGTCGTTGATCCGTGGCTATGCGCGCCTCGAGTCTCACCGGACTCGCCCACGACATCGCCGCGGTCGCACGGGAACGCCAGCTCAGCGTCACCGCTGCCGGCCTCGCCTATCACGCGTTCAACACCATCGTTCCGCTGGTGATCCTCTCGCTCGTCGGCGTCTCGCTGGTCGACTCACTCGGGCCCGTCCTCGAACTCCTCGTCCGGGGGACGGGCCTCGAGGACTCGGTGACGGGGAGCGACCTCGAGGCGGTGACCGGTGACGGCGGGGGCAGAACGCGGGCGGCGCTGTTGGCGTCGGGAATCTTCCTGTGGAGCGCGGCGCGGCTGTTTCAGGCGGCCAACAGCGCGTTCACGGACATCTACGACGATCGACGGGAGCAGTCGTACGTGGACGCGGCGACGACGGTGACGCTCGTCACGGTGCTGAACGCCGTCCTCCTGACCGCGACGGTCGCCGCGGGCGTCGCGCTGGTCGGCGTCGTCGGCATCCGGCTCCCGGCGAGCAATGGCGGACCATTGACGACCCTCCTCAGTACGGTCGCGCTGGCCGCGCTCCTGTTCGTCGTCTTCCTCCCGATGTACTACCTCTTCCCACATCCCGAGGTCTCGCTCCGGGAGGTGGTGCCGGGAACGGCGTTCGCCGCGCTCTCGTGGACCGGCCTCGCCGTCGGGTTCCGGCTCTACGTCGCCACTGCCGAGAGCGTCGCGCTGTTCGGCATCGCGGGTGCAGTCCTCCTCGTTCTGACGTGGGTCTATCTCGGCGGGTTCTGTCTCCTGTTGGGAGCCGTCCTCAACGCGGTCCTCGCCGACCGCGTGGACCCGGAAACTGGGTGGGTTCCGCTGCGGGACGTCTGGTCGAAGTACGCCTGAGGAGTCGATCGGTCGATCCGACTCGCCGGAGCTGTGTCTAACTTCGGCCGAATTTGGTTTGAGAACTACAGAATTAAATCGCATTTATCCGAATGTTCAAACAACTATTCGAGAGTTATCGATACATTCATGGTAGATGGGGCGTTACTTCTGAGTATGGTGTCCGAAGCAGCGTCGGTCGGAAGCCGATCGAGCGATACGGACGATGTCGTCGCGGCCGTCGACGAGATCGACGGAAACCCGCACCTTGTCATCGCCGATATCGCACGGGACGAACGCTGGATCGCCGTGACCGAGACCGATGCCGCCGCGCTCGACGAGTGGCGATGATCGCTTCTGACGCGTGCTGACCGACGACCTGTCGCTTTCCTTCTCACTCACCGGTTCCGTCGTCGCGAAACGCAGCGCGAATCGTCTTCGCCCGCGTCTCGCCGATCCCGTCGATCCGCGTGAGGTCTTCGTCTTCCGCCTCGAGCAGCGCTTCGACGGTCGGATACCGATCGTACAGCGTCGCCGCGAGTTCGGGGCCGATTCCGTCGATACAGCCGTACATCCGCTTTGCCGTCGGTTCGCGGCGACTCGGCACCGAACCGACTGGTAACTGGGCGGTCGTCGGCGCTTCCGCGTGTTTCCGTCCGAGTCGGATCGCGAAATCGATCAGTTGCCGGCGGTCCGTACAGGGGATGACGGGCACCCCCTGCCGGGCGGTGATCGACGCCATCGACCCGCGGATCGACGCCGGGGATACGTTGGTTCGAAGCGCCTCGAACTCGGCGAAGTCACCCTCGAGTAAGACGTAGGAGTCATCGTACGCTGCGGCCATTCGCTCGACCTGATCCGTGAGGTCCGACCCGTGCCGGCCCATGGCACTGGTGACGTAGTCGCGGAGCGTCTTGCGTTCGAATCCGACCGAACCGATCGCGAGATCGCCCGAGGACAGCCGGTCGACGGCAACCTCGGTGACGTCGGAATGGGATCGGACCGCCTCGACGAGGCCGGCGGGCTCCCGATCATCCACGGTGACTGCGACGCGCATACGCGCCGTACGCGCTCGAGCGGTGAACGGGTGTCGGTCGATGATCGGCCCACGGTCGGCGATCCGTTCCGTGACGAGAGCGATGCTTTCTATCTCCAGGGGCCCGTAGCAGGGACGAATGGCTTCCGCACGAACGCTCGACGATGCCCGACTCCTCGTCGTCGCGCCTCCCGACACGAGAGCCGGTCTGTCACCGGACGCGCTCGAGGACGAGGTGACCGACGTGACCGCAGTGTCGACCGCGGGCGCTGCGCTCGAGCACCTCGAGACCGAGTCCGTCGACTGTCTCCTGACCGCGCAGTCCCTGCCGGACGCAGCGACGACCGGACTCGACCTCCTCGAGGCGGTTCGCGAGCGCGACCCCGATCTCCCGGTCGTGCTCGCGCCGATCGACGGCGACGAGTCGCTGGCCGGCGCGGCGATCGACGCGGGCGTCACGGCGTACGTTCCGCGCGACGGCACCGCCGACGGTCCGGCTGAGGACTGCCGGACGGCGATCGAGCGGGCGCTCTCGACGGGCCGCGAGCGACGAGACCAGCGGGAGCGCGCTCGCCGATTCGACGCGATCTTCGGGGATCCGGAGACGTACTCGTGGGTGCTCGAGCCCGACGGGACCGTTCGACGGGCCAACGAACCGGCGCTCGAGGCGATCGGCGCGGCTGCGAGCGACGTACGCGGTCGGCCGTTGTGGGACCTGCCCTGGTGGCGGTCACCCACCGACGGGGAAGCGGCGATCGAGGACGCGATCGAACGGGCGGCGGCCGGCGAGGTCGCACACCGGGAACTGACGCGCGTTCGCGCCGACGGTGGCGGTGCGACCGAGCGGGACGGGAGCGGCGCTTCGAACGAGGCTGCAGATCCGACCGAGGCCCGCGCGTTCGAGGTGACCGTCCGGCCGGTCCGCGACGAGTCCGGCGACGTCGTCTCGCTGCTCGCGCGAGCGACCGACGTTACCGATCGCGCCCGGCTCGAGCGGGAGTTGCGCGAGTCCGAGGAGCTCCACCGGGTGACGCTCAACAACATGACCGATACCGTCCTCATCACCGACGACGACGGCGAGTTCACCTACGTCTGTCCGAACGTCCACTTCATCTTCGGCTATTCGGACGACGAGATCCACGAGATGGGGGCGATCGACGAGCTGCTCGGCCCGGATCTCTTCGATCGCGACGACCTCGAGGAGGCGGGCGTGCTCACCAACATCGAGTGTACGACGACCGACCGGGCGGGCCGCGAGCACACGCTGCTGGTCAACGTTCGCGAGGTCTCGATTCAGGGCGGGACGACCCTCTACAGCTGTCGGGACGTGACGAAGCGAAAGCGCCGCGAGGAGGCGCTGACGGCGCTCCACCGGACTGCCCGCGAGCTCCTGTACGCCGAAACCGATCGCGAGATCGCCGACAGTATCGTCGACGACGCGACGGACGTTCTCGATCTCGAGGCGAGCGCCGCGTACCTGTTCGACACGGACGAGAACGTGTTACGACCCGCCGCGTCCTCGCCGGGGATGGAGCGGCTACACGGCCCGACCCGCGACCACCGGGCGACGGACGATAGCATTCCGGGGCACGTCTTCGTCGACGGCGAGAGCCGGTTCTTCGCGGACGTTCACGACTCCCCGTCGCTCTCCCATCCCGGGACGGACCTGCGAAGCGCCGCGTACGTCCCGCTCGGCGATCACGGCGTCTTCGCGGTCGGATCCGCGGAGCCGAACGCGTTCAACGACGTCTCCCGGGAACTGACCGACCTGCTCGCGGCGACCGCGGAGGCCGCGCTCGATCGGGTCGAACGGGAGCGGACGCTGCGCGAGCGGGACCGCGAACTCGAGCGCCGGAATCAACAGCTCACTCGCCTCAACGGAGTCAACGAGATCATCAGGGACCTCGATCAGGCGCTGGTCCGCGCGGAGACCCGCGACGAGATCGAACGCGCCGTCTGCGATCGGCTCACGACTGCCGACCGGTTCTCGTTCGCGTGGATCGGCCAGCCCGACGCCGCCGGTGACCGCCTCGAGTCGCGCGCTCACGGGGGCGAATCCGAGGGCCCGCCGTATCTCGACGGCGTGTCGCTCTCGCTCGCCGACTCGAGCGAACCCGCGGTCGAGACGGCGAACGACCGGGCGGTGACCGTCGTCTCGAACGTCGCCGACGGACTCCGCGACGAGCCGTGGCGGCCGGCGGCACTGGCCCGCGAGTATCAATCCGCCGCGAGCGTCCCGTTGTCCTACGACGAGTTCACGTACGGCGTACTGACCGTCTACGCCGACCGACCCGAGGCGTTCGACGACATGATCCGCGCCGTCCTCGCGGAACTCGGCGAGACGATCGCCTCGGCGATCGCCGCGGTCGAGCGCAAGCGCGCACTGGTCTCCGACGCGAGGACGCGACTCGAGTTCGAGGTGGCCGACGACTCGTTCGTCTTCGCTCGGCTCGCTCGCGAGAGCGATTGCGTGCTCTCCGTCGACGGAGGCGTTCGACAGCGCGAGGACGGCGCATCAGTGCTCGCGACCGTCGACGGTGCGTCGCCGGACGCCGTCGCGGCGACGGCCGAAACACTCGTCGGCGTCGAGCGTGCCCAGGTCGTCAACAGCGGCGGAGCCGCCGACAGTGACGACAGCGAGGCGACAGACGACACTGATAGCGACGAGACCGGCGGTGCGATCCTCTTGTCCCTTTCGCGGCCGGGTCTCGCTCTCCGACTCGCGGACCACGGCGTGGTGTTGCGAGGCATCGAGGCGACCCCCTCGAGCACTCGCGTCGTGGTCGACGTTCCGCGATCCGTCGACGCGAGGGAGAGCGCCGACGTCGTCTCGACGGCGTTTTCGGCCGTCGAACTGCGGTCGAAACGGACCGTCGAGCGGACGACACCGCGGGACTTCCGCTCGGAACTGCGCGAGCGACTCACCGACCGCCAGCTCGAAGTCGCCCAGTTCGCGTACCACGGCGACTACTTCGAATCGCCGCGCGAGAATTCGGGCGAAGACGTCGCCGATGCGCTCGATATTTCGCCGGCGGCGTTCTACCGACACGTCCGAACCGTCCAGCGGGCGCTCTTCGATATCGTGTTCGACGAGATCGGGATACCGGCAAAGCCGTCATCGGGGGTTGAATAGTGAACGGCACTGCGTCGGCGGCGCTAGCTATCTGACGGACACGTTCATCCTAATATCCCTATTATTCCTAGGTGCGACAACAGCTGCGAGCACGACTGCTCGCCGTCTCCCCCATGAACCAGAAAGACGCGGAACTCGATACGCAGACGGAATCGACCTACGAATGCTTCGATTGCGGAACCGTCGTCCGTGCGGCGGCGCCGGACGCCTGTCCCGAGTGCGGTGCCGAGATGCGGAATCGACGCACACCGATCGAGTGAGCATGTCCTCTCAGGAACGTTCGTCGACGCCGACCCGGGAAGCGACGGCCGCATCGACCGATCCGGAGACTGCACTCGAGACCGCGCGCCGACAGCTCGACCGCGTCGCCGCCCAGTTAGACGTCGACGACGCCGTCATCGAGCGCCTCGAGCATCCCGCAGCGGTCCACGAGGTGACCGTCCCCCTCGAGCGCGACGACGGGAGCGTCGAGGTCTTCACCGGCTACAGGGCCCAGCACGACAGCGTCCGCGGCCCCTACAAGGGCGGGCTGCGGTACCATCCCGACGTGACCCGCGACGAGTGCGTCGGCCTGTCGATGTGGATGTCCTGGAAGTGTGCGGTGATGGACCTCCCCTTCGGCGGCGCGAAAGGCGGCATCGTCGTCGAGCCCAAGTCGTTGAGCGACGACGAGAAAGAACGGCTCACGCGTCGGTTCGCACAGGAGATCCGCGACGTGATCGGGCCGAACACTGACATCCCCGCGCCGGATATGGGCACCGACCCGCAGACGATGGCGTGGCTGATGGACGCCTACAGCATGCAGGAGGGCGAAACGATTCCCGGCGTCGTCACCGGCAAGCCGCCGGTCGTCGGCGGCAGCTACGGCCGGGAGGAAGCGCCGGGTCGGAGCGTCGCCATCGTCACGCGGGAGACCTGCGAGTACTACGACTACCCGCTCGCCGAGACGACCGTCGCCGTCCAGGGCTTCGGCAGCGTCGGCGCGAACGCCGCCCGCCTGCTCGCGGAGTGGGGCGCGACCGTCGTCGCCGTCTCAGACGTCAACGGCGCGGTCTACGACCCCGACGGGATCGACGTCGCCGACATTCCCTCTCACGACGAGGAACCGGAAGCGGTGACCGAGTTCGCGACCAGCGTCGGAGACGGCACTGACGGCGTGCGCCGGCTCTCGAACGACGACCTCCTCGAGTTAGACGTCGACGTCCTCGTTCCGGCCGCGGTCGGCAACGTCATCACCGCTGACAACGCCGACGCGATCGCCGCCGATATCGTCGTCGAGGGCGCGAACGGTCCGACGACGTTCGCCGCCGACACCATCTTAGCGGAACGCGGGATTCGCGTGATCCCGGACATCCTCGCGAACGCGGGCGGCGTCACGGTCAGCTACTTCGAGTGGCTCCAGGACATCAACCGCCGCGCGTGGTCCCTCGAGCGGGTCAACGAGGAACTCGAGTCCGAGATGGTGACGGCCTGGACCGCGCTGAAAGACGAGGTCGAAGAGCGGAACGTGACGTGGCGCGATGCTGCGTACGCGGTCGCGCTCGATCGAATCGCCGAGGCACACGAGATGCGCGGCCTCTGGCCGTAACTGAGCGAGTTTGTCGAATCGTGGTGGGACCGTTTCACTTGTCACTCTTTGTTCAGAGGGAACCACGAAACGCACGGTGCGTACAGGTGTCTCGATAGCGTCAGCTCGGTGTGTAACCGTCTGAAAAATCAAGATCGTTGTTCGTCGCTGTGAGCGACGGTGTGTCCCGGTATTACTGCCGGACGACGTTCGCCGCGCGAGGTCCCTTCGGCGAGGACTCGATGTCGAACTCGACCTCAGTACCTTCCGTGAGGTCCTCGCCGCCGACGTCCTCCATGTGGAAGAAGACGTCTTCGTCGTCGTCGAGGTCGCCGTCGTCAGTCGAAATGAAACCGTAGCCGCCTGTGTCGTTGAAGAAATCAACGTTACCGTTTGCCATTACAAACAAATGTAGGGGTGAGTGAGGGATAACCCTTCCGAGGGTCGAGGTACCACGACTCCCCGTAATACATTTGCAGACGAACGTACCGAATCGCTCGACCCGATTCGCTCACGACGTTCGCGAAGGCCTCGCACGGCTTCGTGCCACGACTCACAGTCGTTCGCGGTTCCCTGCGCTCACCGCTTCCAATACCGAGGCCGTCACTTCGTTCAGGCCTCGCAGTTCGCCGTAGTCCAGCGCGCGCCATCGCATGTAGGGTAACCGATTGCTGCAGTCCGTCGTTCGTCCGGATCGACCGGGAGCCCGGTTCACGATTCTCGATCCAGGTACTCGAGCGCCTCCTCGTCGCTCACCTGACCGAAGGTCCGGTAGAACTGGCCGACGGCGCGGAAGTCGGCGGGCGTCTCGAGGGCGATCACCGCGTCGGCCTCCCGCTCCAAGTCGTCGACGGCCCGCGGTGAGCCCACGGGGATGGCCAGGCCGACCCAGTCGGCCCCGGTGTCCTGGACCTGTCGGAGGCAGGCCGTCGCGGTCGCGCCGGTCGCGACGCCGTCGTCGACGAGCAGGACTCGCTGTCCCTGCAGGTCGGGCAGGTCGTCCGTGTCGCGGTATCGGTCCGCCTTCTCGCGCGCGTTGTCGGCTTCCTCGGCCCGGACCTCCTCGAGATACTCCTCGGAAGCGTTCACCCGATCGATCAGATCGTCGTTGTACCAGACGCTCCCGTCGCTCGCGACTGCGCCGAGCGCCAACTCGGGGTTCTGTGGTGCCCCCATTTTCCGTGCGACGACGACGTCGAGGTCGGCGTCGAGCGCGTCGGCGACCGGCCGCGCGACGGGCAGGGCGCCGCGGGGAATCCCGAGGACGACGTCGACCGCGAAGTCACGGGCCTCGAGTTCCGCTGCGAGGCGTTCGCCCGCGTCGGTTCTGTCGTCGAACATGGTTCTGGGGAAGACTACGGCAGCGGTATACTATGCGTTTACGTCGCACACGCCGGGCGGACGCGAATCGAACCGGAACACGCCTGCCGAACGCCTACACGGTGTCGTTTCGGGAGGGGTGGTATGGGACGGCTCCAGCAAACGCTCTCGAACGTCAGCGACGAGACGGGACTCGACAACGGTCGCGTCGGAATCGTCGGCGGGAGCGTCGCGTATCCGAACCAGCCGGCGCTCGTCGGACGAGCCGCGCTCCGGACCGGCTCCGATCACGTCCGGGCGTTCGTCTGCGAACCGATTTACGAGATCGTCGCGACTCACTCGCCGGACCTGCTCGTCGACCGCCACGGCCAGGAGGAGTTCTACGACGGCGCGATCGAACGCACGCTGGAAGTCAGCGAGTGGGCCGACGCGTTCGTGATCGGTCCCGGTCTCGTCGACGCCGAGCCCGATGCAGTGCGCGAGGCGGTCGATCGCATCGAGATTCCGATCGTCGTCGACGCGCTGGCGATCGAACCCGCGCTCGAGGCGGACCTCTCGAACGCCATCCTGACGCCCAGCGGTGCCGAGGACGACCCGATCTACGAGGCCTACGGCTCGCTCGAGACGTTTTCGGAGGAGACGGGCGCGGTCATCACGCTCACGGGCGACGTCGACGAGATCGTCGCCGAGGGCGAGCGGATCGAAAACGAGACGGGAACGTCGGCGTTGACCGTCGCCGGAACCGGGGACACGATGGCCGGCATCATGGCCTCGCTGCTCGGCCAGGGGATGGATCGCCGCGAGGCCGCCGAACTCGGCACGTGGGTCCTCGGCAAGACCGGCGAACTCGCGACGGCCGAGTACGGCCCCGGCGTCGTCGCGACCGACGTCATCGAGCGGATTCCGAAGGCGATCCGCTAGCCGTTCCGGAGTCGACTTCACTGGTCGATCGAGAGCGACGGATCCCGTCGGCGTCGAAGTCGCCCGCGAACGATCGGCGTCACCGGAAACACCCCGACGCTGACTCGCTCCAGCTCGAGGACGTCGAACGCGTCGTGTCCGACGAACCGCTCGACCGTCTCGCGGTTCAACTGGCAGCCGCCCGCAGCACGTTCCCACACCGGATTCAGGCGGTCCTGTGCCCGCGCGCGCCAGCCGTCGTTTCGGACGTGCTCGAGGAATCGCAGTTCGCCGCCGGGTTTCAGGACGCGGGCGACCTCCTCGAGCGCCGCGTCGGGGTCGCCGATGGTACAGAAGACCAGACTCGAGAGCACCGCGTCGAAGGCGTCGTCGGCGTACGGCAGCGACTCGGCGCGAGCGTCGCGGAGGTGGACCTGCACGTCGGATCGCTCGGCCGTCCCGGCCGCCCGGCGTCGCATGTTCGGATCCGGCTCGACCGCGTGGTACTCGAGGTCGGCATCGCCGGCGTCGGCCGCGTAGGGAATCATCGCGCCGGTGCCCGCGCCGAGGTCGAGGACGCGCCCGGAGAGGTCGGCCGCGAGGTATTCCCGGTGCGGACCGATGAGGAACCGGTCCGGCATGAACCGGTCGTAGAGGGCTGCAAACAGTGGGTGTTCGATCCGCCGCTCGCCCATCGTGCGCCGTGACTTGCAGTCTGCCATCCGTGTCTCGGTGCAACTGACGGCAACCTGACTGAAACTCGTTTTCCCGTCGGTACTCGAGACCTCGTGCACGAGTTCGAGAGAGACCGTTCGGTGGCCCGATCGGCAGGCAGGATAGGAGAGACAAGACGTCACTGTAACAGCCGAATTGAGCAGCCGGCGTTCGGTGGCGCGCGCTGGCGGCCGGCCGAGCGGTAGCGAGGACGGCCGACGATACTGCGCGAGGGATGAGTGAGCGAGCCTGCGAGCGAGCGAATCGGCTGGGGAGGGCGGTGGCGATTCCCCGTTGCCACGATAGCAGGACGCTCCGTTTCACCCGTTTCCCGCAGAATCTATCTCACTCGAGAATCTATCCCACTCGAGAAGGCGCATCGTCTCGAGTGGTTTTATGGCCGGAGGTCCCGGTAACAGCCGTATGCCCGACGATCGACTGCGCATGACGCCCGGTCCGACCGAGGTGCCGGCGGCCGTCCGCGAGCGGATGAGCGAATCGACGCCGAACCCCGACGTCGAGCCCGAGTTCTTCGCGTTCTATCGCGACCTCACGAGCGAACTCGAGGCGATCTACGGCGGCGACGATATCGCGATCCTCGGCGGCGAGGGCATCCTCGGGCTCGAGGCCGCCATCGCGTCGCTGGTCGAACCCGGCGACCGGGTGCTGTGCATCTCGAACGGGCTCTACGGTGAGGGGTTCGCCGACTTCGTCGAGATGTACGACGGCGAAGCGGTGCTCTGTGACGCGCCGTGGCGGGAGCCCCTCGATCTCGATGCGATCGAGTCCGAACTCGAGGACGGGTCGTTCGACGTGGCGACGATGGTCCACTGCGAGACACCGACGGGCGTCCTGAACGACATCGAACCGGTCCTCGAGGTGCTCGAGGACCACGACGTCATCAGCGTCGTCGACGCGGTCTCTTCGCTCGGCGGGGTTCCGGTCCCGACCGAAACGATCGACGTCTGTCTCGGCGCCTCCCAGAAGTGTTTCAGCGCGCCGCCGGGGCTGACCGTCTGCTCGGTTAGTGACCGCGCCTGGCGAAAGATCGAGTCGTTCGAGACCGAGAGTCTGTACACCGACCTCGAGCCGTGGCGCGACGCCGCCGACGAGGAGTGGTTCCCCTACACCCACCTGTCGTCGAACCTGTACGGACTCGACACCGCGATCGACCTGCTGCTCGAGGAGGGGCTCGGAGACGTCTTCGAGCGCCACGAGGCGGCCGCGACTCGGTGTCGCGAGCGTGCGGCCGAACTCGGGCTCTCCGTCTACCCCGACGACGCGCGGTCGTCACCGACCGTGACGGCGCTCGAGGTCCCCGGCCGAGCGACGGCCCTCCAGCAGACCCTAGCCGACGAGCACGATATCGTCCTCGCGACCGGCCTCGGCGACCTCGAAGCCGACGTGCTCCGAATCGGCCACATGGGCCACAACGCGCGCCTCGAGCGCGTCGACCGGACGATGGACGCGCTCGAGGCCGTCCTCTCGGTCCGAGACTGAACGGTCACTGTACTCGATTGGTTCCGGATCGCCTCGGCGGCCGACCGTTCCGAAATCGATCACTTCCTGACGGTCTGGCGAACTTGCCGTTCATTTCGCTCGCGAATCTATTTCCGAATACAATTAGTACTAGTGTTGTGGTCGGCGAACTGCCACGCCAGTTCAGTTTCTCGTGGACAATTGACCAATTCCCACTATCGATCGTATATTCTAAACGGGCCCTACAGCCGTTCTATCGGGAATTTTATCCTCTTTGACGGAAACCGCCGTTCCCTATCCACGGAAGAAATACAATTAAAAAACAGAGCTAGGGACCCTAATAAAGACAAATAACAATTAAGGTCATTGGACCCCCTGGATTTGTGTAGACGTAGCATGACACAGATAATCTGGATCATCGCGGCAGTACTGGTCACCTTTACCGTCGGCTACGTGGGGTACTCGCAGTACCTCACGCAGTTCGTCGAACTCGACGAGGAGGCGGAAACACCGGCCCACAAATACGAGGACGGACAGGAGTACGTCCCCTCGAAGAAACCGGTCCTGTTGGGTCACCACTACTCGAGTATCGCGGGTGGGGCCCCGATCGTGGGACCGATCACGGCCGGTGCCATCTGGGGGTGGGTGCCCGCGTTGCTGTGGATCGCACTCGGAAACCCGCTGATGGGTGCCGTTCACGACTTCGTCTCGCTGTCGGGGAGTCTCCGTCACGAGGGGAAGTCGATCGGCTATATGATCGGTGAGTACGTCGGAAAGGGCGGCAAAAACATGCTGTTGTGGTTCGCGTTCCTGACGATCATGTTGGTCGTGGCAGTGTTCGCACTGGTCGTGGGAATCGTCTTCAACGCGTATCCACAGGTGGTAACGGCGTCCCTGCTCTACATCGGGCTGGCACTGGTGTTCGGCGTCTACCTCTACCAGTTCAACGGCCCGTTCATCCCCGGGACGATCCTGTTCGTCGGGGGCGTCTTCGCGGCCGTCTGGGTGGGGCTCGAGTACCCGCTGGCGCTGTTCGCCGGCGACTACCCGGCCGGGACGATCGTGCTGCTCGGCGGTGCCGGCGACTGGGTGCCGGGAGCGGCCGCGCTCGGCGGTAACACAGCGGGATGGATTCCGGTCGTCATGATCTACGCCGCGATCGCGAGTGCACTCCCCGTGTGGGTGTTGCTCCAACCGCGCGACTACCTGTCGTCGTTCCTGCTGTACACCGGTGTCGGTGGGGCGATCGTCGCAATCATCGTCGGAACGCTCCTCGGAACGTCGTCCAGTCCGCTGGTCATCGACAGTTCCATCGGCGCGTTCGAAGGGTTCTGGGGCGTCGAAGGTGCCGGATTAGCACCGCTGTTCCCGCTCCTGTTCATTACGATCGCCTGCGGGACGATCAGCGGATTCCACTCGCTCGTGTCCTCCGGGACGACCGCCAAACAACTCGACAACGAGACCGACGCCCGCTTGATCGGATACGGGGGGATGCTCGGTGAAGGGCTCCTCGCGGCGGTCGCGCTCTCGACGCTCGCGGTGGCTGGCTTCGCCGACCCCGCGGGCGGGATCGGTGCCGCACTGCCGAACTTCGCCGAAGGCGGCGGTATCATCCTGACGAGCCTCGGTATTTCCGAGACCGTCGGCGCCGTGTTCATGGCGCTCGTCCTCTGTAGCTTCCTGCTCACGTCGACCGACACGGCCGTCCGTCTCGGTCGGTACATGATGGAAGAGCTCGTCGGCACGCCGGCAGGGCGCACCGATACGGGGCTGAACCTCGATCCGCGCTCGATCGCACGCGGTCGGTACACGAACCCGATCGTCCAGATCGTTCCCGCGTACCTGCTCGTCGTCTCCGGCCAGTGGGTCGTCCTCTGGCAGCTGTTCGGCGGCGCGAACCAGCTGCTCGCGGCGCTGGCGCTGCTCACCGCGACCGTTTGGCTCGCCAACTGGGACGACAACAAACAGCTCATCTCGACCGGCGTCCCGATGGCGATCATGGTCACGATCACTATCCTCGGGCTGTCGATTCTGGTGTTCTACGAGAACCTCTACCTGAACCTGATTCAGGGTGGCGCTGAGACCTTCGGTGCACAGATCTCCGCAGTCGTGCAGATGGCTCTCGGTCTCGTCCTCATCGGCCTGGCGCTCGCGCTCGTCAGGCTGGGATACAGGAACATTCAGACCGTCCGCAGTGGACCCGAGCGGCCTGCGGCCGAACCGGGCGACGACTAACGGCCGTCGATTCACGTTCGTTTTCTTTCAGCCGCCGGCTGCGACACATCGGGAGAACAGTCCGACCTCACCGCCGCGTCGCTACCGCCAGAACCGCTTTGCGAACCGCGAGAGCAGTCCCTCCTCGGGCGCGCTCACGGTCTCCCAGAGGGTAAACGCCTCCACGACATCGGCGGCCTCGCTGCCGACGTGATCCTCGGTATCGGGGGCGACGACGACGAGGTTGATCTCGTAATGACCGTGATAGCCGAACTTCAGTAACGTCCGGTCGCGGAAGCCGGCGACGAACTCGCGGACGTCGTCCGGAATCTCGTCGGCGACGAGAACGAACGTGAAGTCCGTCCCAAAGTGTTCCTCGTCGGCGACGACGCGCTCGTCGGCGAGCTCGTGACCGAGGTCGACGAGTCGCTCGAGTTCCGCGACCGTCGGCCGGGAGTCGCGTCGGGCGAAGAGATACTCCTCGGCCTCGTGGTCGGCGTAACTCAACGCCGGGTGGAAGAACTGTTTCTGGCTGAGCACGCGCATTTCCCCGTAGAGGTCCCATCGTTCGCCGCCGACGCGGCGATCCTTCTCGAGGTCGTAGTTGTACATCAGCCGGTCGGACACCCGATCGAGATACTCGTCGTCCCAGTCGGGCACCGCTTCGCGGATCTCCGCCGGCAGTTCTGCTGGTTGCGTTTTTTCGCTCATCGTGCGTTATCGGGGTGTGACAGTGATCGCTCACGATCCGACTGCGATTCCGTTCTCGCCGGATCCGTGACCCGTCCTCTCATACCACCGGTTACCGTCGGGGTATCAAATAATCGTCGGTGGAACGGATGTCGAGACCTCACCTGTCGTCGGTCCGCGTCGACACAGCCGATAGGCTTTAGCCGCCGGAGACGGAATATCGTGCAAGATAGTCCCATGGGAGGAAAGAAAACCGAGTCCTGCGGCCGCTGTTCCATGTCGACGGTCGTCGACGTCGCCTCGTCCGACGACGAAGACGACGATGCCGAGGCGAGCCGAGATCCGTTCGGCGAGGCCGCCATCGAGATCGACGACGAGGAACTCCGACGGGTATCGCCGGGCGCGTGGGCCGGACGCGTAACCGAGCACCTCGACGACCTCGGTCGCCAACTCATTTACGGCCGATAGGCGGACCCGGCGAGTCCGCGCTCACGCCATTGTCACGAGATACGTCATCGCGAACAGCAGTATCGCCGCCGTGGCGACGTTGATGAACCCGAACTCGAGGAAATCCAGATACGAGAGTCCCCAGACGATCGACCACGCGAACAGCGTCGACAGCACGGCGTTCATCGCGATCAGGACGCGAGGGTCGCCTTGTGAGGACGACACGCCGGCCTCGAATCCGTCCCTGTCTCCGTCCCGTTCGGTGTCACCATCGCTCATACAGGGAGAGGACGTCAGTATCACTTATACTGTTCGCTGTCAATACCGACCGTCTCGACCGCCGGAGTCGGCAACTGCGGCCGAACCGTGACAGCGCACGGTATAGCTCTTTATCGCTCGACGGTCAACGACCCGTATGCGACTTCGAAACCGTCACGGCGCGTCCGTCGATCCCGTTCCGTTTTTCGTGGTCGTCGGGCTCGCCTTCATGATCCTCCTGTCGTTCGGACCGCTGTACGGACAGGCCCTGGGATTCCCACTCGAGATCGCGATCGCGCTCTCCGCGGCGGCGTTCACCGTCGCCGCCGTCGCCGCGTTCTATCGACAAGTATGGACATTCCGGCCGGAACACACCAGCGCCGTGCCGTCCGCAGTTCGCGCCGAACGACTGTTTCAGCTCATTCCGATTCTCGCGGCGCTCCTCGTCGCGCTCGCGGTTCCGCTCGTCGTCGGCTAGTCGACCCTCCCGCGACGGACGGGATTGCGCGCCCGTCACGCGCCAGCGGTCATGAGACAGTGACACACATCCGCATAATACTATTGTCGTCCCCGGTGAACCGTCGAATATGGGTCTCATCGAATCGATGAAATCGGCGCTCGCGTCGCCCTCGCCGAAAGGCCGTCCCGACGACGGCTCCGAGGGTGCCTACTGGTGTGACGACTGCGCCGTCCGAATCAGGGATGTCGATCTCGAGGGGGAGCCGGTCTGCCCGGACTGCGGCGCGGAGATGCGCTTCGAGCGCTCGACGGGCCGGGACTGCGCGTGCTGATCAGGATCAGGGCTCCCGAACGACGGCCTCGTCGCCCTGTGCTTCGGGGAAGGGTCCGTCGAACTTCGTCTCCCACTCCGCGTCGGTGACCAGCGCATCCTCGAGCGCCGCCCGGAGTTTTCCCTCGTCGTAGTCGGTACCGATGAAGACGAGCTCCGTCCGGCGATCGCCGTGTTCGTCGTGCCACTCGAGGTCGGGTCGGTTCGATCGATACATGTCGCGCTCGACCTCCGGGAGGCTCGCGATCCAGGGCCCCTGTGCGGTGGCCCTGACCGACGGACCGGCCTGGGCGATCGAGACGCGCATCTCGTTGTCGGCGAGCCAGGCGGTCCCCTTCGAGCGGACGATCGATCGCGGAAGCTCCCGGAGGAACGCGGCGAATCGCTCGGGATGGAACGGCCTGCGGGACCGATAGACGAACGACGAGACGCCGTATACCTCGTCTGGGTGGTGGTGGCCGCGGTGGTCGTCCTCGTCTCGCCGGCCGTCGTGATCAGCGTGCCCGCTCTCGTCGTGGTCGTGATCGTCGTCGGCCGACTCGAGCGCTCGCTTCCAGCCCGGAAGGTCGTTCACGCGCCCGGGATCGAACAGGCCGGCACCGAGCAGCCGGTCGGGATCGACCCCCGAGAACTCCGTCGGGATCGTCTCGGCCTCGGGCTGGAGCGCGCGGACGAGTTCCTCGGCCTCCGCGAGTTCCGCCTCGCTACAGAGATCCGCCTTGTTGAGCAAGACGAGGTTCGAGACTTCCACCTGCTCGACCAGCAGATCCGAGAGCGGCCGGTCGTCCTCGTCTCCCCGGCGCTCCGGCCGCTCCTCGCCCGCGAAAGCCTCGAGGAACGCGGGCGTGTCGAGGACGGTCACGAGCGTGTCGACGTCGTAGAGCGCGGCGACACGGGATTCGGTGGTGAACAACCGAGCGACCGGAGCGGGCTCGGAAATCCCCGACGACTCGACGACGAGGTGATCGAACGACCGATCGCGAGCCAGCCTGACCACGGCGGTCTCGAGGTCGTCCTGGAGTTCACAGCAGATACAGCCGTTCGAGAGCTCCGCGACGCCGTCGTCGAGCTCGAGTTCCGAGCCCTCGGCGACGAGTTCGGCGTCGACGTTGACCTCGCCCATGTCGTTGACGAGGACCGCCAGCGTCCGATCGCCGGCGCTCGAGAGCAGGTGATTGAGCAGCGTCGTCTTGCCGGCACCGAGACTCCCCGAGAGGATGGTCACCGGGATCTCCCCGTCCGTGTCCGTCTTCATATCCGGATACTGGGATCGGAGCGCCTTGAAAGCGAGCCACGAGAGTTTTTGCCGTTCGGTACACAGATACGGGCATGGACCTGGCCGATCGGATCGAAACGTTCCGTGAAACACTCGACGAGTGGCTGCGGGGGCTCTATCACGGAATGATCACGCATCCGTCGTACGAGAAGATCGAGAAGGAAGCCGAGGACGCCGAGGACGCGTTCATTCTGGCGTGTTTCCCGGACGCCTTCGGCATCCCGTCGCCGGTTTCCTACTACACCGCGGAACTGCTCCCCTACCTCGAGGACGAGTTCGAATCGTGGGAGCGACGGCTGTGGGACCGCGGAACGTACCTCGAACGAAAAGGACAGCAGTATCACTTCTGATGGAACCGTTCGTCTTCTTCGGCGGCAAGGGCGGCGTCGGCAAAACGACCGTCTCGTGTGCGTACGCGCTCCGCTGTGCGCGCGACGGCGAGCGAACCCTCGTCGTTTCGACCGACCCCGCACACTCCGTCACCGACGTGTTCGACCAGCAGTTCGACGACTCCCCGCAGCCGGTCGGGGGAGTCGACGGGCTCGACGCGATGGAGATCGATCCCGAAGACGAGGTGACGCGTCACCTCGATGAGATCCGACAGGACCTCTCCGAGCAGGTGTCGGCGTCGATGGTCAACGAGATCAACCGCCAACTCGAGATGGCTCACGGCACGCCGGGCGCCTACGAATCGGCCCTGTTCGACCGGTTCGTCGACGTGATGCGGAACTCCGATCCGTACGATCGCGTCGTCTTCGACACCTCGCCGACGGGCAGCACGCTCCGACTGCTCGGACTCCCCGACCTGCTTGAGGGCTGGATCGACCGACTGATGCACAAGCGACGGACGAGCATCGACCTCTTCGAAAAGGCCGCCGTCGGGAACAACGAACCGCGCCGCGTCATGGAGGGCGATCCCGTCCTCGCGCGACTCCAGGGCCGAAAGGAGTTCTTCGAGTTCGCCGGCTCGGCGCTGCACGACGACGCCGCCTTTTTCCTCGTCCTGAACCCTGACGAACTCTCGTTGAACGAGACCGAGCGTGCGATCGCCAACCTTCAGGAGAAGGATCTCGCGGTCCGGGGCCTCGTCGCCAACAAACTCACGCCGTCGCCCGATCCCGACGAGGACGGCCGCGGCGCACGCTACCTCCGCGAGCGCGTCGAGACGGAGACGGAACGTCTCGAGACGATCCGCTCGGAGTTCGAACCGCCGCTGGTCGCCGAAATCGGCTGGCGGAGTTCGGAAGTCAAGGGCGATCTCCTGGCGGATGTCGCCGACGAACTCGACATCGAAACGACCGCCGAGCCGCCGACGCACGTCTAGCTCGAGTCGGCGGCACGGATTTGCTACGTCCACTCATACCACTCCGCCGCCGGACAGAAACCCGTTTAGGCGGGCCGCACCACCGACGGATAATGAGTACGAGTTACCGAATCGGACTCGTCGGCAAACCCTCCGTCGGCAAGTCCTCCTTCTTCAACGCAGCGACGATGAACGACGTGCCCGAGGGGGCCTACCCGTTCACGACGATCGATCCCAGCGTGGGCGAGGCCTACGCTCGCGTCGACTGTGCGGCACCCGAGTTCGACGAGGAGTGCACGCCGAACGTCGGCTACTGCGACCACGGGACCCGCTTCGTCCCGACGAAACTCGTCGACGTCGCCGGGCTGATCCCCGGCGCACACGAGGGCAACGGGCTGGGCAATCAGTTCCTCTCCGACCTCAACGAGACCGACGTGCTCGTCCACGTCGTCGACTTCTCCGGGAAGACGGACGCCGAAGGCGAACCCACCGAGGGCCACGACCCGCGAGACGACATCGGGTTCTTAGAGGAGGAGCTCGATCAGTGGTATCTGGGCGTCTTAGAGAAGGGGATCAATCGATACGAGTCGGGCTACACTACTGAGGACGACGCTATCGAGGAAGAGCTCGCCGAACAGATGAGCGCGTTCAAGACGACCGAGGACGAGATCAAACGACTCATCCGACGCGTCGACGTCGGCTTCGATCCCGCCGCGTGGGACGAGGACGACCAGCTCGCGCTCGCCCGCGAGATCCGGAAAGAGACCAAGCCGATGGTCATCGCGGCGAACAAGATGGACACGCCCGAGGCACAGGAAAACTACGAGGAGATTACCAGCGATCCCGACTACGATCACCTGACGATCGTCCCCTGCAGCGCCCACGCCGAGAAGGCCCTCAAGTCGGCCGACCAGGCCGGTGTCGTCGACTATCGGCCCGGCGACGCTGAGTTCGAAATCGTAGACGACGTCTCGGGCGAGCAGGAACAGGGCTTAGAACAGATTCGCGACTTCCTCGACGAGTTCGGCGCGACGGGCGTTCAGGCGGCCCTCGAGACGGCGCTCTTCGACGTGCTCGGCGTCACACCGGTGTTCCCCGGCGGTGCGAACGGGTTGGGGAACGAGCGGGGCGAAGTGCTGCCGGACTGTTACCTGATTCCGCCGAACTCGACCGCGGAGGACTTCGCCTACAGTCTCCACTCCGACATTGGCGACGGCTTCCTCCACGCAATCGACTGCCGAACGAACCGTCAACTGGGCAAGGACTACGAAGTCGAGTCTCGAGACGTGATCGAAGTAATTACGACGAACTGATCGACGGGCGGGTCGGTCGTTCCCTCGCGGGACCGTCCGCTCGTTGCCGCTCGAGTTGTACTGAGGAAGCGCGTGGAGCGGTACTATCGTCGCATATCACGTGATTCTCGACGACGAAACACCGAATCCGCTCTCTGCGATCCGTCGGGTCGCGCACAAATACGGAGAAGCATCAGTTTGCGAGACGTCGACAGCTCGGTATCGATCCGAACGGCATGTCATCGTCCGGCGCAGTCGGGCGGCCGATCGGGGTCGAAACCGAGGTCTCCATTAGTCCCGTGACGGATGAACGTAGCCGATCGACCGGACGTCGCCGTACCGGAGCGTCGCGTACCCGATCTCGTCGGCGTCGACGGAGACGGTATCTCCCTCCGCGAACTCGCCGTCGATCTCCTCGTCGAGATCGATCTCGGTGGATTCTCCGGCTCCCCGGACATGCAGCGTGAGTTCCGACGCGGGAACCGAATCGCCGCCGACGTGTTCGATCGTCCCCTCGTCCTCGTCGAACTCGAGTTGGACCCGCGGTCGCGGATGGGTCCCGCCGACGCGGACGTCGTCCTCGCCCCAGACGACGGTGACGTTCGCACCGACCTCGACGTCGTCGACCTCGATCGTCGCCCCCGAAGAGACGGTCTCCGCCTCGTCGGCCCACTGCGTGTCGGCCGGCTCGTCGTCGATCAGCAGTTCGTACTCGTCGGCCGGGCGTTCGCTCTCGTCCTCGAATCGGAGCGTCGCAGAGAGCGTCTCGCTCTCGAAGTCGTAGTCGAAGTCAACGGCACCCGGCGGTCGGGCGCGGAAGTGTCCGATACTGTCCTGGTGAGTCGTTCCGTCCCAGCAGACGAGGACGGTGTCACCGGGGCGGATATCCTCAACGGTCGCCTCGTCTCCCGTACTCATCGTTCCGGACCACGGCTGGACGGTCGTTCGCGGCTCGGGACCGTCCTCGCGGGGTCGGTACGCCGGCCGTTCGTCGTAGACGACGATGGAGACCTGCTCGCCGTCGAGCGGGAATTCGTCCGCGTACTCGACGGTGAGCGTCCCGGCGTCGACGTCGTAGTCGTACTCGAACTGGAAGTGACTGAGGATCGTCGTCCCGCTCGAGCTCCCGCCGAGTTCGTGGTCGTGACGGAGCCGGATCGACAGGTTCGGCTCGACGTCGTCCATGTCGATGACGATCGTATCGCCTTCCTCGAGGGTGCCGTGACCGTCGGCCCAGATGTCGCGGTCGTACTCCTCGCCGCCGACTTCGAGCGTGAGGTCCTCGATCGGGGTCGGATCGCCGCGGCCGATCTCGATCTCGAGAACGTCGTCGTCGAGGTCGACGTCTCGCTCGGGCCGGAGATGTCCCGGACTATCGTGTTCGCGGACCTTTCGCTCGGCCGCGAGGTCACGCTCGACGGTGACGGTCACGAGGGAGCCGTCGACCTCGACCGTGGGATCGCCCGTCGTCGCCATGTACGACAGTTCGCCCTTGAGCGATTCGACCAGTTCGTCGGTGACGTTGGACGCGTCCTCGAAGGCGATCGCGTTGTTCATCTCGATCGTATCCGGATCGAGCACGGTTAGCGCTTGAGCGATGTATTTGACGGAAACCTCGTCGCTGGCGTTCGGCGGTTGATAGTCGTTACCGATCTGGACGTTGTAGCCGGCATGCTCTCCCTCGAAGAGGTCGAAGGCCTCCTCGAGCAGGGGGTCGGCGTCCAGCAGCCGCTCGGCTTCGCCCGCATTCGCGGCGAGGGAATCAGCGATCGTCTCGGTATCTTCGGCGAGCACGGCGACCGTATCGGTGACGGCGGCGACCATCTCGTCGGTCTCGTAGCGTTCGTACTCGACACCGCCGTCGGTCTCGCGCGTTTCGCCCTCGCTCTCGAGGTCGAAATCACCGGTGAGGACAGTGAGCGGCGAGGAATATCCGTCTCCAGTCGTATAGATGGTAGCCTGTTTCGAGATGGACTCGGCGTCGATCCGGAGCCGTCCGGTGGTGGGGCGGGGCTGATAGGGTTCGTTTGCCTTTCGTCGGCGCTCGAAGTCGATCACTCTCGCCATCAGCGAGTCCGAGTGAGCCGAGGCCGGGAGATACTCGAGGAGGCTATCTACGGATTCCGACTCGGCGTCGTCACCGGACTGGGCAGCCGTGTCCGTCGCACTGACGGCGTTTCCTGCCAGTGCAATGGTCATCGTCGTGCCGATGCTGCCGAGGAGGGTACGGCGGGGACACTGTGGCATACGAGTCGTATTTCTTCCCACCCATATAAGTAGGTTTTCATTACATTCTGTTTCGTTAACCACTCCCGCCGATCGGAGCGGACAGTCGAACCGACTTCCCCCGGTCCAGTCGCTCGAGAGCGGGGGACCGAGAGCGAAGAACGAGTCGCAGACGACGGCGCAGTCGCCGCGAACCCCGCTTCCCGTCGTCCTCAAGCGAGTTCGGTTTCGATCGTCTCGAGGATACCCTCGAGCTCTCCCCGTCGCTTCCAGGCGGCGATCCGGTCGCCAAACGGCAGCGGGGCGGCGAGTCCGACCGCCGATCGGATCGTCACTCGGGTTCGCTCGGCGTCGACGGACTCGGTCTCGAGCCACGTCTCCATCTCCGAGAAGGGGCCGTGTTCGCCCTCCTGCGTGTAGTAGATCGCGTCCTCGCGGTCCTCGAATCGCAGCGGCAACCGGATACCGGGGCCGCTGGCGACGACGATCGTCGCGTCGTCCTCGTCGTCGACGGTCTCGACCGAAAAGCTTCCCTCGGCTTCGACGATCGCCGCCGGCTCGAGCCATGCCGATAGCTCGGCCGAAGAGACGTCGACGACTCGAGAGACCGATACCTCGCGCATATCGGTTCCGTCCCACCGAATCACCATAAAAACCGTCGTACCGGTGGAATCGAACGCGATCGTATCGACTCCGCACGGGACGCGCCCGCTTTCTCTCCAGACACGCGTCATCGGCGGCCGAAGGCGTCACCGGCGGGGCGACGCGAGTAGCGGCGACGACCGTGGTGAGGCGACAGGTTCTCGTCGGCGGCTCACTACTGATCCGATAATGAGTGTGCGGCAGCCGTCCGCCTACCGGCCGACCAAACCCGACGTCGCGGTGTTCGTCTCCGGTATCATCAGCATGGGGCTGGAGATTCTCGCCGGCCGAATCATCGAACCCCAGTTCGGCAGTAGCATCTACACCTGGGGGAGCATCATCACCGTCTCCCTCACCGCCCTCAGCCTCGGCTACTGGCAGGGCGGCAAACAGGCGGAGAGCGCGTCCACCCGGCGACTGATCTGGCTCCTACTGGGAACCGCTGGCTACGTCGCGATCATCATCTACGCGCGCGATCAGTTGTTGCTCTCGGCATCGGTGCTCCCGCTCCCGCCGCGATTCGCCTCGCTGCCGGCCGCGATCATCCTCTTCGGGCCGCCGACCTACCTGCTGGGATTTATCAGTCCGTACTCGGCCGAACTCTCGCAGAAAGAGGGGACCGGTGAGGCGTCGGGCCACGTCTACGCGCTGGGGACGATCGGCAGCATCGTCGGCGCGGGCGCGACGACGTACTTCCTCATCCCAGCGCTGGGTATCGACGCGATCGGCCTCCTGTTCGGATTCATCCTCGTCGGCACCGCGTTCGCGCTCACGCTCCCCGCTCTCACGCCGAAGCCGGCGGTCGCGAGCATCGCCGTCGCACTGTTGCTCGTCGTCGCGGCCGGCATCGGTCCCGTGGCGTTCGACCACCGCGGCGACGTCGTCTACGAGACGCAGACGGCCTACCAGGAACTCGAGGTCATCGACGACGGCGATACTCGAACGCTGTACCTAGACGGGGCCCGTCACAGCGCGATGGACCTCGAGGATCCCGACCGACACGTCTTCGAGTACACGCGCTATTTCCACATGCCCATGCTGATGGTCGACGACCCTGCCGAGGTCGAGAACGTCCTGTTCATCGGCGGGGGCGGGTACACCGGGCCGAAGGACTACGAGCGGACGTACGACGTCGACGTCGACGTCGCCGAACTCGATCCCGAGGTCTCCCGGACCGCCGAGGAGTACTTCGGCCTCGAGGAGAGCGAGAACCTGACCGTCCACACGGAAGACGGCAAGCGGTTCCTCCGAGAGACCGACAAGAACTACGACGTGATCGTGCTGGACGCCTACCAGAAGGATCAGGTCCCGATTCACCTGACCCAACTCGAATTCATGGAACTGGCCGAGGACCGGCTGACCGACGACGGGGTCTTCCTCGCGAACGTCATCTCCGCGCCCAGCGGTGCCGGCTCGGACTTCTATCGCGCGCAGTACAAGACCATCGACGAGGCCTTCGCGTCGACGTACAGCTACCGCACGTCGAACTGGGACTCGGTACAGAACATCGAGGTCGTCGCGACGAAGGAAGACACCGACTTCACCGCGGCCGAACTCGCCGAACGAAACGACGAGCGCGAGCTGGGGATCGATCTGAGCGACGAGATCAACGCGTCGCTCGACGAGCCAAACACCGACGACGTACCGACCCTGACCGAAGATTACGCGCCCGTCGACAATCTGCAGGCGTCGACGGTCGGTCAGGAGTACGTCATCGAGCAGACGGGCGAGGAGGAGACGCAACCGGAACCCGCGTCGATCGTCATCGGGTCGGAATTCCCCGACCGCGCGCGGCCCGCGCCGGAACTCGAGTCTATCGCCGCCGAACCGGGGCCGCTCGAGCCCGCAGCGGCGTAGAGCCGCGAGCGGCGTCAGTCGGGGAGCGGCGTCCAGCCGCGCGGTCGATACTTACTCGGACAGCGTCTCGGACTCGAGGGGCGTCGCCGTCCGCCAGTAGTGATCGAGCGAGTCCTCGGCCCACGCCCGCACCGCGTCGTCGTCGGTATCGACGGAGGCCCGCAGGACCCCGTTCTCGTCGCGCAAGAGGAGGTAGACGACCTCGTCGACGATCATTATCGCGATCGGGACGCCCTCTTCGCGGACCCTGATCTCGACGTCCTCGGCCGCGAGCAGCGCCTCGAGTTGCTCTCGGAGTTCGGACTCGTCGGCGAGCGCGTCGATCGCGCTCCGGCCGAAGACTCCCTTGAACCGCTGGTCGCCGGCGGTGGCTCGCTCGCGAACGACCCGCAGCGTCTGTTCGTTGAACGTGTGGGAGAACGCCCGGACCTCGTCGGCCTCCCGGAGGAAGCCGAGCAACCGTCCGAGGGGCGCGTTGGGTCGCGTCGCGCTCGGAACGGTGATCGTCGCGTCCGCGAGCCGCCGGAGATCGAAGTCCATCGCGTGCGTGGGCAGGTAGTCCACGATCTCGCGGAGCCTGTCCTCGGTCTCGAGGATTTCCTGAAGGTCGGTGAATCCCTCCGCAACCAGTCGGCCGGTGGCGGTCGCGACGTACTCGCTGCCGTCGTGTCTGATCCACGATCGATCCTCGAAGTCCCCGAGAATCCGTCCCAGGGTCGCCTGCGAGGCACCGGTCTCGTCCGCCAACTCGGTGCGCGTGCGCCGGCCCTCCGCGAGTAGCCTGAGCACCTCGACGCGGTTCGACGAGAGCGCGAGGAACTCGATTTCCTCGAGCGCAGATTCCATACTGACTCTCGTGTCCCTGGTGATAAACAGGTTTCGCACCGTGAAACTGTTGCAGGGTCTGAAAGTATATTGCGTGTGCCGGCTCTTTCTCGCCTCGTCGCACTATCTTCCCGTGAAATATTTTCTGAACGAAACTATAAACCCGTAGCTCGTACGTGTGAGTACGATGATTTTCGCTATTCACGCGTCGACCGATATCGGTTCGACGCAGACGGTTTCGACGGGGGTGACGGCATAATGGTGTCCCGCCGCACTGCCGTTTTCTTCGCCCTCTCGAGTCTGTTCTTCGGCGGCACGTTCGTCGCCGCGAAGGCCGGACTCGCGTACTTCCCGCCGCTGCTGTTCGTCGCCCTCCGGTTCGACGTCGCGGCCGTCCTCATGCTGGCGTACGTCGGCCTGACCTCCTCGCGAGCGGAGTTGATTCCCCGGACTCGCGGCGACGTCGCGGGCATCCTCGCGACCGGCGTGCTCGCGATCGGCCTGACGAACGCGCTGTTGTTCGTCGGCCAGCAGTACGTCACCAGCGCTGTCGCCTCGATCATCTATAGTCTCAATCCCATCATGACGCCGGTGTTCGCCGCGGTGTTGCTCTCCGACGAGCGCCTCTCCCCGCGGGGCGCTGCCGGACTGCTGCTGGGACTCGTCGGCGTCGGACTCGTCGTCAGCCCCGATCCCGCGAACCTGCTGGGCGGAGCCGTCGGCAAGGGGATCCTGTTCGTCGGCGCGATCGCCGCCGCGCTCGGCGCAGTGTTGATCCGCCGGGCCGACAGCGACCTCTCGAGTACGGTCCGGGTCGCCTGGGGGCTACCCTTCGCTGCGGCGCTGTGTCACCTGCTGGCCTGGTCGGGCGGCGAGTCGGCGGCCGCGATCACGTGGACGACCGAAGCGGTCCTAGCACTGGCGTACGTCAGCGTCTTCGCGGGTGCCGTCGCGTACATCGCCTACTTCGGCCTGCTCGACGAGACCGGCGCGATCAGCGCGAACCTGATCTTCTACGTCGTGCCCGTCGTCTCGACGCTCGGCGGCTGGGCGTTGCTCGACGAGACGATCGACGCGCTGGCCGTCGCCGGTTTCCTGACGATCTTCGCCGGCTTCGCGGTGCTCGGCAGCAAATCGATCGACGTTCGCTCGCTGCTCCCGAGCGTCCCGTCCGACGCGCCGCTCTCCGACGAGGATTCGCCGGTCAGGGAGGAACCGCGCGGCTACCGCTCGGACTAGCGAGTCCGTTCTCTCCGTCGGTTTCGGTCTCTTACTCGAGTCGCCGTCCCCACCGCCGATCGATTCCTAGCTATCAGAAGAGCGAGAGTTCGCCGGTCACGCTGTCGACGCGGTCGTCCGCCGCCGGCCCGACGGCCAGCGCGGTGACGGTTCCGGGCTCGAGTTGGGTGTGGCCGGCGTCGCGGATGACGGCGTTGGGAATCCCCTCGCGGTCGGCGATCTCGGCGAGTTCGTGGAGTTGGCGTTCGCTGTCGCCCTTCAGCACGACCTTTTTCTGACCGCCCTGCTTCCACTGGCTCTGTAGCTGGCTGTCGGCCTTCTCGTAGGCCGACAGCGACGCGTGGGCGACCTGTGCGGCGAGCTTTCCGGTCCCCATACCGATGTCCGTGCGGGCGACGATGGCCTGTTTCATGACCGAGACGAGAACGGGGAAACCTTTAGCCGTACCTATCCCGTCGACCGTCGGTCAACGGGCGGTTCCCGTGCCTCTCGGCGAATCCCGTCCGATTTCAGCGGACGAACCGGTCGGTCGATGGGTCAGCACCGGGTCAGCGTTCGCGACGAAATTCGTCTCCGTCCCCCAGAGGGGTGCGGTATTCGTGTTACTATCCGGGTGAAAGTGCCTTTTTTGCATGTGGGACGGTAACATTCATCTGGAGGGAGTAACGAAACCGAGACGAGGGCCGAGAGCGGTCCTCCCCGTTCGGCCGGCTACGGATCGTTCGAAACGAAACCATGAGTCCACGCGACACCGATGGAGGTGGGAATATCCGCGTCGATTACACTGAATACGAATCACCGTCTCACGCGCTCGCAGTGACGATAGCCGCAGTAGAAGACGTCCACGTGACCGAACTCGATCCGCTCTTCGATTACGTCGATCTCGAGGCCCTCAATCGGCTCGTTCAACGGACGAACGCGGGCGAGACCCTGGCCGTAGACGTGACCATCGACGGACACGACGTTACGATCAGGGACGACGGATGGTTGACCGTTGACGACTCCAACACGTAACGGTATTCGAGGGCGCATCCGGTTTCCGCGAGTGACGATCCCGGTCGACCCGCGTCAGTGGATGACTTCACAATCGAGGATGAACGTCCGTTCCGTCCGTTCCGCCTCCGGACCCGCGTCGACGAGGGTCGGCTCGTCGACCGACTCCGCGAACCGATCGGGATCGGGTTCGACGCGCTCGAGCATCGCCGAGAAGACCGAGCCGCGACGACCGCTCGCCGAGACGACGCCGCCGTATTTGCGCTCCTCGAACGACGTTTCGTCGGGGTCGGGGAACTCCTCGCGGATGATTTCCGCGGTCTCCCTGAGGTATTCCGCCGCCTGTTTCTGGGAGTAGAGACTCTCCTCGTAGTACGTCTCGGTGTGGTCGTCGTCGAGCTCCTCGGAGCAGTGCTCCGGCGATTCGTAGCGGACCGACTCCGTCGTCGTGTAGCCGCTGGCAAAGCGGATGTTCATCGTGAAACTGTCGGGGTAGCGGAGGACCAACGGAGCGTACAGCATGTCCGTAATCGTGGCCTGCTGCTGTGCCCGCCACGCTCCCTCGAAGTAGTACGCGGTGAGCGCCCCGATCCGGTCGTCGCGCTCGCCGCGGTGGTACGCCATCGCGACCTCTTCGTAGTCCTCGCCGGCGATCTGTCGGAGCCGTCGCTCGAAACTTTCCGAAACGTGGTCGATCTGTGCTTCGTAGGCGTCCAGTACGGACGCTCCGGGATCGGCGAGCAGCTCCGCCTTCCGCTCCCGGGCGGCGGCCACGTTCATCATGTTCTCGTGGAACACCCGTTCGGCCGCCATGTCCGGGAGCGGGATTCTGACCGCTCGCTGATGCAGAACCCTCGTGTCTCCGGTGAACCGTTCCTGCTCCCCATCCATGTCCCGGCCTTCGTCGCGCGGCGTTATAATGGATTAGGCCGTTCGAGAGCGGCATTTCAGACGTTTATCACTATCAGCTAGTACCGATGACGTGGCCGCTCGACAGAGCGTGACGGTTGGTATCTCATCTACACCCTCGAGATGCGCGGCCGGGTCGCGGCCGCGTTCCGGAACCGGCCGCGGACCGAGGAATTTAGGGCCCCGTACTCGCTCCTACTCCGTATGATCCTCTCCGATGCGGACATCCTCGAGCGCCTCGAGGCCGGCGACCTCGTCGTCGAGCCGTTAGACGACCCGGAACTGCAGATCCAGCCCGCGAGCGTCGATCTCCGACTGGGTCGGGAGTTCCTCGAGTTCCAGCGGACGAACATCCCCTGTATTCACCCGAACTCCGAGGACGAGGTCGACGATTACGTCACTGAAACCGTCGTCGACGATGACGACGATTTCATCCTCCATCCCGGGGACTTCGTGCTGGGGACGACCCACGAGCGCGTCGAGATCCCGGCGGACCTGATCGCCCACGTCGAGGGGCGCTCCTCGCTGGGTCGGCTCGCCGTCGTCGTCCACGCGACGGCCGGCCTCTGCGATCCCGGCTATCGGGGCCAGATCACCCTCGAGCTGTCGAACCTCGGCTCCGCACCGGTCGCGCTCACGCCCGGGATGCGGATCTCGCAGCTCACCTTTACGGAACTCAAGACGCCCGCGGAGCGACCCTACGGCAGCGAGCGCGGCTCGAAGTATCAGGATCAGGACGGCCCGCAGGCCTCCCGCATCCAGAGCGACGACGAGTTCGGCGGCGACCAACTCGAGCGCGGAGACTGAACCCGCTCGCCGGAGACGGTCGAACGACGACGGCTGAACACGCCGGCAGGGGATACAACCCCGGGTCGCTCGTAGCCGCGGGCACTGATTGCAGATGTCTCTCGCGAACTACGAACTCCACGAGCGACTCGACCGCCTCTCGACGGCGTCGGCCGACCGAGACGTGCTCGTCACGCTGACCGTCCCGTCCGAGGAATCGATCGGCGAGGCCCGTCGACCCGTCGAGACCGACTACGCCGAGGCGACGCAACTCGACGAGCAGTCCATGGCCCGGCCACTCGTGAACGCCCTCGAGGAGACCCGGAGCCGCCTGAACGAGTACGACGAGATCCCCGAGCGCGGGCTGGCGATCTACGCCGGCGTCGTCGACGGCGACCTCGTCGCGACGACCGTCGACGACCTGCCCGTTCCGATCGAGGAGTTTAGGTACGAACACGGCAACGAGTTCGATCTCGAGCCCCTCGAGGACGTCACGGAGCCCGAGTCGACCTACGGACTGCTCGTCGTCGAACGCGGCGGGGTCGCGCTGGGGCGGCTGGACGACGAGGGCGTCGAACCGATCGAGACCCTCGACAGCGACGTCCCGGGCAAATCCAGCGCCGGTGGCCAGTCGGCCGAGCGGTTCGAGCGCGACCGCGAACGCCAGAAGCGTGACTTCTTCGACGCGATCGCCGAGCGCGCCGAGATGGAGTTCCTCGGCGACGATCCGGTCGACGGCGTCCTCCTCGGGGGGACGACGGGCACCGTCGAGGACTTCCGCGACGAGGCCGACCTCGACCACCGGCTCGCGGACCGCCTCGTCGGCGAATTTCCCGTCGAGTACGCCTCCGAACAGGGCCTCCGACAGCTCGCGGCGAAGGGCGAAGATGCGATCGACGAGCGCGACCGCGGTGACGTCCGCGAGACGCTCGGGGCGTTCTTCGAGGCGGTCCGAGACGACGACGAGCCCGTCGCGTACGGCGTCGACGAGGTCGACGACGCCCTCGAGTACGACGCGGTCGAGACGCTGTTGCTCTCGACGGGTCTCGAGGGCGGCGAGCTCCAGGAGTTGGGCGACCGAACGGCCGAACAGGGCGGCGAGACCGTCGTCGTGCCGGACGATTTCCCGGACGGGAGCCGGTTCCGCGACGCGTTCGACGGCGTCGGCGCGCTGCTTCGGTTCCCGATCGACTGACGGGGCGGCTCGGGCCGGTGGGCGTGCAGTTCGATCTGCGATTCTCTTTGCAGTACTCGGAGCGCTACGAGAACGCGGGCGCAATGGTACTCGAGCGGCTCGAAGACGGCCCAGCGCCAGCCGATCTCAGAGGGCGTTCCCGAAAATTTCCTCGAGGTCGTCCCGGGAGACCCGCCGCGGGTTCCCAACCAGCAGTCGCTGGATGTCTTCGGTCTTCTCGGCGAGCCGCGGGACGTCGGCGTCCTCGACGCCGAGATCGGTGAGTCCCGACGGGATGCCGATGTCGGTCGAGAGCCGTTCGACGGCGGCGGCGGCGCGCTCACCTTTCTCGCGGTCGGCGAGCCCGTCGACGGGTTCGCCGAGGAGTTCGGCGACGCGGCCGTAGCGGTCGAACGCCGTCGGCGCGTTGTATCGCATGACTTCTGGCAGCAACACGGCGACGGTGACGCCGTGGGGCGTGTGGTTCTCCCCGGCGACGGGGTAGGCCATCGCGTGGGTCGCGCCCAGCCCGGCGTTCGTAAAGGCGATCCCCGCGAGGAGGCTCCCGAGGGCCATATCGCGCCGAGCCTCGACGTCCGAGCCGTTGTTGACCGCCCGACGCAGACTCCCGCCGATCAGTTCGATCGCCTTCTCGGCGTAGAGATCGGTCATCGCCGTCCGGCCGCCGTAATCGGGGCGGTCGGCGGCGGTCTCCGGCGCTTCCTTCGCGTCGTAGCGGCGAGTCGTGTACGCCTCGATCGCGTGCGTGAGCGCGTCCATTCCCGAGGACGCGGTGATCGCGGGCGGCAACGACACGGCCAGCAGCGGATCGACGATCGACAGCTCGGGATAGAGGTGGCGACTCGAGATGCCGACCTTGAGTTCGCGGTCCGGCAGCGAGACCACGGCCGCGGGCGAGCTCTCCGATCCGGTTCCGGCGGTCGTCGGCACCGCCGCGACGAGCGTCTCGGAGTCGGGGACCGATTCGCCGCCGCCGATCGGCGGCGCGACGTAGTCGAGCACGTCGCCGTCCGCGGCGACGAGCGCGCCGGCGACCTTCGCGACGTCCATCGAACTCCCGCCGCCGACGCCGACGATCGCATCGGGACCGACCGCCGCCGCGGTCTCGATCGCGGACTCGTAGACGTCGACGTCCGGATCGGGCTCGACGCCGTCGAAGACGTCGATCGCGGTCTCGGCGGCGACCGACTCGAGGACGGTATCGACGATTCCCGCGTCCCGGAGCTGTTCGTCCGTGATCACGAGCAGACTCGAGACGCCGCGCTGTTCGAGTTCGGACCCGAGTTCGTCGACCGCACCGCGACCGAATTTGATCGCGTCGGCGATCGCGAAGTCCCACACTGAATCGGACTGATACATCGTTCCGAAGGAGTATTCGGCGGGTTTACTTAACTGTGTGGAGGGGCCCCACGGCGGGGACCGGCGAACGCGGCGTCGCGGCGTCAGTACCAGACCGTTCCGGCGTCAACGTTGACGTCCTGTGCGGTGATCCGCCGCGCGTTCGGGCCCAGCAGGAACGAGACGGTTTCGGCGACGTCCTCGGCCTCGACGAGTCCCCCGAGCGCCGCGTCGTCGGTGAAGACGTCCCGCTTCGCCTCGTCGAACGAAATCCCCCGCTGCTCGGCCTGGTTCTCGATCACGCGCTCGATGCGCGGTCCCTCGGTCGCGCCGGGACAGACGGCGTTGACCGTGATATCGTCGTCGCCCAGTTCGAACGCGAGCGTCCGTGTGAGCCCGATCACCGCCATCTTCGAGGCCGCGTACGGCGTCCGGTCCGCGAGCGGTCGCTTCCCGCTGATCGAGGAGATGGTGACGATACTCGCGCGGTCGCTCTCCCGCAGCAGCGCCGCGGCGTGTTTCGCGACGAGGAACGGTCCTCTGGCGTTGACCGCCATCGTCCGGTCCCAGTCGTCGGCGTCGACGTCGGTGACGGGAGCCGTCGGTCCGGCGATGCCGGCGTTGTTGACGACGCCGTCGAGACCGTCGAACGCCTCCTCCGTCCGCTCGATCAGGTTCTCGACCGACGACTCGTCGGTCACGTCGGTTCGGACCGGTAGCGCTCGATCCCCGGCGTCCGCCATCGCCGCCGTCTCCTCGATCCCATCGCTGCGCGCCGCCAGCGCGACGTTCGCCCCCTCCTCGAGCAATCGGAGCGCGATCGTTCGTCCGATACCGCCGCTCGCACCGGTGACGATGATCGTTCGGTCGTCGTGCATGCGAACCCCGTTTCTCGCGGTTGACAATAATTCCTCTCCCCGACGATCGAGGTACGGCCCCTCTCTACGGCTGAATCCGAGATAACTGACCCAGTGTTTTATAGAGTGTCAGATAGATGATCGGGCCGGACAGATGGCAGAGTCAACCGAGTACCTGAAAGCGGCGGGGAGCGCTTCGATCGAGATCGACCGGGAGGTCACGGACGCGGTCCACGATATCCTCAGCGAGGTGAACGACCGCGGCGACGACGCCGTCCGCGAGTTCACCGAGCGGTTCGACGGCGTGGACGTCGACGAGTTCCGTGTCGCCGACGAGGAGATCGAGGCGGCGGCCGCGGACCTGACCGACGCCGAGACGGAGACCATCGACAACACGATCGAAAACGTCCGCGAGTTCCACGAGGAGCAACGCGACCACATCGAGGGCTTCGAGCGGGAGTTCGAGGAGGGCGTGCGCCTCGGTCAGCGCATCGTTCCCGTCGAGTCGGCGGGCACGTACGTCCCCGGCGGTCGCCACCCGCTCGTCGCCGCGCCCGCGATGTCGATCGTCCCCGCGAAAGTCGCCGGCGTCGAACGGGTCGTCACCTGCGCACCGCCACAGGACGACGGGAGCATCCAGCCGGCCCAACTGTACGCCATGGACCGAGCCGGCGCGGACGAGATCTACAGCATCGGCGGCGCGCAGGCCATCGGCGCGATGGCCTACGGCACCGAGTCGGTCCCCGGCGTCGCGAAGATCACGGGGCCCGGCAACGTCTTCACCACCGAAGCGAAGCGGCAGGTCTTCGGCCACGTCGGCATCGACTTCCTCGCCGGCCCCTCGGAGGTGCTCATCCTCACCGACGAGACGGCCGACCCCGAACTGGTCGCGACCGACCTGCTCGCACAGGCCGAACACGATCCCAACTCGCGGCCGATCCTCGTCTCGACCGACCGTGACGTCGCCGAGGCGGCCGTCGAGGCCCTCGACGAGCAGGCCAACGACCTGCGCACCGAGGACGTCGCCCGCGAGTGCTGGGAGGAGAACGGCGAGGTCGTCGTCGCCGACGACATGGACACCGCCGTCGACGTCGTCAACGACTACGCGATCGAACACCTGCAGGTGATGATCGACGAGCCCCGCTCGATCGTCGACGACCTCACCGACTACGGTTCGCTGTTCCTCGGCGAGCACTCGCCGGTCGTCTTCGGCGACAAGGCCGTCGGCACGAACCACAGCCTGCCGACCCTCGAGGTGGCCCGCTACAGCGGCGGGATCACGGTCGACACCTATCTCAAGACGCTCACCCATCAGGAGGCGACCGAAGCGGGCGCCGCCCGCATCGCGCCGTGGGCGGCCGAGATCTGCAAACTCGAGGGGACCCACGCCCACCAGCTCTCGGCAGAAGCGCGCCTCCGCGACGACATCAGTCCCGACTACGGCCCCCAGGAGTGATCACTACGGCCGCCAGAAGTGATCGATCGACCCGCGGTCGGCTCCCGTTCCCGCTCGAGTGGGAGCGAGCCGAGTATCGTCCGGGTTCGACGCTCGTCACCGGCCCGACTCGTCCCGGCCGTTGCAGGCACCACGGGCTTGCTTCGAGTGCCGGTAGCCGACGGTATGTGCGCCACGTTTACCGACGACGATCTCGGCAAGCCCGTCGAGAACGACAACGGCGAGGCGGTCGGCGTCGTCACGGTAGTCGACGGAGACGTCGCCCACGTCAGACCCGATCCGTCGGTCGTCGAGTCGATCAAGTCCTCGCTCGGCTGGGAGAAGGGAGCCGAGGAGACGATCACGCTCGATCGCGGCTCGATCCGGGACATCACCGACGACGCGGTCCGACTCGAGGGCGGGCTGCCGATCCGGGACGAATCGGGGACCGAACCGAACGTCGAGCGCGACGAGTCGCCGGACGGGGAGCCGGAGACGGAGCCCGTCGGCGGCACGAGCGGGATCGACGAGACTGAAATCGCCGAGGACATGGCGGACGACGAGGGTCTGGACGCGGCCGAGGAGATGGACCAGATCGAAGAACAGGGCCGAGGCGCGACGGTCGATCCGACCGAACTGGCGGACCGCGATTCGGAGCTCTCGGTCCGGCGCGACGAGGACCTCGAGCGGACGGACGCAGCGGTCGACGTCGACGAGGACGCCCAGCGAACGGACGCGGCCGTCGAACCGGGCGAAGGGGCGAGCCGCACCGATGCCGCAGTGGATCCGGACGCGCTGCGCGAGACGGAGGCGACCGATCGAGGCCCGACGACCGAGGACGGCGCGCGGTCGGTCGAGGGCGGGCCCGAAACGGAACGGCTCACGGACGCCGGCTCCGACACCGAGAGCGACGACCGCGAGGACGAATAGGCACGCGAGAGCGGGCGCGAGCAATCTGCTCGAGCCGGACCGAGACGGCGGATATCGCTCACTCCTCGTCGAGCGTCCGCAGAATCCGGTCGGCGACGTCGGTCGTCACGTAGTACGTATGCTTGCGGTGGGTCTCGTCTTTCGGCTTGAGCTTCCGCTCGGTTCCCTTGATGATCGACCCCTCGTAGGTCGTGACGAGTCCGACGGCCTCCATCGCCCGGTAGCGGTGCCGAACGGCCGTGAGGTCGAGTCCGAGTTCGTTCGCGGTCATCCGCGGGTAGTCCGGGCCGCCCCGCGAGAGGCGGCGAGCGAGGCGTTCCGTGCCCTCGATCCATCGGAGGAACCGCCGCTTCCCCTCGCGTTCCTCGAGAAACGATAGTATTCCCTCACCGTCGTCGGTGAGCCGATAGGCGGGACGCGTCCGGTCACCGTCCGCGGGACGCTCCGCGAGCAGGCCGCTCCGTTCGACCGCCGCGCACAGGTCGACGACCGTCTCGTGGTCGGCGTCCAGCGCGCCCGCCATCGAGCGCGAGTCGTCCGTCCTGACCGTCTCGAGGTGGTCGAGAATCAGGACGGCGAGCGGCTCCGGCGGCACGGCGGCGAGTTCGCCCGCGACCGCTTCCCGTTCGTCGAGCTTCGCTGCGAGTTCGCCGGCGCGTTCGTACCGCTGCTGGGCGTTCTCGGCGGCGCTCCGATCGAGGTCCAGCGTGACCTCGATCGAGTCGCCGGTCGGGGTCTCGAGCTCGAGCGCTAGTTCTCGATCGTCCCAGTGCTCGCCCGGCCGGTCGCGCGCTCGCTCGAGGGCCTCGGTGACGGTGTCGATCCGCGTGAAGATCGTCTCGGCCTCCGTCCGCAGCCGCGCTACGTCCGCTCTCGAGGCGATCATCGACGGTACGAGTCTCGGGATCCGCGCCGGAAACGCCTTGTGGTAGCCGTCTCCGCCGTGACTCGCCGGGCAGGCTACTAAGGCCGTCCTCGTGATACGTTCAACGGCTATGAACTGGACAGGCGAGACCGGCGGCGACGAGGGCGTCGACGTCGCCGGCCCGACAGACGCACAGTCGATCGTGTTCGTCCACGGCGCGATGTTCACCCGGAAGATGTGGTTGCCCCAAACGCGCGAACTCTCAGAAGAGTATCACACCGTCGCCCCCGATTTACCGGGTCACGGCACCCGGGCCGGCAAGCCGTTCCGAATGGAGCCGGCGATCGACGTCCTCGAGGAGGTTTTCGAGACGCACGTCGACGGCTCGGCGGTGCTCGTCGGGCTCTCGCTCGGCGGCTACGCGGCGACAGAGTACGCCTACCGCCATCCCGAGCAGGTCGACTCGCTGGTGCTGTCAGGGAGCAGCGTGAACCCGGTGAACACGATGCAACTCGGCACGCGGCTGACCGGCGGACTGACGCGGCTCCTGACCAAACCGGACCTCGGAAAGCGCGCCGGCGAGAAACTCGCGGCCCGCTGGGTGCGAAACCGGGAGCTCCCGCCGGACATCGAGCGGGAAATCATCGACTCGGGGTTCTATCCCAAGCAGTTCGGCGACGCGGCACCGGACATCGCGGGCGAGGACTTCCGGGCGAAGCTCTCGAGTTATCCCGGCTCGACGCTGATCCTCAACGGGGAGAACGACAAGCTCATGCGCCGCGGCGAACAGGCCCACGCCAAGGCTGCACGGGACGGCCGGGTGGAAGTGCTCGCGGGCGTCGGCCACATCTGCAACCTCCACCGGCCGGCGACGTACACGGATCGGGTCCGCCGGTTCGTCCAGCAGACCGTCCCCGCACAACGGTAGGCGTCGCGATCGTGCTCGCCCGAGCCGGATATCGATTCGAGAGCGGTCTCGCGAATGAGCAGGGATTCGAACGCGGAACTAGGTCGGTGACAAGAGAGCCGTCGGACCGTCGAGCGCGAGCCGCGTCCCTCAGGAGCGTCGCTCGCCGACCAGGTTCCGGATCCGGCCGGGGATCCCCAGCAGGGAGATCCCGAAGCCGAACAACACCATCAGGACGTAGACGCCGAGCGTCGAGGTCCAGACGACGAGCATCGCGAGGACCGCCCAGACGCCCTCGAGGAAGTAGAACGCGGCGATCGACATCGCCGTCCCGTACAGCAAGACGAGATACGGTCCCCAGTCCTGGGCGTGGCCGCGCCGTACCCGCCGCCGCACGTATCGTTTGAGTTCGCCCTCGAGCGACTCTTTTCGAACGGTCCTGTCCTCGACGTCGGCCTCGAAGTCGTCGACGCGGTCGCGAAGCCGCTCGATCTCCTCGCGGAGGACTTCGGCGTCGCTCGAGCGGTCGCGCGTCCGGGCGCTGGCGCTCCTCGCGGTCGCACGGTCGCTCGCGCGGTCCTCCGCGGCTCCCTCGTCGGCACCCGTAGCGTCGTCGGTCATCGCTTCTGTCGGAATCTGTCGATGTCCGGGACTTTGTAGCTGCCGATCCACTTCACGGTCGGCGAGGACCGCATTGAGGACCGCACCGAAGACGAGGATGATCGAGCCGACGTACAGCCAGACGAGGACGAGAAAGACGGCCCCGAGCGCGCCGTAGACCGCGTAGCCGGTGACCAGACCGGTATACACCGAGAAGCTCTGACTCAGCGTGTACCACCCGATAGCGGCGACGATCGTTCCCGGTGCCGCCTCGCGGAGACTGACGTTCGCGTCCGGAAAGATGACGTACAGCGGGAGAAACGTCGCGATCAGACCGAGCACGACGAACAGCTGTCCGACGACCGAGAGCCCGTATCCGGGAACGAATCGGGTCGCGAGCTCGAGGAGACCGACCACCACGAGCCCCAGTGCGATGCCGATGGACACGATCGTCGCGTCCCAGACGGTGTCGAGCAGCGACTTCTCCCCCGCAGTGCCGTACACCTGCGAGAACGCCCGATCGAGCCCGCGAAGCACTCGACTCGAGCCCCACAGCAGCCCGAGAATACCGACGATGGTCGCCCCCTGCCGACCGGTGTCGTCGACGATCGTCTCCGCGAGCAGTTCCCGGGCCGCCGGCGTGAGCACGTCGCTGGCTGCCGCCGTGAGCCGCGCTGCGAGCGCCTCGCCGCCGATGGATGCGGCGATTCCGAGCGCGAGCAACATGAGCGGCACGAGCGAGATGAACCCGTAGAACGCGACGCCCGCCGCCAGCAGCGTCAACTGTTCGGTCCGTGCGAGCCGAAGCGCCTCTCCCGTCACCGCCAATCCCCGTTTGCGATCGAGCACGCGCGACCCTTCCACGCGAGCCGCCATATGTAGTCTCGTCGGACAGGCCCACAACGAAGTCTTACACTGCGGCGCTCGTCAGGGTGTCTACGACCCAGTCACGACCGAAGCGCCGTAGCCGCTCCTTTCGATCGGCGAACAGCCGTATGGGGTCGATCTCGGTCGCACGGCTCTGATCCGATCCGGTCCGTCCCGTCCCCTGCCGACCGAACCCAACCGTTATCGGTTGTTACATTGACAGCAATGTATGGACCAACGACGTTGTCCGGACTGTGGCGTGACGATGGAATCGGTCCCCGTTCGCGACACTGAGGGGATGAGCCTGTCCATCGCGACGGGGAAACGCGACGGACTGCTGGGGAAAATCGGCCTCCGGAACACGACGAAGTTGCAGGGCGTCTGCTGTCCCGAGTGCGGGCTCGTTCGCCTGTACGCTGACGTAGCGTAGCGGCACTCGATTAGCCGAGATTCGACTCGGTCGCCGCGCGGATCTCGCTCACGCTCGCGTCCGTCTTGAACGTCGTTCCTCCGTAGTGGGCTCGAGAGGCCGCATACCCCGCCTCGCGCAGATCTGCCAGGAACTCGTCCATTGCGTTCGCGGGCAGCCCCCAGTTCCGACAGAGCTTGTGCTGGTCGTAGTGGGTCGGCTCGTCGAGTTCCGCCGCGAGCGTGTCACAGAGTTCGCGGGCCTCCGGTGCAGTGTCGAACGTGTAGGGAATTTCGTCCCGAACCGCGCCGATGAACGTCGGGTCCTGGACGGTCCCGAGCCAGACGGGACCGGCGGTGAGCATCCGATTGCCGTCGCAGTGCGGACACCTCTCGAGCGGGTCGGCGATCAGTCCGGGGTCGGCCTCCCGGTAGAGACAGTCTTCGCAGTGGTAGAGGTGCCCTAACTCGTTGATCGCGGCGTCCGAAGCGGTGGGCTTGTGCTCGAGTTCGAGATAGGTCCGGACGTAGTGGCTGGTCGCGTGGGTCAGGATCGGCTCGATACCGACGTCGAACCGGGCGGCGCTCCGCGCGAGCGCCGAGATGAGGATTCGAACGCCCATCTCGGCGTGATAGTCCGTGTTTCGGGGGATCGCGGAGTACGAGCGGACGCCGCTGTTGAAGTGGGCCCCGCACAGCGGCGCGGTGTCCGTCGCGGTGACGCAGACGAGGTCGCGACAGTTCGCGAACGCGGCGTCCGCGAAGGGCATCGGCGTCCCGTAGGGGTCGAGATCGATCACGTCGAACGGCTCGTCGTGCATGAGAGCGTTGACGTTCCGGTGTTCGACCCGCGCACCGTCGCAGTCGTTTCGCTCGAGGTTCGCCCACGCGAGGTCGACCGCCTCCTCGTCGACGTCACAGCAGGTCACGTCCCAGCCGTCGGCGGCGGCCCGAACCCCGCGGATACCGCTCGCGGTCATCGCGTCCAGATACGAGGTGGCGCGGTCCTCGCGCTCGCGATACGCCCGCAGCGTCGCGATCGTCAGATCCCGGTTCAGTTCCTGTCGCGGGTTGTAGAAGACCGCCTCCTCGATGCCCTCCGTCTGTTCGCCGGGGACCTCGAGTTCGACCCCGCCCTCTGTGACGCGCATACGTCGTCTCGTCGGTAGCGGGCGAAAAACGGTGTGGTCTCGAGCGGCCGATAGTGCCGCCGAGTTCCCTCCGAGAGACGGCGGCTATCGCGGCGGTCCCAGCTGAGCAACCGCAACAGTGGAAGAAAGCGGTAATTGGTTTTCGAGGAGTTTTCGGCCGCGGAATTCACGGTCTGTATCACAGCGGCCCCGACGGACAACCAAACCGATTTTACAGTTCGATACACAGTTTCAGTTGTGTCAGAGGCCAACCCCGTCGAGCGATGGCAGGCCGCTCTCGAGGAGGCCGGCGAGCTCACGCCGGAGATCGTCGGCCAGATCTCGGAGATCCACGGCGACCGTGGGGTTCGGGCCATCGAAGCAGTGGGCGAAAACCGCGTGAAGTCCTACCGCGATTTCACGATCGTCGTCGGCTACGACGACGAGTACATCGTGGAGGACGGCGGCTGTACCTGCAAGGACAGCGAGTACAACTTGGACGCCGACGACCCGACCGAGCGCTGCTGGCACTCGCTGGCGGTCGCGATCGCTCGCCGGGTCGGCCACGTCGATTACCACGACATGTGGTACTCAGAGGTCCGCGAACTCCTGTAACTCCGCCGAGCGGAACTCTTGCGGTTCTGACTCCGTCGTGAACTCGCTCGTCTGCTCATCTGCGTACTGTGCTACTGTCGTACGTCTCAACTGGGGAGAGTCTCAGACTCGGAATGGAGAGCACTTGAAGTAGCTCTTCGGCGGAGTGTGTCCGTATGCGTCGCCGCCGCTATCTCGCCGTCAGTCTCGGACTGATGGGGCCGATCGTCGGATCAACGGGGAGCATTGCTGCGGTCGGTCAGGAGACCGATACCGACTCGGAATCGGAACCCGAACCAATTCGATTCACCGGCTCGGGAACGAGCGTTACTGAGGAGTTCGAACTCGAGGGCGGCGTGACGATCACCGAAGCCGTCCACGACGGGGAATCGAACTTCATTGTCGAGTTGATTCCGACAGATGACGGCTTCGAGGAGCTACTTGTCAACGCGATCGGCGACTTCAACGGGGCGTCAGGTGTCCTCGCCGAGGAGGGGACGTATCTGCTAGACATCGATGCGGACGGTAGTTGGGAGATCGAGATCCAACAGCCGCGCGCTGCAGTGGACGACGCAGACGCGCTGCCAGTCGAACTCGAGGGTGACAGACCTGGGTGGGACGGTCCGTTCCGATTCGATGGACTCGGCCAGGCTCGTGGAACCCACGAGGGGGAAGAGAACTTCATCGTCGAAATTCTGCCGCAGGATGGCCTCTTCTCGGAACCCGTCTTCAACGAAATCGGTCAGTTCGACGGCGAAACGACGTTCGATATCGAAGGCGTCGGGTATGTGACGATCGACGCCGATGGACCCTGGTCGCTCTCGCTGGAATGACAGTCGAACTCGAGGACACTACCGGACGCGGTAGCACTAATCGGACTCGTTACAGGCTGCGATGATGACGTCGGGATCGTCGATCAGTCGGTTCTCCATGTAGTTGCCCTTCCCCTTGCCGGCCCACTTGCGTTCCTGATCGATGATCGAGAGAAACTCGAGTTCCGAGAGGATGTCCCGAACCCGGCGCAGTTTCAGGTGCTCCGAGCCGTCCCGATCACAGAGTCGCTTGTAGAGGTCGTAGGCTTCGTTGGTCGTCACCGGCGCGTTGTCCTCCGCTTTCTGCTGGGTCAACAGCGCCATCGCCTCGAGAACCAGTTTCGCGTGGCTGGGGCTCTTCGAGATGAGTTCGGCCAGCCGGCTGGTCTCCTCGCGCTCGTGGGCCTGATCGACGCAGGCCTCCGTGACCCGCTCTCGGTCGGTTTCCTCGGCGATCTCGCCGGCGAAACGGAGGATGTCGATCGCCTTCCGCGCGTCGCCGTGTTCGCGGGCGGCCAGCGCCGCGACGCGGGGGATGACGCCGTCCTCGAGGACGTCCTCGTGGAAGGCGTCGGCCCGAGTGCGAAGGATCTCTCGAATCTGCGTCGCATCGTACGGCGAGAAGACGTACTCGCGCTCACAGAGGCTCGATTTGATCCGCTCGTCCAACGAATCCTTGTATCGGATCTTGTTCGAGATACCGATGACGCCGACGGTGCTCTCGGTGAGTTTCCCGGATTCGACGGCCCGCGAGAGCTGCATCAGGATGTCGTCGTCCTCGATCTTGTCGACCTCGTCCAAGATGATCAGTGCGACGTCGTAGCGACTGTCGACGATGTGCCACAGGCGGCGGTAGTACTCGGCCGTGCTCAGCCCCGAATGAGGAATCGAGACGTCCGTCTTGGACTGGTCGTTGAGCTGGTGGCCGGCGGATTGGACGGCCTGGGTCTCGGTCGACTCCTGCAGGCAGTCGACGTACGCGACGCCGATCGAGACGTCGTTGCCCTCGGCGCGGTCGATCGCCTGATTCGTGATGAACTTCGAGCAGAGGGACTTCCCAGTTCCTGTCTTCCCGTAGACGAGGACGTTGTTCGGCGTGTTCCCTCGCGTCGCGGGTTTGATCGCGTTCGCGAGGTTCGTCAGCTCGTCCTCGCGGCCGATGATCCGATCGCCGTCGGGGAGATGCGAGACCTGCAGTAGCTCCTTGTTCCGAAAGATCTCGTTCTCGCTTCCGAAGTAGTCCATCGAATCCGGCATTCAGATACCGGGTACTTTCGGGGTCGGGTACTTAATCGTTCGGAACCGGAGTGCCGCTGTATACTCGAGATTTTCCGGTTTGAGTGCCTGAGTGAGGAGAAATACACCCCAGGGTGCCGCTGTATAAGCGGTTTCATACCCCTCGATTCCGCTGTATGAACGGTCCGGTCGTGCTGTCCCGTTGCCGAGGGATCGCGCCTGTATTGATTGAGACCGTCGCGCGCATCGGGAACCCCGGAGTGCCGCTGTATGGGTGGGACCACACCCCTCGGTGCCGCTGTATAGCCGCCGTAGTTCACTGCGTCACGCGTTGGCGGACCCCGGAGTGCCGCTGTATGGCGAGATGCCTACGCGACGACGGAAACTACCCGGCAAGCGGTGAGTCAGCAACGGTATAGGCTGGGTCAGACGGCCGTCTCCGGCAGCGGTGGGTCCAGTTCGATGGACTGAACGGGTACCGAAGTTCCGCTGTATCGGATGAAAAGAGTTTCCATCGCGCGTGAGTCAGCCGGTTTCCACCCCTCGGTGCCGCTGTATGCGGAGACACACACCCCGCGGTGCCGCTGTAACGATGTGGCGGTGTCCGTCGACTCGAAGCGGGGGTCGGGTGGGGAGATTCACAGCACGATCGATGGCACGCGACGAAATTCGCTATCGATAGTACGCAACGGGATTGACTACCAATAGCACGCGACAAAATTGGCGATCAATGGCACGCGACCGGGCCGGAACAGCGTCGGCAACGGGATCACTGCAGAACAGCGGTAACGCAGCAACTGAATCAGGAACATCGGTAACGCAGCAACTGAATCAACAGGTATCGTCACGGCAGGGTCAAGGATTACAGTTGCTATCCCGAAACGAGGGGTGTCGTTCGACTCGAGCGACAGAGCCGCGTCCAATACCGATTTGACGCATTCTCGTCCAATTAACTCAATGAACTATAGCACAGTATTAGTATTTAGTATTGGTGATCCTCGCCGACCCTCAAATCGGGGGTAACCGCTATCGAACAGTTACTGAGAATGGGACCCAGTGATTCCTCGGGGTAGCAGCCATCTCGTAGACCTATACAGCGGCACCGCGGGGTGTGTCTCTACATCCATCAACTGAAGCACTGACGTCTGAGTAACTGAGTGACGCCTGAGTAACTGAGAAGCGAACAGCAATATCGGAAGCAAACAGCGACCGGAGACCGGAGACCTAGCGGTCTCGTGCGGACCCAGCGGTCCCGTGTGACTACTCGTCGGCGCAGATCTCGACGAAGTTCCGCAGGATTTGTAGTCCCGTCTCACCGCTCTTCTCGGGGTGGAACTGCGTTCCGAAGACGGTTCCCTCATCGTTGGCTACGATCGAGGGGAACTCGCGCTCGTAGTCCGTCGTCGCGACCGTCGCGTCCTCGTCGTCCGGAGCCGCGTAGTAGGAGTGGACGAAGTAGGCGTAGTTGCCGTCAACCCCCTCTACGAGCGGGTGGTCACGCTGGACGTGGAGTTCGTTCCAACCCATGTGCGGAACCTTCTGGCCCTCGGCGAACCGGACGTTCGTTCCGGGGATCAGATCCAGGCCCTGGACGGCCGACTCACCGTCGTTGTCACCCTCCTCGCTGGTCGTGAGCAGCATCTGCATGCCGAGACAGATCCCGAACAGAGGGGTGCCGCTCTCGGCCACCTCGAGGAGGTCCTCGCGGAGCGGGTCGGCGTTCTCGACGCCTTCCCGAAACGCGCCGACGCCGGGGAGGACGACGCCGTCGGCCGCGGCGAAGGCCGCGGGATCGTCGGTGATCTCGACGTCGGCACCCGCGCGCTCGAGACCGCGAGTAACGCTGCGGAGGTTCCCGAGCCCGTAGTCGACGATGACGACGGAAGCGAGAGACTGCTCCTGTGGAGACGAAACGGTGCTCATACGCGTACTCGGAGCGGCGCGTTGAAGTGAATTACCCTTCGGGCAACCGGCTGCTACTCGAGTTTCGGTCAATCGCTCGCGGGCTCGGCCGTCCCGCCGCCCTCATCGCCGTCGCGACCGCCGAGACGCTGCCGTCGCCGGTACACGTAGTACCCGATCGCCGGGACCGAGAGCAGGTACGGAACCGCCAGGACCGCTCCGGCGAAGTGACTGAGTCCGAGCCCGCCCGCGAGCCACGGATTCGGATTCCACGCCGGATGTTCTCGCAGCCCGAGCGCGTCCATGACTAACGCGACCGCCACGACAACGGCGAACAGGTACGACAGCCAGCCGGCGAGGACGGTCACGACGAAGGAGGCCAGTCCGACGCCGAGAGACTCTGTGTCAGCAGTCTGGACGAAGAGACGGAGCGCAGCGTTGGAGGTCAGCGTCGAGAGCGGTGCGATCGGAAACAGGTACGCGCCGTACCGCCACGCGGGATCAGCGGGCCCGAATTCGGAGCCGGGGGACATGCGCCCCAGTTCTTGACAGGCGATACTAATACGTTCGTTGAAATCTCTCGCTTCCGTCCAGATACTCGCCGACGCAACCCTCTCGGCGAGTAGTCGCCGACGTCACCGACAGGGTCACGCCCGGTCGTTCAAAACCCGTCGAGTCGCGACTGCCCGCCCTCGCTGTCCGCGACGCCCGCGAGGTCGGCCGCCCGCTGCAGGGCGTTCTCGAAGGTCTCCTCCTGACTGCGATCGTACAGCGTCGCCGCCGGATGCACGCAGATCAGGAGTCGACGCGGCTCGCCGTCGATCCGGATCTCCTCGAGGTCGCCCGCCTCCGTGGTCACCGCGACCGACCGCTCGAGCAAGTGTTCGCTTGGCACCTTCCCCAGCGTGACGATTACCTCCGGATCGAGGGCGGAGATTTCCTGCTCGAGGTAGCCGCGACAGTTCGCGAGTTCGTCCTTTTTCGGATCGCGGTTTTCGGGGGGCCGACAGCGCACGCAGTTGGTGATACGGACATCGCCGCGCTCGAGACCGACGTCCCGAAGACCGTCGTCCAGAACGGTGCCACTTCGACCGACGAACGGCTCGCCCTGCTCGTCCTCGTTGGCCCCGGGGCCTTCGCCGACGAACAAGAGGTCGGCGTCCTCGGGACCGCCGCCGTTGACGATCCGACTGCGAGAGTCGACGAGCGCCGGACAGCGCGTACACTCCGTGACACAGAGGTCCTCCATCTCTCCCATACAGGTGGCTCAGTCGGTCGCCTCCTACGTCTTTCGGGACGCGGCCGCCGGTCGTGATCTCCTCGGCCTCCGGAGCGGGTCATTCGAACGACCGAGCGTACGAGTCCGCCGCTCGAGCCGCCATCCGCGCGATCCTGATCGGTTCCGGACGGCCGCCCTCGGGCGTGAACGCCCGGACGACGTCGTCGGCCTTAGCGGGCTCGAGGCCGACGTGCCTGACGTAGACGGTCTCGTCACCCACAGACAGTTCGCGTCGGTCCGGCAGCGCTCGGTAGACCGCGAGCCGTGCCTCGAGTTCGGGGCCGGAAAACGCGTCTCGGAGGCCGGTCTCGAGGCCGTCGCTGGCCTCGAACGTGACGGCGATGACCGGCCGGTCGACTGCCTCTCGAATTCGAGAAAGTGCGAGGATGTTGTACCACGCGGGGGCGATAGCGCCGAGCAGAACGTACCGGGCGTCCGGACGATCGAGTTCCTCGATGACCTCGATGACGGCGTCGGTTCCGTCAGTGCCGCCGACGCGACAAGTGCCGTACGCGAGTCCGTCGCAGACGCGGTCGGCACGAACGACGGCACCGGCGAGCGTACTCCGGGTCCGATCGCAGTCGCGGTCGCCGCGGTACGATTCGGCGATGCCCAGCGCCCGTACCCCGGCCTTCATCCGTCAGTCGCTCTCGTCTTTGATCTCTTTGAGCCGGTCGAGTAACTCGTCGCTCGACGCACCGTTTTCGAACTCGATGGTTCCTTCGTGGCTGTTCTCTCCCGACTTGACCGCATCATCGTCGTCAAAATCAGCGTCGACTTCCTGTTGCTCGGATTCGTCGTAGCTCCCGAATCCCATACAGTGTTCCCTACGGGGTTCCGATTGAAAAACTCAGTGGTTACCAGTTTATTACGGTTCCCCAACCAGTCGACGCGTCCGGGAGCGCCGCTGGAACGGACGGTCCTTGGATACTATATAAAAAATCCGCCATATGGGGTGCGGGGCGATATCACCGTCCCGCCGGCGAGGGGACCGTTTTTGCCGCCGGCCGTCCACTGTCCGCGTATGGAAGTCCACCACGTCACCGAGGATGCGGAGACGTTCACCTGCAACGCGTTCCTCGCCGTCGGCGAGGACGGAACGGCGACGCTGGTCGACGCCGGCGCGTGGGAGGGCGTCGTCGACGAGATCAGGAGTCACACCGACGAGCTCGAGGCGGTTGTCATGACCCACCAGCACGGCGATCACGTCGCCCAGCTCGAGGCCGTCTGCGACGCCTTCGCTCCCGAGGTGTACGCCTACGACGATCATCCGACGCGGACGCAGGCGATCGGCGACGGAGACGCGGTCCGGATCGGCGACGAGGAGTTCGATGTCGTCTACACGCCGGGTCACGCCGACGACCACGTGTCGTTCGTCTCCGACTCGTCGCTGTTCTCCGGCGACGTCGTCGTCCACGACGACGGGGCCTTCGACTACGGCAGCTTCGGCCGGACCGACATGGCCGGCCAGTCCCGCGAGCGACTCATCGAGAGCATCGAGGACCTACTCGAGCGCATGCCCGAGGGCACCGAACACATGTACGCGGGCCACGGCGGCGTCTTCCACGGCGACGTCCGCGACGTAGTGACGACGGCGCTCGAGCGAGCCGAGAAGCGAGAACCGAAGTATCCGGACGAGCAGTGACCCAGCTCACGCGTTCCGACGAGTAGCGACCCAGTTCCTGCTCGCCGACACGACAGCGTCGCCACTCCGAAATAGCGACCGAAAGAAAACGGATCGGAACGGCCGATCCGCCAACGTCGATTACGCGGCGCGCGCTTCCTTCGCCTTGGGACGAAGCTTCTTGTATCCGCACTTCCGGCAGCGGTTGGCTCGCTTGGAGTTGCGAGCGTTACAGCGCATACAGATCATCTTCTCGAGCATCCGTTTCTCAGCTGCGTCGAAACTGGCCATACCCGCCCTTTGCCCGTGGTGCATTTAATCGCTATGGTCCGACCGCCGAGAGCGCCCTTCCGAGACACGTCGTAGAACGAACACTTAGGAGCGGGCGACGCGTACGGTCCACTGATGGCGACCGATCCGCTCGCGTGGACGTTCGGGCCGCACAACAGCCGGCTCTCTCGGATCGCGACGTACGCACCGTACGGGCTCGGCGGCGGGCTGGGCCTCGTGGTGGTGCTGAGCGGCGTGACGCTGGCCGCGCACGGGGCGTTCGACGAGTCGACGCTGGCAGCGATCCTAGTCTTCGCGCTCGTCGGTGGGCCGGCGTCGCTGCTCTACTGGTGGGCGCTCGAGAGGTACGGGTCTAGCGGGTCGAAATGGTTCGTACAGTACGCGGGTACGTCCCGGCTCACGAAACGGGACGTGTCCATTGCGACGGTCGTCGGCGCGATCCTCATCGCGGCCTCGATAGCCGTCGCGCCCGAACTACTGGCCCTACTGTTCGCCGTCGTCGTACTGTCGGTCGTCCTCGTCAGTCCGCTCGCGACAGCGGTCGCCCTCGAGCCCGACGAGCGGCGGCTGACGCTCGGCGACGACGCACAGTTCGGCGGCGAGTTAGTCGTAGACCTCGAGAACGTGACCGGCGTCCGGCGGCTGTCGCTGGGTCCGCTGTCGCGCTGGCAGGTCGTCGTCGTCCGCCGGGTTCACGGCCCGCCGCTGTTCGTCCCGGTCCCGAATCGACACGCCGAGACGTTCGATCGGGCCCTCGAGCGGGGGCTCGCAGCGACCCCGACCGCGGAGCCGAAATCGCCGGGGACGACGCGGCCGATGCGGATCGTCCTGGCGACTATCGGAATCGGGTTCCTCGCGATCGCGATCGGGCTCGCCGTCCTCGTCGCCCGGACGTGGCGAACGGGCGGCGGGCGTGCGGTCTATCCCATCGTGCTCCTCGTCACGTTCGCCGTCATCGCGCTCGGCTACGCCGGCTACGAGTCGTGGCTCGCGCGCCGCGCCGTCGCGTCAGACGAGTAGCGGATCCGTCCATAGACGACCCGCCCCTCCACCGTTACTCGACTTCCTCGACTTCCTCGTCTTCCTCATCGGCCAGATAGTCCTCCTGAACTGCGACGACCTCGCTCGAGTCCGCACACTCGCTGTACCGGCGCAGCGGTTCCTCGTTGAGCGTCAGGAAGGTCTCGCCCCAGCGGAACGGCTCAAGTAAGTCCTCGGCTCGCTCCCACTCGTCGAAGATGCAACATGCACCGGCGAGCGCCTCGACGGTGGTCAACCGGAACGGACGGCCGTAGTTGATCGGGTTCGCGGCGACGAGAAAGGGGAGCGCTCGGTGGACTCCGCGCATCTGAAACGACGCTTCCTCGGCGGACTCCCAGGAGCAATCGAGGGCCACCAGCGTCCCCAGTCCCTCCTCGAGATCGGCCGGTGAGAGCGCCTGCTCGGCGTGGGGGTTCAACACGACCCCGTAGGGAACCTGCCCCATCGACCGATGGAGGATCGCCTTATCGAACTTCTCGAGGCGACGCGCGGTACACTTCTCGGGGTCGTCGTCGCCCTCGTAGTACACGTGACACTCCACGCGAGGCGATACGGCCGGCCGAGAGAAAAGAACCCCGGAACGCGAGTCAGTACCGCCCGACTGTCCGGGAAGCGTTTTCCGCGCCCTGTCTGGCCGGCCCCCGTCGGAACACCAGCCGTCTGTCAGGAGGTGCCACGCGAGACCGCCGACGAAACAGAGCAAAGCGGGACCCAGCAAAACGAGCCCGTCGGGCCGGAGCGCGGCATCGGCCGCGAGTAACACACGGCCGATCAGCGAGGACTGATTCAGATATCGTATCTTCACAGCATTGTGACTGCTAAGACTGGTACTTCCCAACCGACGTAATCAGCTAAATCGTATCGACGAGTTGATCATGAGAAAGTCTGCGTCTGGATGTGTTCAGCATCCGTTTACAGCCGTCGTCCGACCGCGAAAGGGTGGGCGCGACCTGCCCGAACAGTTCACATTCCAGACGTTCTGTGGCTGGATTCGCCACGAACTAGAAGCAGAGGTAGCGCGGCGGTGGAAGATCGAGACGAACGTATCGGCGTCCCGACGCGTACGCTCCGGTCGCGGGCTGACGGCCAGCCCGCGACCTTGGGCCGGCGAGTCTTCAGTAACAGTACTCGTCAGAAACCGCTTTAACTCCCTCCTTCACGCTGAGGTCAACACTCAGTTTTCAGCGTGCCTAAATACTTTATACTCCTCACATCAAAATTAAATATGAAATATAATACAGAAAACTCGGTAGTTTCACCGGATGGATTGGGTCCTCGATTCGGCGTGCTCGTCGGCAGCTACGTAGCCGCGCTGATTGCGCCGACGCTTACTCTGTTCACTGTGGAGTATTTGGGCTTGCGCAGCAAAGTGCTTGCATTCGCCGTTCTAGGAACGATCGGTATTACTATCGGTTCCGGGACGGCATTCCTAACAACCGACAACGGACAAATAGCCTCTTGGCTGAACTCAGGTTGGGTAGCCTGGCTCTTCCCGCTTCTCGGACTCGTTCCAATAATGGCTTACCATTTTAGTGTCCTCGAGGTGGTCGCTGTCTATCTCATTGACCCGGCTTCCATCCCCGTGTCAAGTCTCGTCGGTGCGACTGGGTTCCTACTCGGGATTGTCGCAGCTGGGGCAGGTGAGATCGCCATACGAGCGGCTCGTAATCGGGTTGCGTCTTCCGCTATCGCATCCGAGAACGTCCTGATAGAATGGACTTCCAGGTGGCCGCGGGCTCACAAAATAAGAGTGCAGATATTCACCATGGTCACTGGATTGGTCCTAGTTGGGCTACTTTCATTTTGGCTTCCTCCACATCTGACTGTGTTAACTGCTCTCGTTGTCGTCGTCACAGTATCTAGTACAACAAACACAGTGCTGTCTGATAGAGCCTATAAGCTTACTCCGGCTGGGTTAGAGCTTCGTCGGAGTGGAAGTGGAAAATTGGTAACCTGGCGCCAATTTATACCAATGTCACAGATAAAATACGTTACAGTGTTGGAGAACCATGTAATATTACATCGATCCGGTCTTTTACCGAGTATTCGATTCGATCGAAACGATCTCCGGTTTGATGACGAAGAAATCATCAATAATCTCGGAGAATATCTTAATAGACGAGAATAAGGTGACACAGATCCGTCCCATAGCGTGATAACCCTGCCTTACGGAGCGTCTTCTTGCCCTGTGCTTTCGCCTCGTCGTCGCTATCACAAACTACGAACACGGAGACGATCCGGGAAGCACGATCATCACGATGTGAGAGGAGTTCTATGACACCCTCCATTGTCACGAAAGTCCCGAGCGACAGCGACGGGGGTCCGGTGGTCACGTCACACGTTCGCCTCGGCTCAGCCGCCCATAGAGTCGCACACTTTTGTCGGTCGCACCGAAACGTCGGGTATGGATTCGGTCGCTCTCGTCCGGCGATACTACGACGCGCTCGACGAGCACGATTACGACGCACTCGAGGCGCTCCTCTCGCCCGAGTTCGTCCAGCACCGGCCTGACCGGACGTTCGAGGACCGCGCGGCGTTCATCGCGTTCATGCGCGAGGGGCGACCGAACCCGGACACGGACCACGAACTCGAGTCGGTGATCGCCGAGGCCGACCAGGTCGCGGTTCGCGGCCGCGTGATCGATGACGGAGCGACGTTGTTCGAGTTCGCTGACTTCTTCGACCTATCGGCGGGAGAGATCCGCTGCCTCGAGACGTACTCGCGGTGATCGGTTTCGCGGTGGTCGAGCCGCCGATGTGAACGTGGGCAACAAATTTCAGGCAGGCTTCCCATTCGATCGCTATGGTCCACTGCCCGGACTGTGGAACGACCCTCGCCGAGGCGTCCGACATCGACTTCAGAGAAACCGACGCGGAGATGGGGTTCATCGCGGCGTCAAAACGTTTCTATACGGCGTCCTGTGCCGCCTGCGGCGCGACGATCGGCAGCGGTGTCGCCGGGGCGAAAGCCGGTGGAGGCGGAGGTGGCGCAGTGTGAGGACAAGAAATATAGTCCCACTATCATAACGCCGGGTATGGTCCACTGCCCAGAATGCGACGCGACCCTCTCGAAGAAGACCGACGTCGAGTTCGTCGAAATGGACGCCACGACCGGCTTCTTTGCGGCCTCGAAGCGGTTCTATCTCGTCGCGTGCAACGACTGCGGCGCGGCGATCGGCAGCGGCGTCGCCGGCGCGAAGCGGTAGGCCGACGCGACGTTCAGCCGGTGGGTCGCTCGGAACTCGCTCGAGTCACGCGGAACAGTTGTTCGGTCCGAGCTCGAGTTCGACCCGCTCTTCGGGCGGCAGTTCCCGAACGCCGCGGTTGCACTCGATGATTTCCTCGTAGTTCGACGGCTTCTCGCCGGCGTCGGCCATGCGGTCGACGAACTCGTTTTCCTCGAGTCCGAGCAGGTCGATTTCTGTCCGTGCGTCGCGGATCGTCGTCCGGATCGCCTGGCCTGGCGCGCCGTGCTCGAACTCGCCATCGGCGGTAACCGTGACGTGACCCGGCAGCACGACGACGCTTTCGGGCTCGGCCAGAATCGTTCGGTGGAGCGTCTCGTAGAGGAGTCTGGCTCCCCGCTGCCCTTCGTCGTCGCTAAATTCGAGTTCCGTCCGCCCAGTCGAATCGACGTGGAGCGTATCGGCGGTCAACAGCGCTCGGTCGTCCACGAGCAAATCGATCATCTCGCTCGTGTGGCCGGGCGCGAAAAGGGCCTTGATCTCGCGCTCGCCCACCTCGAGCACCTCGTTGCGCTCGAGCGGCGTGTACTCGTACTTGACGTCGCGGTCGCTGGCTCGCTCCCCGAGGTAGTACGGCACCGCGAGGTCGTCGGCGAGGTTGCGACCGCCGGAGACGTGATCGGCGTGGACGTGGGTATCGATCACGCCCGCGACCGTGAGACCGGCCTCCTCGGCCGCGACCGCGTACTCGTCGGTGTCGGCCGTCGGATCGACGACGACGGCCTCGCCCGTGGCCGCACAGCCGACAACGTAGCCCAGACACCCCTTCGCGCGACGCTGGAGTTGGACGACCGTCAGGTCGCCTCCGACGTCGACCGCAACGTGATCATAAACGCCGCTCCAGCCCTTCATTCCGCCGTCGACGGTCGCCACGTCGTACTCGTCGGTCGCCGACTCGAGGCGCGTCGCCAGGTTGCCCGACGAGAGCCCCTTCGCACAGACGGTGATCACGCGCTCGGTGTCGCCGACGACGTCTCGGAGCTCCTCGAGGCGACCGTCGAGCTCCGCGTCCGGGTCGAAGGGGAAGTTGACCGCCTCCGGGATGTGCCAAGCGTCGTAGCTGTCGGCGGGACGGGTATCGAGGAGGACGAAATCCGCGTCTTCGTCCCGCAGTTCCGCGAGCCGATCGGCGGAGAACGTGGTGACCATATGCGTCCCTACGATCACGGTTCACGTAAAATCACGAGCGACCGGTGAGCGAAGCCGGAGCGTTCATTTAACTGATATGGGCTCGAAGGGGTCGGTATGGCCCTCTCCGATTTCGTCGCCGCCGTCGTCGCCGTCCTCCGCCGCCGCCCGGGCGACCTCCTTCCGATGTACGTCCTCGGCGTCGCGATCACCGCGATCGTACGCGTCGTCCCCTTCGCTGCGATCGGCGTCGCCTACCTCTATCTCGCGACGACCGGTCGGCTGGACGCGATTCGGACCCAGCTGGCCGACCTGGATCCCCCGCCGACCGATCCGACCGCCGATCCCGAGGAGTTCGACGCGTGGGCCAGCGGCCTCGAGCCGGTCTTCGATCAAGTACTGACACCACCGCTGCTCGCCCTCGCTGCGGTGACGGTGGTCGTCAGCGTCGCGCTGTTCGTCCTGCTGTCGGCCGCCGTCTCCGCGGGACAGCTCGCGACCTGTTACGGCCGGTTGCGAAACGACCGTGGGCTCGTGGCCGGGCTCGCGGGAGCCCGCCGCTACTGGCTGCGGTTTCTCGGACTCTTCGCGCTCGAGTTCCTCTGCTGGGGCGTCGTGCTCGGCACCGTCGGGATCGGGGCCGCGCTGTTGGCCGGCGCGGTTTCGCTCGCGACCGGGTCGACAGCGGGGTCCGTTTTGGTCGCCCTGCTCGCGGGTCTCGTGGCGGTCGTCCTCCTCGTCGTCGTTCGGGCGCTGTTCGCGTTCGCGCCGGTCGCGATCGTCATCGACGACGCGGGCGTCTTCGAATCGGTCCGAAGCGCCGGCGGATTCGTCCGCGCACAGCCGGTGGAGGCGGTCTTCTACTACGTCATCGCGCTCCTGTCGATCATCGGGCTGTCGACGGTCACCGGCCTGCTCTCGCTCGTCGACGTCGTCACGGCCGGCTCGCTGCTCTCGGTGTTGGTCCTCCTTCCGGCACTGGATCTGCTGAAAACGGCCGTCTACTGCGACTATCGTGAGAGACTGAGACCGCCGGACTCACCGACGGGTTCGCTTCGCGGCCAGCTCTGGGCCGGACTCCGCCGCGGCTGGGCCGAAATGACGTCGTTCATTCGGACGACGCCGGGAACGCACGCCCTCGTCGTCGCCCTCGGCGTCCTCGGGTTCTGGATCGGCTGGGCGGCCGCCGGCTCCTACGTCGGGGCGTTCGAGACGTCGATCTCGGCCCGCCTCGTCGGCTGGCTCCCGCCGGCGATGGCGGTCGAACTGTTCGGCAACAACTGGCTGGTCGCGCTCACGACGGCCTACGCCGGTATCGCCCTCGCGATCCCGGCGATCGTCTCGTTACTGTTCAACGGCGTCGCCCTGGGGATCACCGCTCGCCTCGAGGTCGATCCGACCGAACTCGTCGCCTTCGTCGTCCCCCACGGTATCATCGAGATTCCGGCGATCCTCGTCGCCAGCGCGCTCGGGATCTCCGTCGGCGTCAGCGCCTGGCGGACGTGGCGGGGTCGCGCCGGACGAGCGGCCCTCGCGGACGCGCTCGAGCGGGCGTTCTGGGTGCTCGTCGGCGTCGGCATTCTGCTGGCGATCGCGGCCGTCATTGAAGCGTTCGTGAGTCCGTACTACTATCGGCTGTTCCTCTGATCGCCGCACGACTGCATCGCGGGCGATTATCGATACGCCGCGAACTCCTCACCGAACACCACGAAATAGGCCGTCCCGACCAGTCCGATCGCGGTCGCGAGACCGAACGCGACCGTCGGATCGCCGGTGAACACCTGAGTGTCGGTCAACGGATTCGTAACCCCCTCCCAAAGCAATCCGCCGAGCGCGGCACTCGGGATCACAATCAGGTTCCGCAGGAGGTAGTACGCCCCCGTCACTCGGCCGCCAGCGCCCGTCTCAGCGGGGCCGACGATCAGCGCCTTATGCGCCGGCAAGCCCGCGAATCGCAGCCCGGAGAAAGCGAAGAGGCCAGCGAGGACGGCTGCGTCGGCGGGTGCGTTGATCAACATGATCGGGAAGATCGCGTAGACGGCGAAACCGAGCGCGACGACGGGCTTGAGACCGATCCGCTCGGCCGCCTTGGCGGCCGGCAGCATCGTCAGGAGGGCGACGAGCATCTCGATTCCGAGCAAGATTCCGAAGTACGACTGCGGCGAGAGGGAAACGGTGCCAATCGCCGGCAGGGACAGGGTGAGCCCGACCTCGAGAAAGCGAGTGACGACGATGACGAAGAAGACGTAGACCATCCCGTTGGCGAAGCGAACGAGCGTGTCGCCGATCAGTAGGGGCCGGAGTTCGTCCGGCATCGATCGGAGATCCGCCAGTAGCTGCGAGACGCCTTCGAACGCCTTGCCGACGTCGTCTTCCGGCCGATAGAGGACGTGCTGGACGACAGTTCCGAGCACACCGAAGGCGACCGCGACGAGCAGGATGAACTGAAACGCGGTGACGATCTCACCGTCGCTCGAGCCGAACGGATAGAACAGCGCCGCGGCGAACAGGGGGCCCACGAGAAACGCCGCCCGGCGGAACGTCTCGGTGCTCGCGAAGCCGGCGGCCAGCTGCGAGGGCGGTACCGACTGCTTGACGATGGCGAAGGTGGCTCCGAGCCCGAAAGACTTCCAGGCCTGTGCGAGGAGCAGTCCGAGAAAGATCGCGACGATCACCAGCGACGTCGGACCGATCGAGACGTCGGCGAACGCGGGCGCGACCAGCCAGATTCCGAAGCCGACCGTCGAGCAGAGGCCGAACGCGGTCAGGGCGTACCGCGACCCGATGCGATCCGAGATCGCCCCGCCCGGATAGGGGTAGACGGCGCTGATGACGTTCCCGAAGGACCCGAACAGGCCGATGACGACCGCCGACGCGCCGAGCGCCGACATGTACTCGGCCATATACCGATTGGTCATCTGGAAGCCGAGACTGAACGCGAACATCGCCGCCGAGAGGACGAGCACGTCCCGCTCGAGCGCGAGGAACTGCCGGAACGGGTCCAGGGGATCGGCCGCCTCGTCCGATCGCTCCTGTTCGAGGCTCATACGTCTCGGTGCGCAGCGGACGGGCTTGAAATTTGGTCCACCGGGAGCGTCGTACTCGACCGGTTCCGAACGGAATGACGTTCGCCGACGGCCATCGCGTTCGATGAGCCGCTCGAGACGGTATCGACCGACGGCCGTCCCCGGCGAGGTCGAGGACGGGATACGACAAAGGGAAGCGCTCATTAGCCAGTAGTGTGAGTTTCGGCACATGGCTTCGTGGAAACGGGATTTCGCCAGCGGACTGATCGTCCTGGTCCCGATCCTCATTACGCTCTACGCGATCTACTGGCTCTACGGCCTCGTCGCCGGTCTGACGCCCGGCCTCATTCTCGATCCGACCGCGCTCGAGGCGTTCATCCCCGGCGACAGCGAACAGGCAGTCCAGACCCGCGAGCAGGTCGCGCAGTTCCTCCGCGTGATCGTCGCGCTGACCGTTTTCATCATTCTGACGTTCTCCGTGGGCTATCTTATGCGGACGACCGTCGGGGGGCTCGTCGAACGGCTCGTCGACAACATTGCGAACCGCGTGCCCGTGATCCGCGTCGTCTACAACGCCTCGAAGATGGCCGCCGAGACGGCCTTCGGCGAGCAGGAATCGCTCCAGAAACCCGTCAAACTCGAGACGTGGGAGGGGCTCCGGATGACGGCGTTCAAGACGGGGAAGGTGGCCGACGACGGCCGCGAGGTGCTCTTCTTGCCGACCTCGCCCAACATCACGACCGGCTACGTCATCGAGGTCGAACCCGATCGAATCACCGAACTCGACGAGGACGTTGAGGACGCGCTGACGCGCGTGTTGAGCGCCGGATTCGGCGACGCTAACCACCGCGGCATGGACGCCGGCATCTCGATCGACGTGGTCGACGAGGCCAGAACCGACGGTGGGAACGGAGACGAGCGGACGAACGGAACCGACGGCGACTAACGAAATTTTGCTCTGCGGTCTATCGCGCTGGCGGCTTCGCCGCACAGCGCGATGTCCCTCGGCAAAATCCTCAAAAGAGCGCGTAGCGCTCTTTTGGACCTCGCGGAGCTTCGCTCCGCTCAGTTTCGATCAAAAGCACTCCTCCTTTCCACTTCGTTACGGGTCAGTCGTCGGCCCGCTCGCTCCCTACGGTCGCTCGCGGCAGGTGTCGGTAAACCGCCTGCCCTCCCCCGGGTTGCACACCTCTCGCACTGCTCGAGGCGCGCTCCCGGCCACGACAATCAGTTTTCGAGAGAACAGTACGACAACTTCGATTTGCAACCGAGGACCCTGTTTCGAGACCGCTCAGACTCGTTCCCTACCGGGAAATTGCCTTCACACGTCGACGTACTCGAACCACTCGTCGTACTCTTCGGGGGCCTGTTCGACGATGTCGAAGAACTGCTGTTGAATTTCCTCGGTGACGGGGCCGCGAGAGCCGTTCCCGATGACGACGTTGTCGACCTTTCGGATGGGCGTGACTTCGGCGGCGGAGCCGGTGAAGAACAGTTCGTCGGCGGTGTTGAGCTCGCCGCGCGAGATGGAGACGTTGTCGTGGACGGTGTAACCCTGCTCTTCGGCGATCCGAATGACGGAATCTCGAGTGATGCCGTCGAGGATCGATTCCGACAGGCCGGGCGTGTAGATCTCGTCGTCGCGCACGAGGAAGATGTTCTCGCCGGGGCCTTCAGCGACGTTGCCCTCCTTGTTGAGGACGATCGCTTCCGCGTAGCCGTTCCGGCGCGCCTCCTCGCCCGCGAGCATGCTGTTGACGTAGAGGCCGGTGGTCTTGGCGTTGGTCGGAATCTGGCTCGAGGCGTGTTTTCGCCACGAGGAGATCATCACGTCGATCCCGTTCTCGAGGGCCTCCTCGCCGAGGTAGGCGCCCCACGGCCAGACGGCGACGGCGGTCCGGGTGGGACAGTCCTTCGGGCTGACGCCCAGCGAGTTGTAGCCGTAGTAGGCGATCGGCCGGACGTAACAGGAGGGGAGCTCTTGGCGCTTGATGAGCTCTTTCGTCGCCTCGGTGAGTTCGTCCTTCGTGAACTCGATGTCCATGTCGTACGGTTTCGCGGACTGATAGAGGCGGTCCAGATGCTCTTCCCAGCGGAACAGCGCCGGCCCGTTTTCGGTGTCGTAACAGCGCGCCCCTTCGAAGACGCCCGACCCGTAGTGGAGTCCGTGCGTGAGCACGTGGATCTCGGCGTCGTCCCAGTCGACGAACTCGCCGTCCATCCAAATCGTGTCGACGTCCATCTCGTCGAATCCCATGATCGAGAGTGTTGAAAGCCACCGTACTAAGTGTTCGCGGTTTTCGGGAGCGAACGTCGGAGATCGAGGAGGAGGCCCACCGAGCGCTGCTCAGTCGCGTGTCGGCAGTCACAGCTCTCCGCCACCGACTGTGCCGGCAATCACTGCGATCCAGACGTGTTCTCGAACACGCCGTCGACCAGTCGGGTAACGCGATCGAACAGCCAGTCCGGGACCGTCGGCGAGATCTCCGAGAGGCGAAGCGGGGCCCTCGAGTCGATGGTTTCAAAATCTGCGTGAAATATAGTCGGCGACACTGCGTAGCCGGCGGTCGTCCGGGCCCTACTGGTCCGGTCCGTGGAACTCCTCGAACTCACGGATAGAGACGTACGCGCCGCCGTCGCCGTCCGGCATTATCGCGTACGACGTCGGGTAGTCGTCGGTCTCGAAGTACACACCCGGCGTTGCGACGTCCACTGTCGTCTCTTCCTCGAGGTCGTTCCGAAGGAAGTCGGTCGTAACCATCGGCTCGACGAAGTGAACCCTCCCTTCACCGTCCCCTTCGTAGACTGGGACCTCGACACGTTCTCCCTCTAGCTCTATCACCTCGGTGTCAGCGGGCTGCTCCGGGTCGATACTCGGATCGTACACACCGTAGACGTTCGTGTGAGTGAACGCTTCACCGTGGAACTCCGGAGCCGTCTCGTCGAGCAGGTGTTCCCCCATCCTTTCGACGATGAGCCGATGCTCCTCGAACATGTACCCCTCCGGGAACTGGTCCGCGGGAACGTCGTAGTCGGCCAGACCGACGAAGGGGAGCGGCGTGGACTCGAGCGGCCCCCCACTGATTCCCTCGACGATGTCTTCGGCCATCATGTAGAAGTGGAAGTCGAAGTGCGGAACGTCGTAGATGCCCGGCGGTGCATGGCCCTGAGGGTTGTAGTGGAAACCCACGTAGGTGAACTGATGGAGGTCGATATCGACTCCGTCGTCTGTCTCTTTCGGGAAGTGGAGATGTGTCGCGCTCTCCTCCTCGTCGAACGCCATCAGCGCGTCGCCGCCGACGTGGACGCCCAGCGACGAGAGTCGCCCTTCCCGGTCGGTGGTCGCGTACGTCCGGACGCCCCCGTCCGTGTCCGATTCACCCCAGTGGACGTCGTGATCCGCCGGCGTCGGGAGTTCCGACGGGACCGAGTCGCGCCGGGATCCGTCGACCGTTCCGGTTACGAGCGCTCCACCCGCCAGTACAGCCGTCGTCTGCAGGAACAGTCGTCGATCGATGCCGTCGATATGCCGTTTCGTTTTTTGCCTCGGTGTCATTGTCTCGGTTCTCGATTCGGTCGTGATCGGTCGAAACGACGCTACGCCTTGACGGTTCGTTCCCCGAACGGTTCGAGGTCCGCTTCGAACTCGGAGACGGTGGTACTATCCGAGAAGACGCCCAGGAACCGGGCCGTCACGTCACCGGTATTGCGGAACCCGTGCGGAGCCATCGGCGGAATAACCGCCAGGTCGCCGGCACTGATGGTTCCCGTCGCGTCCCCAGTCCAGGCCTCGACTTCGTCGCCATCGAGACAGATGATGAGTTCCTCGGGGCTGTCCGTGTGGGTCCCGAGTTCCTTCCCAGGTTCGATCTCGAAGTAGACGACGTTGTGGCCACCCTCGAGTTCCATCCCGGTCGTCGCTGGGAACGCCGGTGAGAACGGGAAGTTCACGTTCACGTTCATCTCCGAGTCCGATTGCGTCACTCCAACGAGCTCGAGTTCGTCGAGGCTGAGTGTTTTGAGTTTGGACATTAGTATTGACTATTCGAGGTCGTTTCGATCGAACTGATCGTCGAGGCGCGTGAGTTCAGTCACCGGGAGGCCCGCGCGCTCGGAGTGCTCCGCGATGGCTTCCTCGCTCGGGGCGCGGTAGTGACAGTACGCGCAGTCAGTGTCGCCGTCCGTGTCTTCCAGCACGTCGGTACGGACCCACTCGACCTCGACGTCCTCCTCGCTGAGTTCCGCGATCGCCCGCTGAGACGCCGCGAGCGCCTCCTGTTTCGCTTCCTCGGTGGAGAGGTCTTCGTCCATCTCGCGCCAGATTCCGAAGTCGATCAGGTCTTGTTCTGACATGACCAGCTAGGGCTACGGCAGGATCGTACTTAGACATAAGGAGAACTACACTTCACTAGCTAATTCTAGTGAAATCCCGTTCACGAACTCGGTCTGTGGGTTCGTATTCACCCCCAATCGGGTCGAGAAACCGATGGACTCCTGATATCAGACTGACGGCTGTCCGTCGATACCGACGACGTTCATGTCGTCGTCCAGTGAAACGGTGAGCGTCGTCGCTTCACCCTCGACGGTGACGGTCACGCGGAACGGATCATCCGTGACGGCCGTCTGGAAGCGGGTCTGAAGCAAGTCGATGACTTCGTCGAAGGAGGGAGCGAGCACGTCGATTCCCTGGTCGTCGAGGAATCCAATTACGGGTGTGAGACTCATGACGAACGGTTCGATGGGCAGATTCTTCGCGAATCCGCAGGTATCACACCGCTGTTCTGCCCAAACGGGGAATCGTGTCCCACAGTGCGGACATGGTTTCCCCTCCCGAACCTGATGTGTCTCACAGACCGAAACCGACGCCGAGATGGAGCCCGCACACTCCCGACAGACATCGCGCATCATGTAGGCGATATCCAACATACACCGGTAGAATCCGGTTGCGAGTGCCTCGTCGGGGGTCCGATCCGTCAGCCCTGCAGCCGGGTAGCTCGAAAAGAAGACAGAGTCCCGTGGCGCCTTGTCGCCGAACATCCCGTCACACTCGGTACAACTGATCCGAAGCCACTGGTCCTCGTAGGTCGCCATCATGGGCGCGTCACACAGCGGACAGTCCTGCTCGAGGTCGGCGGAGAAGTCGAGGTCTTCCGCACCCGAGACGGCGATTACGGTTCTGGCGATCTGCTTGCCGGCACTGCTCAACCGGTACCCGTCGTCGGTTTGCCGAACGAAGTGGGGGGCCAGTTGCGAGAGGTGGTAGTTGAATTTCCCGTTGTCGTCAACGTCGACCTGACGACGTAGTTCCGAGAACGATATTGTCTCGGCGGTATCGGAGACGTCGTCGTATTTGTGGGCGGCATCGGCGTGCCAGAGCACGCGAATGATGTCTAACCGGATCTCGTTGCCCAGGATGGTAAAGGCCTCGTCCGGGGAAATACCGTCTAGATCGATTGCTGGTGTCAACCGGGTTCCAGCCATGCTAGCAGGGCCCACATAGAGATCAATAAACGTGTCCTACTGTTTTCAAATCAGACCGAACCGGTTGTAAGATACGCACGTTGATGCAGGACAGACCGGTTTGTAGCCGGGAGTTCGCACATCTGCATCGAGTCTGCTTCGGTAAGATCTAGTACGAATCTTCTACGACTCCGGCCGCTACTCTACTCGCTCGAGGACCTCGCTGCCCTCGAGGTAGGCGAAGCCGTGCCGATCGGCGTAGGCGCGAGCGTCGGCGGGAGAGAGCGCCGCGCCGGTCTCGTCGTCGAGCATCTCGCAGACGACGACGGCGGGCGAGCGGCCCGCGGCGTCGGCGAGGGCGACGCCGAGTTCGGTGTGGCCCTCGCGCTGGGCGAGCAGGTCGGGCGCGGCCTTAAGCAGGTGGACGTGGCCGGGGACCCGAAACTCGGCGGCGAACTCGGTTTCCTCGGGTGCCGCGGCGGCCTCGCCGAGCGCCCGGATCGTGGTCGAGCGATCGTCGTCGGTGATCCCGGTGTAGGTGTCGCGGTGGTTGACCGTCAGCGAGAACGACGAGCGCTCGTCGTAGCCGAGTTCGTGGTCGCCCGTCGCGGGGTGGTCGACCGCGTCGGAATAGAAGGGCAGGTCGAAGGCCTCCGCGACGTCGTGGCCGAGCGCGACGCAGATCAGCCCGCCGGCGTCGTTTCGCAGTCGGGCGACGGCCTCGGGCGTCACGCTATCGGCGTGGTAGATCAGGTCCGTCTCGCCCTCGCGGTCGGCCGCGTCGTGGACGAGGACCGGCTCGCCCGCGCGCAGCGACTCGAGGGCGCGTTCGAACGAGTTCACCGATGCGTTCGCGCTCGAGTTCGAGCCCGCCGCGCTGCCGTCGGCGTTCGACTGCGGGCCGGCGTGGTGACCAGTCATTCCCGATCACCCACCGAGACGGTGACGTGATCGCCGTCTTCGAGGGCGAGTTCCTCGCGGAGCTTGTCGGGGGCGATGACCTCGAGCTGGTCGTCGTCGTGGTGGGTGCGTTCGGGGGCGATAGTGTAGGCGTTCTCGTAGAGTTCGCCATCGGCCGTCTCGATCGTCGCGGGATAACAGACGGCGGGGCCGTAGGTCCGTTCGTCGGACTCCCAGCCGTCGATCGGGACGGGCTCGAGCGAGGCCATGGCGCTACGTCGACGGACGCTGTCCTCGCGGAGGTCGACGTTCAGCGTGCCGGGGAACGGCTCGTAGCCCAGCCGCTCCTCGAACTGGCGCTTGTAGCCCGGCAGGGAGATGTAGTGGCGGCCCTCGCCCATGCCGCTGGTGACGGTGCCCTCGAGTTCGACCTGGGAGTCCGTCTCGAAGATGCGACGGTAGTCCTCGTACTCGGCGTGGAGCGTTCGCTCGCCGGTCTCCGTGATCTCGACCCACTGACCGTCGCTGACCGTATCGCGCTCGAGCAGATCGGCGCTCTCGAGGCGCTGGAGCCGTCGCGAGGCGGTCTGGTTCGACGCGTCGAGGCGTTCCGCGAGGTGAGAACAAGAGATTTTGACGTCGCCCTCGAGTCCGCCCTCGAGTGCGAGGAGTTTGAGCACGGCGAGTTCGTCGTGCCCGACGGCGGACTCGGCTATCACTGACATACACCCACCTATTCTCTAAGCCGGTAAAAGCATATCGAATGTGGCATGCATCACGAAACCGTGACGGCGTTCACGAGAGTTTATCGCGTACTCGGACGTCCCGAGCCGAGTGGAAAAAGCCACCGGTCCGACGAATTCGGCTCACCGGATACCGCTACTGGTAGTTGATGGGCCCGTCCTCGATCGCCCGAACGTGTACGGTTCGATGACAGTAACAGTCGTCTCACCTTGCACAATGCAAGCCGACGGGCTTTGCAGCGGACCGTTGAGCGTTGAGGCGTACTCGCATGAAGCGTCTCCTCGAGGCCCTGTTCGGCCTAGTCGCGCTGACCGGTCTCCCGTATCTGATCTACCTCGGCGTCTACTATCTCCGGCGGCCGTCGGGAACGCCCGCCGAGACGTGGCCCCGAGAGCCCTCGGTGAGCATCGTCTTGCCGACCTACAACGAGGCGGCGATCGTCGAGTCGAAACTCGAGGAACTCGTCGAACTCGACTATCCGATGGATCGGGTCGAGATCGTCGTGGTCGACTCGAGCGACGACGGGACGGCCGATCTGGTCGAGACCTTCTTCGCCGGCCGTCGGGAACCGAAGTTAACGCTCATCCGCGAGGACGAGCGGCGGGGGTTGGCACCCGCACTGAACGAGGCTTACGCCGCCGCGGCGAACGAGGTCGTCGTCAAGACCGACTGCGACTCCCGGATCGCACCGGGCGCCATTCGAAGGGCCGCCGCGAACCTCGCCGATCCGTCCGTTGCAGCCGTGACCGGACGTAACGCGGAGGTCATCGGCGAGAGCGAGGTCGAGCGGGGGTACCGCGACATTCAGACGATGATTCAGGTCCTCGAGTCGCACATCGACTCGACGCTGATCTTCCACGGACCGTTCTCGGCGTTCGAGCGCGACGCGATCGTTCCGATCGACGAGGACTCGATCGCCGACGACAGCGAACTCGCCCTCAAAATCCGCCGCAACGGGGGCCGGGTCATCTTCGATCCGGACATCCACTACAAGGAAGCGGCCCACTCCGAGTTCGGCAAGCGCCGCGAGCAGAAGGACCGGCGCGCGATGGGGCTACTCCGACTCCTGTGGCGACAGCGCGACGCGCTCGGCCGGCACGGGGCCTACGGCCGCGTCGTCCTGCCCTTCAACTGGTGGTTTATGGTCGTCTCGCCGTGGCTCGTCGCGACCGGGATCGGCGTGGCGACGGTCGGCTCGCTGGCCGTCCTCGGGCCGCTCGGACTGGCGACGCCCGCCGGCGTCCTCGCGTTCACGGCGCTCGGCTCTCGCGACGCCCTCGGCCCGCTCCAGCCGCTGTACTCGCTGTTCGACAGCCAGATCTCGCTGTTCCGCGCGAGCGTCTCGCTCCTCCGCGCTCGCGCCAACGGTGACGAGGAGACCCACGACGGCACCTGGTCGCCCGACCGGGAGCTCCGGGAGGTGTTACAGTGACCGACGCCGACACCGACGCGGACGTCGCGATCCTCCACGACCGGTTCCCCGGCATCGGCGGCGGTGAGGAGTTCGCCATCGAGGCCGCCCGCGTCCTCGAGGCGCCGATCTACACGACCTACGTCGCCGACGGGACCGAGATCCCCGACGACGTTACGGTGATCCCGTTCCGGCAGGCGAAGTACACCTCGCTGCCGTGGCGCCCGTTCCTCGAGTGGAAAAACGAGGGGATGAACCCGCTCGAGACGCTCAACGTCGCACTCGATATGACCGACGCCCATCCGGACCTCGCGGAGTACGACGTGATCCTCGAGAGCGCACCGCTGTCGAAGTACTACGTCCCCGACGTGGGCCAGCGGATCGTCCACTATCCCCACAGCCCGCCGCGGTGGCTGTACGACCTCTATCGGGACCGGCTCTCGTCGTTCGAGCTACCGTTCGTCGAGATCGGACTCAAAGCGTACGCGAAGGCGTGGCGAGCGCTGGACAAGGAGGCCAACGACTACGTCGATCAGTTCGTCGCGAACAGCGAACTGGTCCGGGACCGCATCCGGCGGTTCTACGACCGCGACGCCGCGGTCGTCTACCCGCCCGTGACCGGCGACTGGCGCAACGAGGGCGACGACGGCTACTTCGTCACGTGGTCCCGGCTCGCCCCCGAGAAGCGGATCGATCTGATCGCGAAGGCGTTCGCGGGGCTCGACGAGCGCCTCGTGATCGCCGGCGACGGGGAGCAACGGGAGCGTCTCGAGGCCTTCGCCGAAAACTACGACAACATCGAGGTCCGGGGCTACGTCGAGGACATCGAGTCGCTGGTCGCCCGGGCCACCGCCGTCGTCTACGCCCCCAAGCAGGAGGACTTCGGCCTCGTCGGGGCCGAGGCCATGATGGCCGGCAAACCACTGCTCGGCGTCGATGAGGGGTTCACGCGGTACCAGGTCCGGGAGGGACGGACCGGGCTGTGCTTCGAGCCGACCGTCGAATCGATCCGCGAGACGGTTCGCCGGTTCGATCCCGACGACTTCGACGCCGGCGAGATCCGCGAGGAGGCCCGGCGCTACGAGTACAACCGCTTCGCAGCGGGGCTGCGCGAGGTCGTCGCCGAGACGGCGGCCATCGATGCCTCACCGGAACCGGAGCGAGAAGCGGAATCCGCGGACGACGCTCGAGGATCCGGACAACAGCGTGCCGAGGGGGTGCCCGATCAGTGACGGCGAGGACGACTGCTCGCGACCGGGACGGCGACTCGACAACGCGAACGGAGACCGAGACGTCGCGTCCGCGGCGAGCGGCGACGAGCGATCGGTGTCTGCTCTATCAGAACAGCGACGCACACCCCGCACATCGAGTGTTCGCCGACGCCGTCGGCGCCGACCGTCGTCACTTCGAAACCGGGAGCTGGCCGCCCGAACCGGGCGGCAACACCGAGCGGACCATCGACCGGCTCCGAACCGCCGGGACGCTGCCCGCATACGATACCGTCATCGCGGAGGGGAGCGCGCCGCTCCAGACGGGGCTCGCCTACAAACTGCGCCACCCGAGGACGACGCTCGTCTACCTCGCCGCCGACGAGACGTTTTATACCCTGCGCCAGCGTCCGACACGATACGTCTGGCACGGGCTCAAGCCCCTCTCGAGTCGGCTGCTGGACGGCGTGATCGCGGTCGGCAGGGACGCCTACCGCTGGGGGCGACCGTACCTCGGCGACGTTCCGGTCGCGTACGTCCGGCCGCCGATCGCCGACGACAAGTACGAGCGGCTCGCCGCGCTCTCCCCGAACTCGCCCGCGAATCCGTTCACGATCCTCTCGGCTGGCGAGGCCAAACCCGCGAACGGCTACGATCGACTTGCTCGAGCGGTCGAGCGGTTCGCCGGGACTGTCGACGCCGACGTTCGATTGGTTATTCTCGGGGAGGGCCACGACGAGCGGCCGTACGCGGCGATGCCCCACGTCGTCACGCCCGGGTTCGTCGATCTGGACGCGTTCGCCGACTGGTTCGACCGCGCGAGCGTCTACGTCCAGTCGTCGCGGGGCGACGCGTTTCCCGTCGCCGCGCTCGAGGGGATCCTCTCGGGAACGCCGACGACCGTCACCGAGACGACCGGCGTCCGGGAACTCCTTCCCGCTCGACAGGTCGTTCCGCCGACCGAAGCGGGCCTGTTCGACGGGCTAGTGTCGTTCGCCGACCTGTCGCCCGCCGAGCGGCAGTCTATCGCGAGCGATCAGCGCAGTCTCGTCGCCGATCTGACCGAATCGAACCAGCGAGAGCGCTTCAGCGCCGCACTCCGGAAATTCACATGAGCGGAAATACCAGTCCGAACGTCGTCGTCCTCTGTCTGGACACCGTCAGGAAAGACGTCTACGACCGATACGCCACTCGCCTCCGAGAGATGGCGACCGTCCGCTTCGAGGGAATGCGGGCGCTCGGCGGCTGGAGCGTCCCGAGCCACGCCGGAATGCTGACGGGTTCGGTTCCGTCGGAAACGGGCGTCCACGCACACCAGCGGCGGTTCGACCCGATCGACGCCGAGGACACGTGGATCGCGCCCCTCGAGCGACAGGGGTACGAGTCGGTCTGCGTCACGTCGAACATCTACGCTAGCCCCGTCTTCGGGTTCGATCGCTTCTTCGATCGGACGGTTCCCATCTCGCCGAGCCGCAGACTCCCGGCGGGGATGGACGTTCAAGAACACATCTCCGATCGATCGACCGACGGCGCGGAAGCCTACGCTGATTTCGTCCGCGAAGCCCTCGCGCACGACCACCCGCTGCGCTCGCTGGCCAACGGCGTCCTGCTCAAACTGGACGACGTGAGCCGGAAGCTGCCGCTCGAGAAGCCGACCGACTTCGGCGGCCGCGCGATCGCTCGAGCCCTCGAGCGGGAGGTCACCGAGCCCGACGGACCGGTGGTCGCCTTCGCCAACCTCATGGACGCCCACGGCCCGCATACGCCGTTTCGCGGGTTGGACGACTCGATCCACGGCGTCTCGGCCGACTTCCACTCGAGTTCGTTCCGCGATTCGGACGTGAACGCCGCAGACGGCCTCGGCGAGTTCGAATCTGACGTCGAGCGCGTTCGCGGGCTGTACGCGGCGACGGTCGACTACCTCGACCGGATCGTCGCTGACCTCGTGACCGCGCTGGCCGCCGGTGACGACCGCGAATCCATCGTGATCGTGACGGCGGACCACGGCGAGAACCTCGGCTACGAGTCGGACGGCTACCTCATGAATCACATGAGCAGCCTCTCGGAGGCGCTGTTGCACGTTCCGTTCGACGTCATCGCGACCGGTGATCGCGACCTCGATCTCGCGGTCGATGATACTCGTTCTGACGAGCGGGGCGCAGTCGCCAGCGGCACTGCCCGCCCCGTCGACGTGGACGGACTCAGTTCCCACGCCGATCTCGGGGACGTAATCCGATCGCTCGCGGACGAGGAGCCGTTCGATCCGTTCGCCTTCGAGCGCGAGCGCGCTCGCGCCGAGATCGTCGGCTCCGGCTCCGGCATCCCGGAGGGCGAGGACGAGTCGTACTGGGACCGCGGCCAGCGGGTCGTCTACGAGGACGAGCGGAAGTACTATCGCGACCAGCTCGGTACCGAGGCGGTGTACGACGTCTCCGGGCCGCCGTCGAAGCAGGTCGAACTGCCCGACGAGACGGTGCCGGACGGGCTCTTCGAGTCCGCCTTCGGCGACTGGGTCACTGACGACGAGCACGATGAGGCGGCGTTCGCCGAGGAGGTAGACGCGGCGAGTCGCGCACGACTGGAGGACTTGGGATACCTATGAGAACGAATTCGCTTCGAACGGTGAACGCATGACGGAGACAACCCTGCTAGTCACGGTCGACTCGCTCAGGACCGATCACGTCCAGTACATGCCCCGAACTCTGGAGTATCTGGACGATACCCACGACGCCGCCTTCGCCACGAGCACCGCGACGCCCGGCAGCTTCCCGGCGATTATCGGCGGGGAGTACCCGGCCGGGAACGGCCTCGAGTCCGAGGCCAGCGTCGCCCACGAGTTCGACGCCCACGGCGTCGGGATCACGACGAACCACCTGCTGTCCGCGGAGTACGGCTACGCGGCCGGTTTCGACTCGTTCACGTCGCCGAAAGGCGGCGGCGAGTCACTGAAGGACAAGGGCGCGATCCTGCTCGAGCGGGGCTCGCTCCCCTACAAGGTCGCCAGCTGGGGCTACAACCGATACCAGCAGCTCCGGAGTTACGTCGAGGAGACTGAGAAGTCGTTCCGACCCGCCGACGCTGTCGTCGACCAGTTCCTGACCGAGACCGACGGCCGCGAGGAGTGGTTCGGCTGGCTGCACTTCATGGAACCGCACCACCCCTACGACCCCGACGGTGCGACCATCGGTCGGGCGAAAGCCCAGCGGGTCACCCGCCGCGTGCTCTCGGGTCGCGGCTCCGACGAAGACGAAGCCCTCGTTCGGGACCTCTACCGACGGGAGGTGAGCGAACTCGACGCGGCCCTCGAGTCCCTCTGGGACGCGATCCCCGACGGGACGCGCGTCGTCTTCTGTGGCGACCACGGCGAACTGCTCGGCGAGGACGGGCTGTGGGGCCACCCCGGCGAGATGCGCCCCGAACTGCTGAACGTTCCGTTCGGCACGCGGAACGCCCCCGATCTCGGGGACGTCGTCTCGCTGGTCGACGTTCCGACGATCCTGACGGGGACCGAACACGGCGTCGGCACGCTCGATCGCGAGGTCGCTTTCGCCGCCTACGGGGACCGGAAGGCCGCCATGACAGCCGACCACATCGCGACGGCGGACGGTACGTACCGACTCGACGACGGCGAACCGGTCGACGATCCCGGCCTCGAGCGGGAACTCGAGCGGTTCGATCCCGCCTACGTCGTCAAGGAAGACGCCCTGCAGGAGGATCTGGAGGATCTGGGATACGCATGACGGTCGTCGTCCTCGCGCTCGACGCGCTCGATGCCGGATTGGTCGACCACTTCGATCTCGACGCCGTCCGCCTCCAGTCGGGTGGCGAGATCGAGACGTTCGCGAACACGCAGGCGGTTCCGTACACGCCGGAGGTCTGGGCGACCGTCGCGACCGGGCTCGAGCCGGCCGAGCACGGGATCACGGGCGGCGGTACCAGCGAGTGGGAAAACCCCGCGCTCGACCTCGCGTCGACGGTCACCGGTCGCCTCGACGAGTCGACTCGGGGGACGCTCGGCAAACTCGTTCGGTCGCGGACCGGCACGCGCGAGCGCATCGGCGAGACGGACCGCGAGTCGATGTTCGACAAAGACGACGCGGTCGTTCACAACTGGCCGGGCGTCCACGACGGGCAGCCGCTTCAGCGGGCCTGGGACCTGATGAACGCCGTCGCGGAGGGGATGCCCCGCAGCGAGTTCGAGCGCGAACTGTTCGGGCTCTGCGCCCAGCAGTTCGGCTGGGCCCGCGAGATGCTCGCACACCCGGTCTCGATCGCCGGCGTCCACGTCCACACGCTGGACGCGGCGGGCCACGCCTATGCCGACGACGAGGCCGCGCTGGACCGCGCCTACGAGCGCGTCGGCGAGTTCGTACAGGAGGTCACCGCCGCTCTCGGCGAGGAGGACGAACTCCTCGTCGTCAGCGATCACGGCATGCGAACCGAGTTCTATCCGCCCGACGCGGGCGAGAAGCCGGCGAGTCACTCCTGGCGCGCGTACGCGAGTTCCACGGCGGACACATATCCGAAATCGGTCTACGACGTGCGACGCTGGGTGGAGGAACGCGCAGCGGAATCCGGCGCGGGCGCGACCGACGGCGACGAGGGAATCGACATGCCGACCGAGCGCCTGCGCGAACTCGGCTATCTCGACTGATTACTAGCACCGACCCGCTCGGCCGTCAGTCGGTGTCTCGATCAGTATCAATGACTTCCATTTCGTTCCTGCTGACCGACGATATGCAGTGGCGCGCGCTGTCCGCTGGCCGAACGTCGCGAGGCGCGAACACAGTGAGCGCCTCGGAAAGCGAGCGGTGACCGCAGGGAACCGTGAGCACAGTGAGGCCACGGACGATACTGCGCGAGGGATGAGCGAACGAGCATCGCGAGTGAGCGAATCGGCTGGGGTGGGTGTGGCGATTCACTGCCGCCACGATAGCAGGCTTCGACTCGTCGCGTTTCTACGGTACCGCTTCGCTGTCATCTTTCCACGTCTGCGTAGCAGTTGCCTCCCGTTTGCAGACGGGATGGTCGCATTCGACCCGCTGATGTCCGGCTTCAGAGCGTTCTGACCTCGAGTCCGGAATTTCCGAACAGCCACAGGAGTTCGTGACCGCCTCGAGAAGAAGGTTGGCGCAATTTGACGATTTGAACCACGCCGTCACCCTCGCGATGCTCGGGTGCCGTCTGGTTCAAATTTACCACCGTGCTATACTGCCGCTCGCGAATTTGCTCGCGGCAAAATATAGCGGGAGGTAGATTTGAACTACCGGTCTGCGGGTTATGAGCCCGCCGGAATCTCCTGGCTATCCCATCCCGCTACATAGCTCTCTCTGCCGGCCACGATTAAGGGTTGGTATTCGCTCGCCGTCTCCGAAAGACCGGTGGCCCGCCGATACGCTCGCAGAACCAGTTCCGGGCGACAGTTTCCTCGAGGCGATTCGACTCGCGAGCGTCGTCTGCGAACCACCAGTCCGGTGTCGAACCGGTCGCGTGCGGGCTGTAGCCCCCGCATAATTATGCCCCGGTCCGGTGGAGAGGGCCGCAATGCGAATCCTGCTTCTGCGAACGTGGACGACGAACATCGGGAACGGCTTCATCGACTACGGGGCGAGGGCGATGCTCGAGCGGGCGTTCCCCGACGCGGAGATCGTCGAAACGGGCGGGTATCCCAACCACGCGGCGGACACGGCGGCGCTGTGGCGGGGCACTCGAAAGTTCGAACGGATGACGGGGTACGGGGGGTCCGACTACGAGTCGCCGACCCACCGAATTCGGCGGAACACGGTGAACGTCAGTGAACTGATCGACGCCGATCTGGCGGTCCTGCCGGGCTGTGTGCTCTCCCGGCCGACGTTCCGGAAGTACTTCGACACGCTCACCCGACTCAGGGAGCGAGATATTCCGATCATTATCATCGGCGGGGGCGGCGAGGAGTACGACGAGGCCGAGCGAAAGGACGTCGAGGCCGTCTTCGACGCGCTCGACATCGAGGTCCTGCTCACGCGGGATCGGACCGCTTACGAGGAGTACGGCGACCTCGTCGAGTACCTGTACGACGGCATCGACTGTTCGCTATTCTTGGGCGATCGAGACCGGCCGCCCGAAGCGAACCGGGAGTTCGACGTCCACACGTTCGACAAGCAGGCGGAGCCCGATATCGACGGCGCGTCGTCGACGATCATCAGGCCCGATCACGCCCCCTTCGACGAACCGTACCACTTCCCGGTCGGCGAGCGGGCGCGGGAACTGGTCGGCCTCGAGACGCCGCTGTTCGAGGCCGAGAACGTCTTCGTCTCCGATCTCGTGACCGATTACCTCTTCCTCTACGCCAACGCGGACGTGGTGCGCTCGGACCGGATCCACGCCTGTCTCCCCGCCCTGACCTACGGCAACAGGGCCCAGTTCTACTTCGACACGCCGCGAGCGAACCTGTTCGATCGGGTCCCGATCGACGGCGACGTCACGAGCGAGCCGGTCCGATTCGATATGGACGAACTCGAGCGCGAGAAGGACGCGCAGGTCGAGGCGCTCGAGGAGGGGGTCACGACGGTCCTGTGATCGTGAGTATGACCGTCCCGCTGACCGGAGAGCGACGGCGACTCGCAGCCCCGCAGGCGGTTCCATTGCCGGGGATAGGTTCTTTTGAGGGGGGCTGGTAGGATGAGCGGACACGCGACCATGGGAGACGAGCCATCTATCGCCCTCGTCGTGCTCGATACCCTTCGAGCGGATTCCTTCGACGAGCACTTCGACTGGCTGCCGGGCGTGCAGTTTACGAACGCGTGGAGCACGAGCCACTGGACGGCCCCGGCCCACGCCTCGCTGTTCACCGGTCGCTACGCGAGCGAGGCCGGCGTGACGATCAAATCGCAGGACTTCGACCGACACACGACTCGCCTCCCCGAACTGCTCCGAGATCGGGGCTATCGGACGCGGGCGTTCAGCTGTAACGTCAACATCTCCGAGCAGTTAGGCTGGCACCACGGGTTCGACGAGTTCGACGGCGGCTGGCGACTCAGCGGCCTCGGCGAGGACGTCTTCGACTGGGACGCGTTCATCGCCGAACACCAGTCCGACGGCCCCGAACGGTACCTCCGGGCGCTCTGGCGCTGCGTCGAGGGCGACTGCGACACGACCCAATCGCTGAAACAGGGGGCCCTGATGAAGCTCCGGGACATGGGGCTCGAAAGACGCCATCCCGACGACGGCGCGGCGGAGTTCCTGGAGTACGTCCGAGATAGCTCGTGGAATCAGAACGACGAGTTCCTCTTCGCGAACCTCATGGAGGCCCACCTGCCGTACGACCCGCCCGACGAGTACAGAACCCACCCGGACGAGGACTCGCCGCACTTCGACAGCGTGAAGGCCACGCTCCGGGAGCCGTCGGCCGATCCGGACCGGATCAGGACCGCGTACGACGACGCCGTGCGGTACCTGTCTGACATCTACCGCGACATCTACGGGGAACTCGCCGCCGAGTTCGACTACGTCGTAACCCTCGCCGACCACGGCGAAGCGCTCGGGGAGTACAGCGCGTGGCAGCACGGCGGCGGCCTCCATCCCCCCGTAACGAAGGTCCCGCTCGTCGTCTCCGCGCCCGGCCCGAACGCCGACGACCGAACCCCCGACGCGGACGGCACAGAGCGACCGACGCGAGAGGCCCTCGTGAACCTGCTGGACGTCTACGCGACGGTGCTCGACCTCGCCGGAATCGAGTCGACCCACCGTCGCGGCGAGTCGTTCCGCCCACTGTGCTCGAGCGACCCGCCCGCGGCGGAACCGCGGTCGAGCGCGCTGCTGGAGTTTCACGGAATCTCGAAGCGACGCGCGCTCGCGCTCGAGGAGGACAGCTACGAGGCCGCCTCGATCGACACCGAACGCCACGGGCTCGCGACGGCCGACTGTTACTACTTCGAAGACCTGACCGGGAACCGGATGATCGGCGACTGTGACCCGGCCGCTCTCGAGTCGGAACTCGATCGGCAGGTCGCCGACCTCGAGCGCCGCGAGGGACTCTCCGAAGCAGATATGGACGGTCTGGAATCCCAGCTCGAGGAGCTGGGGTATCTGTGATCCTGGTCCCGATACGTGCGAGCGACCGGGGTAGCCACAGCTCCGTTCGGACATCGTCAGTCGATCGATCAACCGAGCGACGGCAACCGAGTCACCGGCAGCGATGAGTGACGCGACGTCGGTCAGCCTCGGCGGCGAGACGATCAAGGCGACGGCCGCGAAGTTCACGATGGCCGCGATCGGGTTCCTCGGCACGATCGTCTTCGCGCGAGTGCTCGGCCCGACTGGGTTTGGCGGCTACTACCTCCTCTTTTCGCTGGTGAAGATCGCCGACCGGGCGGTCAACGGATGGGGAACGGCGGTGAAAAAGCGATACTCGGAGGCCGACGCCCCGTCGGGGGAGCTGATCGGCAGTCAGGGCCTGTTCACGCTGGTATGGATGGCACTCGCCATCGCCGCGGCGATCGTCACCTCGAGCTGGCTCGTCTCCTACACGGGGCTCCCCGAGGCACCGGTGCTGTTCGTCCTCTTGCTGTTCGCGGTCACGCTCTTCGAGCCGCTGGATCTGATCGTCCAGGCCCGCGGGCGCGTCGGTGCCTCGATGTGGACCGATACGCTTCGATCGGTACTCACCTTCCCGATCCAACTGGGCCTGATCGTCCTCGGGTTCGGCGCGGCGGGAATGGCGTACGGACTCGCCGCCGCGACGTTCCTGACGGTTCCGATTCTCTGGTACTTCATCCGAACGCCGCCGGCCGCTCCGACGCGGGAGACCGTCGCGAATCTCTGGTCGTACGCCAGATACAGCATTCCGAACTCGTTTCTCGGGCAGGCCTACGATCGGTTCGACATCATCCTGCTGGGCTACCTGCTCGCGCCCGCGGCCGCCGGCCACTACGAGGTCGCGCTCAAGCTCACGGTGCCCGCGACGTTCGTGACGATGGCCGCCTCGAGCGGGCTGATGGCCCGCGTGAGCCACCGACACAGCGAGGGCGAGACGCTCGGAACCGACATCTCGAACACCCTCTCCTTTACGAGCATCATCGCGATCCCGATGTTCTTCGGTGCCGTCGCGATGCCGGAGCGACTCGTCGTGACGCTGTTCGGGGCCGAGTACGCCGCGGCCGCGGCGCTCCTCGTCGGACTCGCGGCCTACCAGATCGCGAAGACCCAGGCCGGCGTGCTCACGAGCGTGCTCTACGGGATCGATCGGCCGGACATCAACACTCGGATCTCGGCCGTGACGCTCGCGATCAACGTCGTCCTCGGCATCGCACTGACGCTCGCCTACGGTGCGATCGGCGTCGTCGTCGCGACGGCCATCGCGGAAACGCTCCGCTATGCACTCTCTGCGATCGTGATCAAACGCGAGCTCTCGACGGTCGTCCTGTTCCCGCGGACGCTCGGCGAACAGCTCGCGGCCGGCCTCGTGATGTTCGCCGTGATCGTCCCCGTCGAGCGCGCCGCCACCGTCGATCACTGGTACCAGCTCCTCGCGATCGTCGCGCTGGGCGCGGCGGTCTACGGCGTCACGCTGGCGGCCATCAGCAGAAAGCTCCGCGTCACGATCAGGGGCGTCGTCCGCAGTTCGCGACTCGAGTTCTAGAGTTCCCGCGCGACGTACTCGCCGATCGCCGCGACCCGCTCCGGGTCGTACGTCCAGAACCCGTCCCAGGTCCGGGGCTCGGTCTCGAGACAGACGAGTGCGACGGGACCGCTCGTCGGATCGGCGGCGTCCGCCGGCCGCTCGTCCGGTTCGTAGACGACGAACCAGGCGTCCCGGTACTCGCTGCCCGTTCCGGTGTGGACGGTGACGTCGATATCGACCGTCGCGCCGTCGTCGATCCCGTACACGTGCGTCTCGACGTCGGTCGCCGCGAGCGTGGCGTAGACCTCGCGCGTCCCGATCTCGTCGTCGATACGCGAGAGGCGCTGGAACGCCGAGCGAAGCGTCCCGCCGTCGGCCGCCCAGGCGCGCTGTTCGATGTATCGGGAGACGACGATCAGGAGGAGCTTTTCCTTGTCCGAGAGCGGATAGCCGCGGAGTCGCAGTCGCGTCTCATCGAGGTTCGCGAGGACGACCGGCAGGTCGATCTCGCCGATGTCGCGTGCGCCCGTGACGAACAGGTCGGAGTTGATCGCGAGGATCGAATCGTATAGCTCGAGCATCGGCGAGGCGGCGACCGGCCGCCCGTCCTCGAAGAGCACGGCCGTATCGCCCGCCGCATCGAGCGCGTCCTCAATCTGGGGACCGACAGCGGGATCGGTCGGGATCGTCGCGCCCGATTCGACGCCGACCGGTTGCTCCGCGAACGTCTCTTCGAGCATTCGCTCGAGGGGGCCCGTCGTGTCATCGCTGACGACGGCGATCGTCCGGTCGGGAACGCCGGTCTCGTCGATGAACGATCGGAGGCTCACTGGCGGACGTTTTTCGGTGGAGTACGTAAACCTTCCCGCCGCCGAACTGCGGTCTCCGTCGACGTCTCGCCCGCTGTCCCGGTTCGGTTCCCTCCCGATCAGTCGCCCGTGACCGGATCGCGCTCCCAGAACTCGCTTCCCTTCTGCAGCTTCGGGACCCACGTGTCTTTGGTCTTCGAGAGCAGGGCGACGCGGGAGGCCGGAACTCCCATTACTTCGTCGAATCCGGGCATGTACTCCCGGATCTCCTCGGCGAACTCGATGACCTCCTCGTGTTCGGGCATCGCGGTCCGGTCGAGACGGCCCCGCGAGTGGCCGACGTGCATGTAGGCCTTCAGTTCGATGAAGTCGGGATCGGCCTGCTGGTAGAACCCCGCGTACCAGTCCGGGTTCCGCATGTTTTCGCCCTTGACGAGCGTCGTTCGAAGGACGGTACGGGTCTCGTCCTTCTCCGCGAGGACGTCCATCGTCTCGAGGAGCTTCTCCCAGGCGTCGTCCTCCATCGCGCCGACGACCTGATCGAAGGTGTGGCGTTCGGGGGCGTCGACGCTGACGTAGAGCTGGGTCGGGTCGCAGTCCCGGAGCATCTCCGGCCGGGTGCCGTTCGAGACGAGGAAGGTAGTGATATCGCGGTCGTGGAAGGCCTCGATGAGTTCGGGGAGGTAGGGGTACAGCGTCGGCTCGCCGTCCAGCGAAATGGCGACGTGGCGGGGCTCCATCGCCTGCTCGAACACCTCGCGGGGGACCTCCTCGTTGCCGCCGAAGCCCGAGAGCAGCTTCTTCTGCAGTTTGATCGAGGCGTCGACGACTTCCTCGGGGTCGTCCCACTGGACGTCGTCCATCTCGTAGGAGTGGCCCTTGTGGTCGCGCCAACAGAAGACGCACCGCTCGTTACACCGGACGACCGGCGTCATCTGGATGCAGCGGTGGGACTCGATGCCGTAGAAGATGTTCTTGTAACACTTCCCCTCGCCGCGCATGGCGTTCGCCGTCCAGCCGCAGGTCTGGGCGGCCGTGTGATTCTCGCTGTGGTAGTCCGGGCTCGAGACCTGTGCCGGCCCACCGTCGTCGCCGTCGCCGTCGACCTCGGCGTCGCGGCTCGCTCCGTCGGCCCCCGGATTCGCGGAGTCGCTCATGTTGTCAGTCGTTGGACCGGGCCGGTCAAAAGGCGTGTGGTGTCCGGGCCGGCTACTCTTCGTTTCGGCGCTCGCTCGCGGCGTCGCCGCCGGGCCCGTCCGGTAGCGCGTGCGGATCGGCGGGCTCGTCGCCGTGTCTCGCGTCGTCGCGCTCGAAGAGGTAGAGCGCCGGACCCGCGATCACCATCACGAGCAGCCCGGGAATCGGCACGTCCGGGGGCCCCAGATACGTGGCCAGCCCGCCACCGCAGGTGACGATCACGAGCCCCGCCCACAGCACCGGCCGCGAGATCTCGAGCCGGGTCGCGTCCCGGTAGACGGCGGCAGCGGAGCCGAGGATAATCGCGAACCCGACGACGGCGACGGCGATCCCCTGCAGCGAAACCATACCTCGAGTTAGACTGCCGCCTGTAAGTCAGTGTCGCGATCCGGCGGCCCGTTCGCGGCGGATTCCGCGAGTCGTTCCGACGGCGTGAGCGCGCCGCGGCCCGGATCGAAACGAGTGCGGCCTCGAGCAGTCCTGCGATTACCCGATCATCCGCTTCCGTACGAAAGCCTCGCGCTCTTCCGCGCTCCGGTCCAACGCTCGTCCATGATTGGAGCCTACACGATCGGCAAGAAGGCAGTCACGTTCGGCTACAAACGCTACGGCGTTCCGGGCGCGGTCGCGTCGGGCGGTGCGGCGCTGGTCGGATACCTGATCGTCCGACGGGCGCTGAAGTCGTCGACGAGCGACGGGAACGTCGACTCGGCGATCGACGCGGGTGAGATCCAGTCCGCGGTCGAGGAGAAGGGACTGGGCGCGGTGACCGACAAGGGGACCCTCGATCGGGCGATCAACGAGGAGGAAGTCGGCTCGACGTTCGACATGAACGACGTCCAGTCGTCCGCCGAGGAGGAAACCGACGAGTTCGCCGACAGCGCGGGCGAGGGCGACTCGAGCGCCGAGAGCTAACTGCCGACGCAGTCGACTATCGCGAGACGGCGACTCCCTCGGACGGACTCGAGCCGCGTTCCTGACCCAGACAATATGAGCCAGACAGCGACTTCCGAGACCGACGACGGCGGCGGGACCGAGCGGAACAGCGCGGGAATCGGCCGCGAGCACGCCTCGCGGACGCTACGGTACGTCCGCAGCGGCCTCGAATCGGGTATCCCGGTCGGCGTCGTCGGCGGCGTGAACCTGTTCCAGGGCGTCCGCGCGGTCCGCCGGGGCGATCCCGAGCGCGGTTTCGGCCGACTCGCCCTGGGCGGCGTGCTCGTCGCGATTGCCCTCGCCCAACGCCGATCGGGGGGCGAGCGCGGCGACGACCGAACCGGGATCGACCAGACCGATGTCGTCAGCACCGGTCCCGACATCGACGATCTCGAGGGGCGAGCCGGCGGCGGGAGCCAGCGCGCCAGCGGCGACGAGGCTCGAGAGATCGCCGGGACCGCCATCGACATCGAGGACGCGGTGGACTCCGAGGACGCGGACGCGAGCCCCGACCTCGAGAGCGACGTCGACACCGCGGGGGTCGACCAGACTAACGTCGCGGGGAGCGGTCCCGACGAGGAGCGACTCGCCGACGCGGCCGGCGAGTCCGCTGATTCCGAGCGCGCGTCCGAGGCGGCCGATCGCGAGTCTGCGACGGCCGAGCCGGAATCGTACGAGCGATTGGGCGGAGCGGCCTTCGACGAACACAGCAGCGAGATTCCGGTTCCCCAGCGCGCGTTCAACCGGAACGTCCTGTCGCTTCGCTCCGAAGTGTTCTGGGGGATTCGCGACGGCGATGACGCCGTCTTCGTCTCACAGCAGTTCGATCCGATTCAGGACGCGGCGGGGATCCGATACGTCGCGAGCACCGAGATCGACGGCGACCGGAGCCTGACGATTCCCGACGCCGTATTGAACCACTGGGACGCGGTCGCGGGCGGCGGGATGGCCGTCGCCTCGGGCGACGACATCGAGTTCGTCACCGCCGACTCGCTGCAAGCCGACGGGCAGATACGGCTCGTCCCCGAGCAGTGGCTCGACGACGTGCTCGCGGAGGAGGACTAACGACGAGTCGTCGTCCAGCGACGCGTCGTCATGCCGTTACGGTCCGTCGCCTCGAACTCGTTCGAGGACCGCGAGCGTCCCGTCGGCGTGCACGTCGTCGAGCACCTCGTCGGCGGCCGCCTTCGCCGCTTCGTCTGCGTTTCCGACGGCGAACCCGCGACCGACGGCCTCGAAGGTCGAGACGTCGTTGATCGAGTCGCCGACGGCGACGCAGTCCGCGAGGTCGAACCCGACGTGATCGGCGATCGTCGCGATCCCCTCGCCCTTGTTCGGATCGGCGTCCTTGACGTGGTAGGCGTAGCCGGTGTCGATCACCTCGAGGCCGTACTCGGCGGCGATCTCGCGCAGGGGCTCGAGCGGTTGCTCCAGGTTGACGGCGATCTCGGTCTCCCGCCAGCGGTTGACGGTGTCTTCCGCGCCCCAGCCGAGCTCGTAGCCGGCGGCCCGGTACTCCTCGGCGACGGCTCGAGCGGCCTCGCGGTCGGCGGTGAAGAAGACGTCGTCGCCGGTGTAGACGACCCCGCCGTTCTCGGCGACGACGAGTTCGGGGATCCCGACGAAGTGACAGAGGGCGACGGGGTAGGGGAAAGCCTTCCCGGTCGCGACCACGACGGGCGCGTCCCACTTGCGCAGCGGATCGAAGACGCGGGGATCGATCCCCCAGCCTTCGGGGCGGGTCAGCGTGCCGTCGATATCGAGAACGAGCGGCGGATCGGCTGTCATATCGGCAGGTGAGCGGTCCGGCACCTAAAACGGTCGGGTCGGTGAATCGGCGTCTCCACCGGACTCGCGGCAGCGACGGGAGGCCGCCGCGTCGATCAGTCCCGCTTCTTTTCGGGCTTGGTCGCTTTGAGCGCGACGGGATTGACCGGACCGCCCGTGGCCCGTTCGACGTGCAGCGGTGCCGACGCGAAGAGGAAGTCGTAGACCCCGTCGTCGGCACACTGCGCCGCGAGTTCCTCGAGGCGCATGACCTCGTTGAGCGAGACGCCCAGATCGCGAAGGAGCGCGCCGTGCAGCGGGATGACGTACTGATCGCCGTCGATGGTCTGGGTGACCTTCTCGACGGCGACGTTGTCCGCGCCGATCATCGGGATCTCCATCTCGTGTGCCCAGCGGACGAGCTCCTCGCTGAAGGCCAGTCCGGGCTCGTTCAGCGGGTCCCACTCCGCTTTGGGGTCGGTGACGCGCTCGATCGCGCCGGTCCGGAACAGGATAATGTCACGCTTCCGGAGGTCGACCCCCTGGGCGTCGGCCGTCGCCCGGAGGTCCTCGAGCGTCACTTCCGCGCCGAGCTCGAGCCAGCCGCGGTCGTCGCCCTGCACGCGACCGACGTCGAGGAGGACGCCCCGACCCGCGACGCCGGCCTCGGCCAGCGGGGAGATGTCGGCGGCCGAGTGGCCCCGCGTTTCAGTCACCTCACCGGGTTCGCCGTCCACACAGCCGGGGACCGCGCGATCGAACTCCTTCGTCTGGGCCGTGACGGACTCGTCGTAACCGTTGTAGACCTCGTCGCCGTACCAGGCGTGGCCCAGCGCGTCCATATGGGTCGCGCCGTGGAGGAACAGCTCGGTGACGAACCGGTCGTCGGAGTACTTGATGCCGCCGGGATCGGGCGTGGCCTCGCCCTCGGCGTAGGTCCTCGCGTCCTGCGTGTTGTCGCGACGCCCCGGTGTCCGACCCGGGAACAGCGGATCGCCGGTCTCCGTCGTCGGCGCGTCGCCGTCGCCGGTGAGAACGTCGATCGTGTCGCCGGTCATCGGCAACTGGAGCGTGAACCGCTCGATCCCCTTCGGGCCGCGCCGCATCGCCGCCTCCATCCCCCTGTACGCCTGTTCGCTTCCCAAGAAGTTGAGCGCGCCGAGTTCGTCGTCCTCTCCCCACCGCCCCCAGTTGTCCGGCAGGTCCGCGAGCACCGCCCGGAGATCGGCACCCGTCGCCGCGACGGAATCGACGCTCAGTCCGGCCGCCGCCATCGCCGCGACCGCACCGCACCCCCGCATGAAGTTTCGTCGATCGACGTTCGCGTCACCGCTCGGACCGGTCTCGTGATCGTGTCCAGTCATCGTGGTATGTGATACCACTAGTCTGTATATTGGTGGATAAACTGTCCCATCAGTTCCACGAGGTGAATCGACACCGTACGTTTATTACGATCTAGTGCTCGAGGCCGTCGTCAAGACACGATCAAAACGGTAGCGGTGAACTACTCCTCTAGTAACGAGAGTGTATAGATATGTAAGGTGCCGTGATAGTGACTGTCGGAGAGAGGTGCGAAATCGCGGATCGATATCCGGACCGAATCGATGTATCCGTTCAGAGACCCAGGTAGCCCGCGTTGGGGAGGAGCCCGGCCAGATAGAGGACGCCCAGAACCAACATGAACGCCGCGATGGCCATCGCGGGCGGGTCGACGTGCGTCCCGGAGTGGGAGTAGAACACGCGCTGACTCACTTCGCCGATGAGACCGCTGATCGCGCCGAACGCACCGGCTGCGAGCAGGGCAGCCGGTTCGCTTCCGATGGCCGGCATTGCGATCACCGCGCCCACGGCTCCCAGGAGCGTGATGTGGTGGGTGACCGGAATCTTCTCGACGCCGAGGTTGAGAAAGAGGAGGCTCATCGCGGAGATGGCGTAGCCCAGGAAGATGCTCCCGGTCCTGAGCCAGATGAAGCCGCCGAGGATTCCGCCGACGATACCGATTGCGGTGACGCCGGACCACTCGTACTGGTGGGGCAGCCAGGGCTCGGTCGCCAACCGATCGGTCGCGGTGCCGCCGTCGGCCACCATGCGCTTCTCCTCTCGCTCGAACGGCGACATATCGAACAGGCTCGAGCCGCCGACCTTGCCGACCAGCGGGTAGCCGAACACGACGCGGGCCAGGAACGCCGTCGCGACGACCGAGAGCGCGATGTTGTCGGTCGGGAATCCGAGCCCGCCCATCACGCGGGTGATGAGCATGCCGAGCGCGCCGAAGATCGCCCCGACTGCGAGGATGTCGGGTTTGGTCCCGAACGCGTACAGGATGTTCTTCCCGAAGTGGTAGTCCCAGTCGTCGGGCTCCATCTCGGGGTACTTCCGGCCGGCGTACGCCGTCGCGGCGACGCCGCCGGCGAAGGCGATGTGGGGACCGGTCACCGCACCGAAGCCGATCGTCCCGGTGATGCCGGTCGCGATATCGCCTGCCCCGGCGACGCCGATCTCGCTACCGATTTCGTCCTGGAGAATGGCGATCCCTTCCCCGAGGAAGACGACGAAGCCCGTGAAGACGAACGAGGGCAGCGCACCGAGCGCCGCGCCGAACGCACCCCCGGCGAGCGCGGCGATTAGCAGGACGGCGAACGCCTCGAACTCCATGCCGATGACGGGAACCTGCAGTAGCACCTGTATCATGGGTCACTCCTCACCGTCCCGCGCCCAGTCGCGCGATCGCTCGACGGCGTCCGACCAGCGGTCGTACCGTCGGTCGGCCGTCTCGGGATCCATCTCCGGTTCGAACTCCGCGTCGACCTGCCAGTTGCTCCGCAACTCGTCCGGGTCGCTCCAGTACCCGACGGCGAGTCCGGCCGCGTACGCCGAGCCCAGCGCCGTCGTCTCGTCGACCACGGGCCGGACGATCCCCGAGCCGATGATGTCGGACTGGAGCTGACAGAGGAAGTTGTTCTTGACCGCGCCGCCGTCGACCTTCAGCGACGTCATCTCGATGCCGGAATCGGCCTCCATGGCCTCCGCCACGTCTCGAGTCTGGTACGCGATCGACTCGAGGGTCGCCCGAACGACGTGCTCCCGCCGCGTTCCCCGGGTCATCCCGACGATAGTGCCGCGTGCGCGCTGGTCCCAGTGGGGTGCACCCAGTCCGGTAAACGCCGGGACGACGTAGACGCCGTCCGTCGAGTCGACGCTGCGGGCGAGTTCCGCCGTCTGGGCGGGGTTATCGATCAGCGACATGTCCTCGAGCCACTCGATCGCCGCGCCGGTGATGAAGATCGATCCCTCGAGGGCGTACTGGACCTCCTCGCCCGAGCGCTGGAAGCCGATCGTCGTCAGGAGCCCGTGATCGGATTCGACGGCCTCGTTCCCGGTGTTCATCAGGAAGAACGACCCGGTACCGTAGGTGTTCTTCGCGTCGCCGGCGTCGAAACAGGTCTGGCCGAACAGCGCCGCCTGCTGATCGCCGAGCGCACCTGCGACCGGCACCTCGGCCTCGAGGAAGCCGTCCGGATCGGTCGACCCGTAGGTCGCGTCATCGCTGGACGGACGGACCTCCGGCAGCATCTCTTTCGGAACGTCGAACTCCGCGAGGAGGTCGTCGTCCCACTCGAGGTCGTGGATGTTGTACAGCATCGTCCGCGACGCGTTGGTCACCTCGGTGATGTGCTCACCGGTGAGGTTGTAGATCAGCCACGTGTCGATCGTGCCGAACAGCACCTCGCCCTTCTCCGCGCGGTCGCGGATGTCCTCGGGGCGGGAGCGCTCGAGTTTGATCGGGTCGGCGTTGTCGAGCAGCCACTCGGCCTTCGTCGCCGAGAAGTAGGCGTCGGCTTCGAGCCCGGTCTTGTCGCGGATCGTCTCGACCAGTTCGTCCTCCTCGAGCCGTTCGACGCGGTCGGTCGTGCGCCGGTCCTGCCAGACGATGGCGTTGTGGACCGGCCGGCCCGAATCAGCGTCCCACAGCAGCGTCGTCTCGCGCTGGTTGGTCACGCCGATGGCCTCGAGTTGATCGGGGCTGACCCCTGCCTGCCCGAGCGCCCGTTGAATGACGTCTTTGGTGTTCTCCCAGATCTCTATCGGATCGTGCTCGACCCAGCCGGGTTCCGGGTATATCTGTTCGTGTTTCTCGTAGGCGTTCGCGACGACTTGCCCCTCGTGATCGAACACGATGAAGCGCGTGCCGGTCGTCCCTTGGTCTACCGCACCGACATAGGTATTGTCTGTCATAGGTGGAATCCCATACTCCCACGCACCGTCTTTACTGACGGAAGCGTGCTACTGGTAAACAATTCCTACGATCATTATAAATGTTTTCAAAGCCATAAGTTGCGTTTCATAAGAGGGTCTGAATACCGGACCGTATATCTGCTATAGACATTATTTTCGGCAGAATCGCAGTATTGGCTGCAGCGCTGGTCGGTATTCGAAGCTGCGATCGAGATGCGAATCGTCCCCGATCGATCAATTGGTATGGCCGTTCCGGTACCGCCGATAAAATAAAGGCGGAGGTGTCCGTAGAGAGCAGTGACAGAATGGCACGGGATACCGAGGTCCTCGTTCTCGGCGGCGGCTCGACCGGCTGTGGCATCGCCCGCGACCTGGCAATGCGCGGCCTCACGGTCACGCTCGTCGAGCGGGGGAACCTCACGGACGGAACGACCGGGCGGATGCACGGCCTGTTACACAGCGGGGGGCGGTACGCCGTTTCCGACCGGGCCAGCGCGACGGAGTGTATCGAGGAAAACGAGATCCTTCGGGAGATCGCCGGTCACTGCGTCGAGGAGACCGGCGGCCTGTTCGTCCAGCGACCCGAGGACTCGGACGACTACTTCCGGGAGAAACTCGAGGGCTGCCGGGAGTGTGGGATTCCCGCCCGCGTCCTCTCGGGGCGGGAGGCCCGCGAGGTCGAACCGTATCTCGCGGACGACGTCGAGCGAGCGATCGAGGTCCCCGACGGCGCGGTCGACCCGTTCCGGCTCTGCGTTGCGAACGCACTCGACGCCGAAAATCACGGTGCGCGGGTCGAGACCCACGCCGAAGTGGTGGACCTCTTACGCGACGGCGACAGCATCTACGGCGTCGAGGTCCGCCACGACTCCGGGCCGGGCAAGCGCACGCACGCTACCCCAGGCACCACGGAGGAGATCACCGCCGACTACGTCGTCAACGCGACCGGCGCGTGGGCGGGCCAGATCGGCGCGATGGCGGACCTCGAGATCGAGGTCCGGCCCTCCAAGGGCGTCATGACGATCATGAACGTCCGGCAGGTCGACACCGTGATCAACCGCTGCCGGCCGAAGGGCGACGCGGACATCGTCGTCCCCCACGAGACGACGGCCATCCTCGGGACGACTGACGAGGAGGTCGCCGATCCGGACGACTACCCCGAGGAGGGATGGGAGGTCGATCGGATGATCGACACCCTCTCGGAACTGATCCCGATCCTCTCCGAGGCCCGAACGATCCGCTCGTTCTGGGGCGTGCGCCCGCTGTACGAGCCGCCGGGGACCGGCACGCAGGACCCGACGGACATCACGCGGGACTTCTTCCTGCTCGATCACGCCGACCGCGACGGCGTCTCGGGGATGTCCAGCATCGTCGGCGGCAAGTTCACCACCTACCGGGCGATGGCCGAGGAGATCGCCGACCACGTCTGCGAGAAGTTGGGCGTGAACGCGTCCTGTTCGACCGCGGACGAGCCCTTGCCGGGCAGCGAAACCATCGAAACCCTCGAGGCGGGGATGGACGACTTCGGCCTCCGATCGCCGGTGGCTCGTCGGAGCAAACAACGACTGGGGAGCCGGGCGAGCGAGGTCCTCGAGACCGAGAAGCCGAATCCGGTCGTCTGCCAGTGCGAGGGCGTGACCCGCGCGGAGATCCGGGACGCGATCTCACAGTCCGGCTCGGACCTGAACGCGGTCCGCATCCGGACGCGGGCCTCGATGGGGAACTGCCAGGGCGGCTTCTGCTGCCAGAATATGGCGAACGAACTCCACCCCACGCACGACGAGGAGACGGTCCGCGAGGCGCTGGACGAACTCTTTCAGGAGCGCTGGAAGGGCGAGCGCCACGCCCTGTGGGGCGAACAGCTCTCGCAGGCGATGCTCAACTACGCGCTCCACGCGACGACGATGAACCGTGATCGCGATCCCGCGAACGAGAACGGCGACGTCGACTTCGCGGCGTTCGACGGCGGCCGGAGCGGGCGGACTCGCGTCGACGGCTCTCGGAGGGCCGACTGAATGGCGATCGAGGACGACGTGCTCGTCATCGGCGGCGGCATCGCCGGGGCAACCGCCGCGCTCGCCGCTGCAGAGCGGGACGTGCAAGTGCGAATCGTCTCGTATAAGCAGAGCACGCTCCGCAACGCCAGTGGACTGATCGACGTGCTGGGCTACACGCCGGCGGGCGACGGGCCGCTCGCGGACCCCTTCGAGGCGCTCGCGGCCCTCCCCGAGGGCCACCCCTACGAGCGCGTGGGGAGCGAGGCGGTCCGCGAGGCCCTCGCCTTCTTCGACGAGATCGCGGGCGACGCGTACCAAGGCTCGCACACGGACGCCAACGCGCTCGTCCCGACCCACGGCGGGACGGTCAAGCCAACGGCGCGGTATCCGACGTCGACCGCGGCCGGGCTGGCAAGCGACGACCGCGACGCCCTGCTCGTCGGCTTCGAGACGCTGCCGGACTTCGAGGCTCCGCTGGCGGCGTCGCACCTCGAGGCGACCGGTGCCCCCTTCGCGGCCCGCGGCGTGACGGTTCGGTTCCCCGGTATCGTCCGGGACGACGCGAAGATCACGCGGTACGCGCACCTGCTCGATCACGATGAGGCCGTCGAGACGGCAGACGAAACGCGAGCGGGCGAGCCCACCGCTCGCGAGGCCCTCGCCGAGACCGTCCGGAGCCACCTCGCGGACGAGGCCCGCGTCGGCTTCCCCGCGATCCTCGGTGACGACCGCGCCGACGCGGTCAGGGCCGACCTCGCGGACCGGCTCGGCGTCGACGTCTTCGAGGTCCCGATGGGGCCGCCGAGCCTGCCCGGAATGCGACTCGAGGACCTGCTCTACGAGGCGCTCGAGGCGGCGGGTGTTCGCGTGACGACGGGCGTCCCCGTGGTCGAGTACGAGACCGACGACGCGGAGGCGAGCGCGACCGGCCCGGAACGGATCGATCGCGTCATCGTCGACCGCAACGGGGCCGAGATTCCCCACCGCGCCGATCAGTACGTGCTCGCGACGGGCGGACTGGTCGGCAAGGGCGTCCGGTCCGAGCGCGAACGGGTATTCGAACCGATCTTCGACTGTCACGTCCCCCACGCCGCGGACCGCTACGACTGGTTCGTCGACGACGTCTTCGGCGACCAGCCCTACGCGCGGTTCGGCCTGCCGGTCGACCGCGACCTCAGACCGCTCGACGCCGTCGACGACCCGGAGTTTTCGAATCTGCGCGCGGCGGGTGCGGTACTCGGCGGCTACGACTTCGCCGCGGAGAAGTCCGGGAGCGGCGTCTCGCTGGCGACGGGCTACGTCGCCGGCCGGCGCGCCGCGGAGGGCTGCCGATGACGGCCGGATCAGCCCGCTCGAGGAGCGGAATCGACGGACGACCGACGAACAACGAACGACCGACCGACCGACGCGAGCGACGAACCGACCCACGTGATCCCATGAGCGACGCAGAACAGCCGACCGACGATGGCGTATCGGGCGACGACGAATTCGAGCCGATCCAGGTGTTCCCCGAGGCAGAGGAGATGGATCTCCGGCCGGGAGCCGATAACTGCTACAAGTGCTCGACCTGCGACACCAACTGTCCCGTCGCCGAGGTCGACGACGAGTTCCCCGGGCCGAAGTTCCAGGGGCCCGAGCAGTGGCGGCTCAAACGCCAGGACGACCAGGACGTCGACGACTCGGTGATGAAATGCTCGAACTGCATGCGCTGTGATAGCGCCTGTCCCTCCGACGTCCCCCTCTCGCAGATGCACAACACCGCTCGAGGCGAGTACGTCGAAGAACAGATGGAGAAGCTCTCGCGGGAGTACATTCGCAACCGAATCCTGGCGAACTACCGGCGACTCGCCCCGCTCGGATCGATGTTCCCGCGGACGACGAACTTCGTGATGGGGCTCTCGGCGACGCAGTGGCTCGGCGAAAAAGTGCTCGGCATTACGGGCGAGCGGGACTTTCCCGAGTTCGCGACGGAGACCTTTCGTGAATGGTGGACGAAACGAGGTGGCAACGCCACCTCGAAAAAGCGAGCGCAGAAGGCGCGAGCAAAGCGCGGCGACGCACAGGTCCGGAGCGACGAGAAGCGCATCGCGTACTTCCACGGCTGCTACGCGAATTACAACACCCCCGAGGTCGCGAAGGCGCTGGTCCGCGTCTACGAGCACTTCGGCTACGAGATCATGGTCCCCGACCAGCACTGCTCGGGGACGCCGATGTTCGCCAACGGGATGCTCGAGGACGCGCGCCGGTCGGCCGAGACGAACGTCCGCGAACTCCGCGCGGCCATCGCGGACGGCGCTGACGTCGTCGCCTCCTGTAGCTCCTGCTCGATGTCGCTGCGCCAGGAGTACCCCGAACTGTTCGACTTCGAGGGCACCGAGGACGTCGCGGAAAACACCTGGGACGCCGTCGAGTACCTCCGGGTTCACGAGGATCTCGAGGGCGAACTCGAGGACACCTCGGTCGGCGACGAGTTCGACGACTTCGCCTACCACGCGCCGTGTCACGCCCGGAACCAGGGGCTCGACGGCCAGACGACCGACGTACTTGCCGCCATCGACGGCGTCGATGCCCACGACGTCGGCGACTCCTGCTCGGGGATTTCCGGCACCTATGGCTGGAAGGCGGAGAATTACGAAACCTCCATGAAAATCGGGGCAGAAATGTTCGACCACATGGAGGAGTCAGAGGCGAAAACGGGACTCACGGAGTGTCCGACCTGTTCGATGCAGATGGAACACGGAACCGGGTACGAGATCACCCACACCCTCGAGGTGCTCGAGGCAGCGCTCGTCGGGGACGCGACGGAGGCGACCGCGCAGTAATGGATCTCCAGGAGCGCATCGCTCGCCGCCGATCGGCGCGGACGGGGCCGCACGTCGTCGTCGACCGCGAGCAGCTCAGCCCGGTCGTCCACCGGCCGGAACCGGTCGGGCGCGGCCCCGTCTTAGAGCAACTGCTCGACGCGCTCGAGCCGGTCTTCGATGGCGAGCTACCGCCGCCGGTCGCGGTGGTCGGGCCGGCGGGATCGGGAACGTCCGCGATCGTGACGGCCCTGTTCGACGCACTGAACGAGCAGTTCGGCGACTCGAACCGAACGATCGCCACGACGACGCGGGGCGGGAGCACCGGTCCGGTGACGTGGTTCGTCACCGTCGACGGCCGCCGCGTCGAGAGCCCGTTCGCGTTCTACCGGGCCGTGCTGTCCGGCATCTCCACCGAGCGGGTCCCCGAGAGCGGCGTCGGTACCGACGACCTGCGCGAGCGCTTGTCCGACAGACTCGCTCGCTCCGACCGCCGCGCGATCGTCGCGATCGACCACCACGACGAACCGGAGACGCTCAGTGCCGAGCGCGTCCGCGAACTGCTGGCCCCGGTCGCGGACCGCGTCGCCACCGTCGCGGTCGGACAGCGAACGCCCGACGGTCACCGGGGACCCACCGTCACCGTTCCGGCCTACCGAGATCACGAACTCGTTGACGTCGTGACCGACCGCGCCTCGACGGGCCTCGCCGCCGGCGCGCTCGACCACGACGCCGTTCGCGATCTCGCCGGCTGGGCCGACGGAAACGCACACGACGCGCTCGCGACCCTGTTCGGTGCGGCCGTCCTCGCGAGCGAGGCCGACGCGGATCGGATCGAACCGGCCCACCTCGAGCGGGCGCGGGACGACGTACCCGAGGACGGCGTTCACGTGAGCCGAGCGCTCGCGCTCTCGGAGACCCGCCAGCGGGTGTTGCTGGCACTGGCCGATATCGAGTCGAGCGAGCGGCCGATTCGCGAGATCGCGGCGGCGATCGCCGATCGATCGTCGCTGACCGCCGGGACGGTCAAGCGATTCCTGTACGAGCTCGCGGATCGCGGCGTCATCGCCAGAGTTCCATTGCCGACCACCGACAATGGTAGCGGACGACGGCCGAGTACGGTCGAGCTCCGGTTTCCGACGATCGCGTTTCGCTCGCTGACGACGTCCACGATTCCAACCCGCGGCGACGATACCGACGCGTAGTTTCGACCGTCCGACTCCTTTTTGACTGTGGGAAGAGTGGGTGCAGTCAATAACGGGTGAGCAATGACGATTAATATCGAGGAAACGACCGACCCGTGCGGGCTCACGGTGTCCGATTCGATCGAGCAACGCCGTCTGCAGGTCGAAACGTCGAGTCCGGTTCGGCCCGCCGCGATCGATCCCGACGACTTTCCGCTTCCGGTCGATACCGTCTGTGCCATCGACGCGGACGAACTCCGCTTGAACCAACTGTATTCGATCACGATCCACGACCGGACCGGCCAGACCGAAGCGAGTTTCGACGCGGGCGAAACGGCCCGGCTCGAGGACAGACCGCAGTTCGTCGGCGTGAGCGGTCCCATCAAACTCTACTGTCGAATCGACGTCCCGGGCACGATCGACATCGGGCTCGCATCGATCCGGATCGGCCTCGATCGCGAGAGCGAGATCGAACTCGGCGGCAGATCGCTTCACGAGCGACCCGCCGCGACCATCACGACGCCGCCCGATCCCGAGTCGATGATGGAGGCGATCTCCGCGTTCCCGTCGGCACTGAAGACGACCACGGCCGAGCGAACGTGGCCGACCCTGCGCGGCCATCCGCCGTTGGTCGAACTGGGCGACCGACTCGAGATACCGGAGACGCTCGACGGGCCCGACGGCGACGTGACGCTCACCGTTCCGCCGGAGTATCTATCGCTGTATCGGGCCGCACCGTTAGCGTTCTTTCTCGGCGCGACCGTTCGGCCGGGGTCCGAACCGGTACTCGAAACGAGCCGGTTCGAACGACCCTTACCAACCGGTGACGGATTCGAGGACGCAGTCGCACGGCTGCTGAAGCGCTTTTTCTTCCTCGAATGCCTGACTCGAACGGAGGGGATCTTCCAGTACGAACTCCACGGACGGCGGGCGCTCGAGGACAAGCTGCCGTACGATCTCGCGGAGATCTACGAGGCCGCCCCGTCGGAACGACTCGAACGCTATCTCGAAGTCCCGTACGAACGACTCGAACCGTACATTCCCCGCTGGCCGGTGACTGCGCACGTCCCGGCCGATCCGGACACCGTCGAGCTGTTACCGTTCATTATCAACGAACTCGGCATCGTTCGCGATTCGCGCGGCGGACCGCCCGAAACGGTTCCCGGTTCGGGAGACATCTCGGGAATGACCCGGTCGACGAGCCGAACCGGCGGGACGTCGCCGTCGCCGAGTGCGGACCGATCGTCGTTCGTCGTCCCCCACGTCACCGACGAGTCCGTCGAACACGCCTGGTTCGCCGACGACATTCCGCACGGGGCCTCGAAAGCGACGCTCGAGGCGTACCGAAACCAACTCGACCGCGACGCCAGAAGCGAGTCGATCGAGATCCTGCTCGTCTGTAACGACGCGCGGATGATCGGGGAACACGACCTCCTCGATAACGTCTACGGGAACCGAGAACTCCTCCCCTTCGAGGTTCACTCGGAGTTCGGCGTCGATACGGACCGACTGGCGACCCTGCTCACCGAGGGGGGCTACGACTTCTTCCACTATATCGGTCACGCGACCGCGGACGGTATCCGCTGTCCCGACGGGGAACTCGACGTCCGATCGCTCTCGTCGGTCGATCTGGGCGTCTTTTTCCTGAACGCCTGTCAGTCGTACGAACAGGGGCTCGCACTCACTCGACGCGGTGCGTTCGGCGGCGTCAGCACGTACGCCGATGTCGTGAACGATCGGGCCGTCGAGGCCGGAGAGACCATGGCTCGGTTGCTCAACTGGGGATTCCCGCTCCGGGCCGCGCTCGAAATCGCCAGGACGAACTCGTCACTGGGCGAGCAGTATCTCATCGTCGGTGACGGGTCGGCGGATATCGCTCAGTCGGACGGCGGGGCGCCCTCAGTCGTCGAACTGGAACGATGTGGGAACGACCAGTTCGATTTCGCTATCCAGTCGTACTCCACCAAGGAGTTCAAACTGGGAACGGCCACTGAATCGACGCTGCCGTCCGTCGCGGATCGCCACCTCAGTCCCGGGAAGACCGCCTTCTCGACGGTCGATAGAGCGGCTGTTCGGGAGTTACTCACGTGGAACGAAGCAGCGGTTCGAGTCGGCGACACGTTAGAGTGGGACGACGGATTCGGCTCTACCGTCTCCGAGTAACGCACGCTAATAGCGAAACCGTTCGTTGACGCACACTGTTTCTTCCGCCCGTCTTTCGAAAGAGTCCGACTACGCTTCGATATCGCTATTCAGGGGCCGACCTGCGACGAGCTCACTGCCACGGCCGATCCGGCCTGACTGAGCAGGACGAACAGGGTGAACAGTGCGCCGATCATTCGTGGGTGCTGTGCGAGGTAATCCGTCATGCTGTCTTTCACGGACATTACATTCCAATGGTTGTCACCAACCGCAATAAAATTATCTTATACTTACAAATAGTAGTAATTATAAAACAACGAGGGTCCGAAGCGATCGGGCGAAACCGATGTCCTCCGACAATCCGGTGCTATCGACCGAATCTACCGATGTACGGTCAGCGTATCGGTCGAATAAGACGTGCCTAGAGACCAACGATGCAACTCTGCAGTCGTCGGACGCTCTACCACTGGCGCTCTTCGCTCGTCGCGACTGCGACGACGTACCGAAACACCCCAGATCGAAGTCACGAGAACGACGAGCGTCAGCGCTCGAGACGTGGGCAATGTCAAAAAGACGGCTCACTTCTCACAGCAACCGAACCGCGAGTATCGTCGAGAGGCAGTCCTCGGCCGCTCAGTGGGCCGGCTGGGCCGCAACCGGCGTGATCGACGCGGCCGTTTCGTTGTCGGCCGTTCCGTCCGTCGATCCGGAGTCACTCGAGTCCGCGCTTCCGTCGTCGGCAGTGCTTTCGTTGCCGGTCGTCTCGTCGCTCTCGTTACCGGTCGTCTCGTTGCCGTCGGTCTGCTCCTGACTCTCGGTTTCCTCGAGACTGACGTCGACCGTCTCACCGTCGATGACGGCGGTCTCGGAGACGGTCGTCTCGCCGGTGTACTGCGTCATGCCGTCGTCACCCGGCACCACTGCACCGACGGTGTAGTTGCCGGTCGCTTCGACGCTGCTGTCGGTGTAGCCGTCGTCGACACCCAGCTCGTCGTCGGTCGCGTACGGAACCGTCAGTTCGAAGCTGCCGTCCTCGGCGAGATCGGCCTGTTGCGTGTAGGTGAACGTCCGGCCGGTGTCGGTCTCGAGTTCGACCGAGGTCCCGACCGTCGCGTTAGCGGCGTCGATCCCGCTCGCGTCGATGCTTCCAGCAATCGTCGCGCCCTCGACGCGCTCGAACGTCTTCACCGACGAGACGACGTGGGCGTCCCAGACCGGCCGCCCGAGCCCGCTATAGATCTGATCGTTGCTTCGAGCCGTCGCGAGTTGGCTCTGGATCGCTCGCGTTTGATTGGTCCATCCGGACTCGCGGAGCGAGACGGAACTCCGCGGAGTCAGACCGCCGCGCGTTCGCATCCCACCGACGATCGAGTACTCGTCACTCTCGTGGACGAGCCGGTACTGTTCCATTCCCGCAGCGTCCTGAAGGTACAGCGACGCCATCGTCGTGTTCTCGTAGTTGTCGTTGACGGTCGGCACCTCTCCCGTCTCGTTGCCCATCTGGAACTGTCGATTCTCGACGTACGAGCTGTAGCTGGGGCCCGACCACTGCGTGATCGCCCCGAACTTCCCGCCGGCCATCTGATCGTCGATCATGACGTACCGGATCTCCTCGTCGGTCTCGTTGCCCTGCGCGATCGCCTCGAGTTCCTCGTTGGACTTATCCGCGACGGAGCCGCCGGCGGCGATCCCGTCAAGGATCAGTTCCGCTCGCTCCTCGGACTGCGCGGTCAGATACGCCGACGACGACCGCGCGTTCTGCTGGAACGGGTTCGAGTGCGGGATCCGTTCGGCCTGAGTCGTTATCAGGTGGCCGTAGTCCCACCAGGACATGACTCCATACGATCCCTCCGGATAGTCGTAATCACCGTCTCCGGGGTTGTACGTGCCGTAGTAGTCGAGTTGACTGGCACTGTCTGCATCACCGTAGTTTCCGACCGCGGGCGTGTTCTCCTGGAGCCACTCGTTGGACCCCTCCCACTTCGTCGAACTCGACTGCGGATAGGTCTGTTCGGCCTGCCCCCAGGCCGTCGCAGTGGCCAACGGCGGCAACAGCGGTGCGAACAGGAGTAAGACGACGAGCGCGACGACGATGACCTGATAGGTCTCGATCGACCGCAGCGACTCGAGACTTCCCGTCAGGTCCAGACTGAAGAGTTGCACGAGTTCCGCGATGAACGCGGCGTTGACGATCGCGACCGCGAGCAGGAGGTAGTACGAGAAGCGGATCTGCGTCGCCGCCATACTGATCAGGAACACCGACCAGACGAGGACGAGCGCGTGTTCCGCACGGAACTTGCGACCCAGGAGCGGCCGGATCGCGAGGAAGGCTAACCCAGCGAGCATCGTGTAGAACGCAGTTCCGAACTCGCTGAAGACGTGATTCAGGAAGTTATCCGGCGCAGACGCCTCCTGAATGGTAACGTCGGTACCCTGCCCGCCGAAGGGGATCATCCGACGCGTCGCGTTGCCGATGATCGTATCGAACAGATCGGGCACGGCAAGCCACATCAGCAGGAACGTCGCGGCGATGAGCCCACCGACCGCGGCGGGGTAATACTGGCGCTCGAGGTCCCGGTTGTTCCACTGCCGGGCGAGCCAGGCCATGAAGACACAGCCGGCGGCCACGAGGAAGGCGGCGAGGGGCTGGAGCAGTCCGAAACTCGTCGATCCAGTGCTGCCCGGATCCTCTATCAACAGTGCCGTTAGCACCGCAGTCACGCCGAGACTCACCGCGCCCACGAAGGCGACGTGGTCCGGTGAGATCCCTCGCAGATAATCGAGCGAGAGCTGCACGGTAAAGAAGACCGCGAGGATACCGATCAGCAGGACCGCCGACGGCCAGATCCAGATGTACAGTGTGAGCGCGAGCCCCGCCAGCCCGCTGTAGATCGCGGGCGTTCGGAGCGCGTCCCAGTCTCGGTCGACGACGAGTTCGTAGACCGGTTTTTCGCGTTCGGCGACGGTGAGCGCGACCATCATCGCGAGGATCGCGAGTCCCATGAACAGCACCTCGGCGACGTGGTGGTCGAGCTGGCCTACCGTCGACCGGCTCAGGAACTGTCCCCGCGAGAGGGCGAGAACCAGCACGGCAACGATCCCGCCGAGCGTTCCACCGAGCCGTCGACCGGCGTAGAAGACCGGAATCGCCACGAGCGCGGCCATGACCGGAATCGAGAGCAGAGAGACCGCGTACAGCGTTTCACCGGACGGGTTACCGAGTCCGACGATCATCGCCGCGGTGACGATGAGCTGGTCGAACAGCGTCCCGAACTGGCCGACGTAGGTCCCGGTCGGGAACCCCGTCCAGACCTCGTAGGGCATCGTCCGCGGATAGTTCTCTGCCGTCCAGTTGATCGTCCGCCAGTGATACCACGAGTCGATCCCGGCCAGCGCGGGCGTTCCGTCCTCGGTGACGAACCGGTCGTACGACTGGGTTCGCAACCAGACCATAAACAGCATCACGACCCCCAGAACGGGGAGGTGATACCATTCCCGCCACGTCTCGAGGACGGACGTATCGGTCCCTTCCTCGACGTGTTCTGTGTCGGTACTCATTAGCTTGCACCAGACCCAACCCAAGAATAAGTCTTGTTATATACTCGTGGTCGTTTGATACCCGGTCTCGCATCGGTGCCGATTCCCTGACCCTCGCCTCGTCGTGAGCGTTACCGCGAGTCCGTTCGAACGAAAAAGCTTATTCGGGACTCACCGAAATCCGACGGCAATGAAGGTCTCCGTCGTCGTCTGTACCTACGCGATGGATCGCTACGACGTCTTTTCGGAGTGCGTCGACAGCGTCCTCGCACAGAGCTACGAGCCGCTCGAGGTCGTCCTCGTCGTCGACGGTAACGAGCCGGTTTTCGAGCGCGTCCAAGAGGACTACGGCGGTCTCGACGATGTCGTGCTCCACTGTAACGACGAGAATCAAGGTATTTCCTACAGCCGAACGCGAGGCGCGAAGATCGCGACCGGAGACGTCGTTGCGTTCATTGACGACGACGCCGTCGCCGAGGACGACTGGGTAGCGGAACTGGCTCGTGTCTACGACGAGACTGACGCGATCGCAGTCGGCGGCCACGTCGCCGCGGACTGGGTGACCGAAAAGCCCGATTTCTTCCCCGAGGAGTTCTACTGGCTCGTCGGCTGTGACGAGCGCGGGATGGGCGAGCACATGGACGAGTTGCGGAACACGTACGGCTCGAACATCTCGTTCCGGCGAGACGTATTCTTAAATGTCGGCGGCTACGACGAGAATACGGGTCGGCACGGTGATCGGCACATACAGGCCCACGAAGCGCCTGTCTGTATTCGGATGGCGAACACGTACGGGAAGGGCGTGATTTATAATACTGATGCGGTGGTTCACCACAAACTGTTCGACTACCGCGGAGACTTCCAGTGGCTCGTGTTCCGTTCGTTCTGGCAGGGGTACTCGAAGCGGATCATGGATATTCTCCTACCTGAAGCGAAGGACGACAAGAACGAGTACTTAGGACAGTTGATGCTCGAGTTCGTGCCGAATCGGCTGTCGGATCTCGTACAGCGGCCCTCGAGTGCGAAGGCGCAACAGCTCATGACGATCTTTATCTTTACCGCTGCAGTCGGCTTCGGCTATCTGTATGGGCTGGCCGACGTCAATCGGTCGGAACTGACCCTCGATCGCGATACGGCGGTCGAGGCCTGACAGAGACGCAGTTCTGTTCTGTACTCGAGACGATCCTCGGGTATCTTTTTACGACTTGACGTATTTCACCGCCGATTTCGATCGAATATCCGCTCGAGAACCGTTACTGCTCGAGTTCCGGGATTCCGCCGAGGTCATTGAGCCGATCGCCCATGAGGTACTCTTGGTAGTAGCCCAGTCCGCGGACGCCGGTGAGGAATCTCGAGAGCGCTCCGAACGCGAGTCGGTCGCGCGTCTCGAGGTCAGGATCAGGGGATTTGACACCACTCGGCCGCAGCGGGATACCGGGTGTGCCGTAACGATCGGGGTAATAGCGCTGGAGTTGACAGAGCCCGCGGCCAACGCGGCGGTCTTTGTTGATGAGTTCGGGGATAGAGTTACGCGTTGGATGGTACATAGTGACGTTTTCGGCGTAGTGCATGTCGTAGCCCGCCTCGTGAACGCGATTTCCGAACTCTTTGTCGCCGCCGGAAACGAGTCGATGGTCGAAGAGGCCTACGTTTTTGAAAACGGCTCTACGGGTCACGAGACAGCAGGTCGGCGTAAATTGGTGGTGCTCAAGGTATTGTTCGACCGGGAAACCAGTGTGATGATCGTAGCGGGCCGCTAGTGTCGGGTCGTCAGGGAGAATCAGTTCGACGCTGCAGCCCATGTAGTCCGTATTCGTTGATTGGAACGTTCGAAGTGCTGATTTGAGCCAGCCGTCAGGGACAGTCATATCGGCGTCGATAAACACAATAACATCACCGTTCGACTCCTTTATTCCCTCATTTCGGGCAGCGTACGATCCAGATATTTCGTCTTCGATGGCTAATCTGACTCGTTCGTTTCTTCGTTCGATTTCTTCGAGTACCGCCCGAGTACGATCAGTCGATCCATTATCTACCGGAAGAATTTCGAATCGTCCGCTGGAAAACGTTTGGTCAGTCAACGATGAAAGCGTTGCTCGAATCCCCTCTGGATCGTTATAGACAGGAATGATTATCGAGACGTCCGGGCGGGATCTATCGGTCGACTGCTTTTCACTCAGCATAACCCAAGGCCGTGAGTCGGTCCTCGACAATGGAATCGTCTATAGATTCGTAGCCGTTCGGTTCTTCCGCAGTTACTTTCTTCCGCTCACCATCGATGATCAGCCACGGCACTTCGACGAGTTCTCGACTCCGGAGCCCTGACGGGTGCCCGTATGCTCTCACTGGTATTGGATTCATTCGTTCCCCGAGCAGGTTCCCGTGGTCCGAACTAATAACTGTTTGACCGGGCAATTTAGGTATTAGTTCTGATACGTACTCCAATACGATATCCAGGTTCTCTTCGTAGGCTTCAACCACGTCTTCGAGTTCATAGTTTGCAACTCCATACTGTAATTCGTCCCAGACTGAGAATGAAAGACCATCTTTCTCACTTGTCGGCTGGTAGCCACGATGGTCAAGCGACTGACCTTTCGGTCCGATAAAGGGATAGTGTGGCTGCATGAAATGTACGAGTAACCGCTTGTTTGGGTACTCCGAGATCGCTCTTTCAGTCGCCTTAACGACTGTTTCTGGCATCACCGTCTGGTGTTCTTCATTCCACTCGGGAAGCAAATTTATTATATCGTGAAACGTTCCACTTTTTATTTGAGGAGAGAACGGATTTGCTGTGATATACACAGTATCCGTTAATTCGTTCCCATAAAAGTTTTCTTTAATAAATTCGAGACTCTGTGATCCGGCAGAAATTCTCTTCTCCAATTGACCATCGATCGTACTTTGTCGGGAAAACAGATCGTACCGACAGCCGTCGAGAAGGATCAGGTTATCCCAATCTTCCTCCATTATATGTGACACATCCGCATCAGAATCCGGCTTCTGCAGTACCTTATTGATGCTAATGAGAGATTTGGTAGCCTCTCCGCGAAGGATACTAGGGTTTTCTAATACGCGAAAAAAATTCCGTAGAGAAAACTTCTCTAACGACATATCTGTTGAATAATCGATGACGTATATATACTTTTCGCCCTATCTTAATCAGATATCAACCGATAAATATCATCGAGACCTTCGAGGTCACTTTCGAAGAAGTCCTTATTTCGAGAAATCTTTTTATCGCTCCATTCCCACCATTGAACGTCGAGAAGCTGATCCCGAACCGTCTCGGGAAATCGCCAACTTTTCCGTTTAGCAGGAACGCCAGCGACGACAGCGTACGGATCGACATCTCGAGTTACAATAGATCCTGCCCCGATAATTGCACCGTGGCCGATCTCAACTCCAGAGAGGATTACGGCACCCGTTCCTATCCACACATCACTCCCAATCCGTGTCGGGCCTTTTGTTACATGTGGGAGCTCCGAGTCGAGATACTTATCGTAGAAACGCATTTGGATGCTTGGACGGGTCATTAGATGGTCTCTTGCCTGAACAGTTACGTCACGGGCAACCGCACAGAAGTTTCCAACAGATATCTCTCCTATAAGCTCATCGTTGCGTACGAGGTACGTCCCTCGTCCGACCCGAACATCTCCCTCGAGATGGCTTCCAGTACCGACTGTTACGTCACGATCGAGGGAAATGTCTCCGATAAACTTGCAACCTCGTTCGATCGTGACTGAATTATCGAAATCGAGAGTAGTGTCGACTGGGGCACGGTTTACTATCGTTACGAGCGGCTTCGAATAGCGAGTTCGACGTAAAACACCCATTCCAGCCCTTCGAAGAGCATCTCCGACCATTTCCTTGTATCTCTTGGAGAACAAGTATGGTCCTTTCGATCATCTATTTGTTAGAACTGAGATGCGTGAGGTAGAAGTAATCGACGGCCTGTAAGTAAGGATAGTTACACCGTAATGACCCTCTTCCGACAAGGACTCCGAAAAATACGACGAGACGGTATCTACCAATTTTGCAAACAGGCAAAAAAAGAAGCAATCCAAGATAAGATATTACGATCCTATGTGAACGAAAGAATTGACGAACAAAGAGACATTACTACTGTAAATGAAATTGCAAGCTCCGGACAGCTATTATCTTGCGATCGTATCGAGCCACGGTTACATGAGATTCCTCGTAAAGAGTCTGTCAGAAGTGACGAACCGATCGCGAATATTCAAGCACATAAACCCTGCCCACAAGTATGTGGAATCGTTAACGGGGCAACTGTTCTGACTTCGTCCGGGATTGTTTCTCTGCCTGACGGAAGATTTGTTGCGGACTCCGTCGGACCTGTTCATCTTGCGTCGCGCAGGGTCAGTGTTGCTCTTTCTATGTTCGGATATCAGCACGGATTCACCAAACTTCAAGAGGTATTACCTACGACAGAGAGAGATATTCAACCGGATAGAACGATTGACATGGCAATTATTCTCATTCCTCTTTGGCCGAATTATTTCCATTGGACTATTGAATGCTTACTTAAGATTCATTGGCTGGAGAGATACAAGGAATCATCGGCCGATGATGTAAAAATTATCGTTCCAGAAACGTTGTCATCGTGGATGCGTGAATCCTTGTCTTTACTCGGTTACGATGATACTGACTATATATCTGTTCCCTCTCGAAAAGTATTTGTAAACGAACTCTTGATTCCGTCGCAAATAGAGCCAATTCCCGCACACGTGAACTGGCTGCGCGACCGAATGTCGAATTCGGTTGAAATGAGCGAGGAGAGAAATAATCGCATTTATATTTCTCGACGCGGAGCCACGAAAAGACGAGTGAGAAACGAAGGAGAAGTCGTCGCTTCGCTCCAGGCGAGAGGTTTCGAATCGTATGTACTCGAAAACCTCTCTGTTTCCGAACAAATAAAACTATTTTCAAACTCAAGCGCTGTAGTTGGGCCGCATGGTGCTGGATTTGCGAATATTATCTATTCGAATGATGCTAATGTTATCGAGTTATTCGGCCAAAAACGGCTCAATACCTACCAGAGACTTTCGATGGCGCTTGGACTTGAATACGAACCAGTATACTGTGAGGGTGACGGTTCAGATTTGGTCGTTGACACCGATGAACTCCTTCACACAGTTGACGATCAACTCGGCACTATCTAGGCAGAAAATTCGAACGGAAAACGGATCCTGTCAAATATATTTATTTCTGTCGGGACTCAGTTGAGTACTACACGAGAAGATTTTCGGTTAGACGCCGATTTGGCGTTCCGTATTACATCGGTCCCGGTCAGGTGATTTATCGAAGTATACAAATACACTGATTGGGACCCCTACGTATGGATCAGCCGAACGTTCTTCTGGTAATTCTCGACAGTGTCCGTGCCCAGAACGTAGGCCACCTTGGCTATCCACGGAACACGACACCACGGCTGGACGAGTTCGCGAACCAAGCGACGAGCTATACGACTGCGAAGGCGCCTGGTATTCACAGTATCTCGAGCCACGTCAGCATCTTCACTGGCCATCATGTGTCTCAACACCGTGCAACCACACATACGGCAACCTTGACTTCTGGACACACTATCTGGGAAGAATTAAACGATAAGGGATACCAAACCGGGCTTTTTACGTCGAACGCTGTCGTTTCTGAATCCTCAAACCTTTCGTCATTTTTCGATCACGTGGAGGGTCCGAAACGTCAAGAGCTGATATTTCCGAATGCGCTCGGTCCCGAAAACGTATCCGGTAACCCAAGTTATGGAGAGTACCTCCGAGCATGTCTCCAGAGTGATTCGCCAGCGAAATCTATTGTAAACGGACTGGGGCGAGAGTTTGGCAGTTCGACCGCAACACACGACCCCGAAAAGGAACACGGCGGTGAATACGTACAGGATTTCCTAGAATGGCGAGAATCGGGCTCTGGTCCCTGGGCGGCATGCGTTAATCTCATGGATGCACACTATCCATATCTGCCACAAGATTCGTACAATCTGTGGGGAGACGAGCGCCTAGAAAACCTCCATCGAGAGGCGATGGGAGGGCCGCTTACGACGCAATATCTCGGCGAGCGACCGCTCTGGGAACTTAAATCTTCGGAAAACCTATATGACGGCTGCATTAGGCAGGCTGACGCTTACGTCGCTGAGTTACTCAAGCGACTAGATGCAGCAAACGAACTCGAGGAGACGTTAGTCGTCATAACGAGCGATCACGGAGAGGGATTCGGCGAGTATAGCGTCGTGAACGACGCAGTACGTCTAATCGATCACAGTTGGGGTATCGGTGATGAACTCTCGCACGTTCCATTGGTTGTCAAGTACCCCGAACAGTCGACAGCGAAAACCGTGACCGAACCCGCGTCGCTGACTCGATTTCCGTCAGTCGTCAGAAGCCTCATCGAGGGTGAAAGGGAAAGCTTCGTTCCGGAGGAGGGACATGTGATCACGAGCTCGTATCGAATCGAGGAACCCGGTGACGGGTTACCGTTACCGGAGGCCGATCGAGAACCATATTTCGGTCCGTGGCACGCGGTCTGTCGCAAACAGGATGATACCGTGATCGTTGACGCCGTCCGTCGTGACGATCAAGTTCGGTATGAGACCTTGACACCAGACCGGCAAGCAATGAGAGATCGCGGGGACCGCGAGTTCGTCGAAGTGACCGTTGACGACCTAGCTAGGGTCGATGTGACTGGCACCGAGGAAGATATTGGGCCTGAAATCGAGCAACGATTACACGAACTCGGCTACAGGGCATAGGACGAACTAATGCTGTACAACGACATATCTAGCGTCTCGTCGTGGTAGTGAAAAGGAGGTCTTATTGTCTTCGCACTCACCGATAGGCGTATGCGGCTGGGCCAGACGTCAATAGTACATTTCGCCTCTCGGTTTTCGGCCTCTCTACTGGGTTTTATCGCGACGATATTTATTGCGCGATTTCTCGGCTCCGAAACCCTCGGAATCTATTATCTTGTCCTCTCGACGGTAGCTTGGCTGAGTATCGCTGTGAAAATGGGTGTTCCGAGCGCTATCACCAAACGAGTCAGCGAAGGAAACGACGAAGCCGCCTATCTGATTGCCGGCGGGACGATCGTCCTCGGTCTCTTCTTCGTTATATCCTTTCTCGTCATAATTTCACAAAATAGAATAAATGATTATCTTGGCTATCCAGCTGCAGAAGTCGTAGTGTTGTTTCTGTTCGTTACTCTCACACAGGCGGTCGTCAATTCGGTACTAAAGGGACAGCATCTCGTTCATGTATCGGGCGTCTTGACGCCAATTCGTACCGGAACACGGAGCCTAATTCAGATCGGTGCTATCCTCGCTGGGTTCAAAATTGCGGGCCTATTCGTAGGATATACTGTCGGTTACGTACTCGTCTCCGTACTCGGTCTCTGGATAGTCGTACGTCAGTTCGATGCTATTACCACACCGACAGTATCGCACTATCGTCGAATCATCTCCTATGCAGAGTACTCCTGGCTCAGCGAAATTCGTACGCGCGCGTTCAATTGGGTTGACGTAGCTGTACTTGGGTTCTTCGTGTCGTCGTCTCTCGTTGGAATCTACACGGCCGCTTGGAATATCTCGGTCTTCCTGATACTGTTCGGTGGATCATTGAGTCAGACGCTGTTCCCCGAGATGAGTTCACTATCAGCCGACGAAAACCCACAATCGGTAGCGGATCTATTCGAAACTGCGCTCTCCTACGGCGGATTGGTTCTTATCCCAGGGCTGGTTGGTGGCGTACTGCTTGGAGAACACTTGCTCCGAGTGTATGGTGAAGAATTCACGCAGGGCTCAGTCGTTCTTATAGTTCTCATCGTCGCGACGCTGATTCAAGGATATCAACGACAGTTCACGACGACGCTCGACGCCATCGACAGGCCAGATATGTCGTTCCGAGTCAACGCTGTGTTCATCGTCACGAACGTGGTTTTCAACGTCATTCTGATACCCTACTTCGGGATTCGAGGCGCAGCTGTGGCAACTGCGTCCTCGGTTTTCGTTAGCCTTCTCGTCGCCTACGGATCTCTCTCGGCGCTGATCGACTTCTCTATTCCCATCGGAGAAATCGGAAGACAGTGGATTGCAGCCGGTGTCATGGGAATGACGGTCTATGCTGGGCTTTACCTCGAATCGACGTACGGCAACGTCCGCAATATCGTTCTTGTATTGGTACTCGTCTCTTTCGGTGCGATCGTGTACTTTAGTACCTTGCTACTGATATCAAGACGCTTTCGGACTACCGTCGACCAGAACCTTCCCGTGGATCTTCCGATTGTTCAGGCATGAACTCCGAAAGTACACATGATCTTATATAATATGGATATATGATGGTTGATTTATCGTTCTAACACGGTCTCGAACCATATCGACGTCAAACTTCCGTCGGTGTTTCGTGACCGACCATCCCCGAAGACATATAACACTCAAGTAGAATCAGTGTGCACATGCAAGCAGTCGTTTTAGCAGCCGGCAAGGGCACCCGCCTCCGGCCGCTCACCGAAGACAAGCCGAAGGTCCTCGTCGAGGTCGACGGGAAACCCCTCATCGAGGACGTCATGGACAACCTCATCGAGGTCGGCGCGACCGAGTTCGTCCTCGTCGTCGGCTACATGAAAGAGAAGATCATCGAGCGCTACGGCGACGAGTACGAGGGCGTCCCGATCACCTACGCCCACCAGCGCGAACAGCTCGGGCTCGCTCACGCCATCCTCCAGGCGGAACCCCACATCGACGACGACTTCATGCTCATGCTGGGCGACAACGTCTTTCGGGCGAACCTCGGCGACGTGATCAACCGCCAGCAGGAGGAACGAGCCGACGCCGCGTTCCTGGTCGAGGAAGTCCCCTACGAGGAGGCCTCGAGGTACGGCGTCCTCGACACCAACGAGTACGGAGAGATCGTCGAGGTGACGGAGAAACCCGAGGACCCGCCGTCGAACCTCGTCATGACCGGGTTCTACACGTTCACACCCGAAATTTTCCACGCGTGTCACCTCGTCCAGCCCTCGGATCGCGGCGAGTACGAACTGCCGGACGCGATCGATCTGCTCATCCAGTCAGGCCGGACCATCGACGCGATCCGGATGGACGGCTGGCGCACCGACGTCGGCTACCCCGAGGATCGGGACCGCGCCGAAGAACGGATCTCGGAGCAAGAAGCCGAACCGGTCGAACAGTAGCGCTCGTCGCTCGATCGACGAGCCGTTCTCGAGTCGGTCGTCGACTCGAGGACGACCCAAAAGCGACTAATCACTGCCCTTCCTCTCACACGCCATGAACGTCTCCATCATCGGGAGCGGCTACGTCGGCACGACCGTCGCCGCCTGCCTCGCAGATCTCGGTCACGACGTTGTCAACGTCGAGATCGACGAGGAGATCGTCGAGACGATAAACGCCGGCGACGCCCCGATCCACGAGTTGGGACTCGCGGAACGGATCGCCGACCACGCGGGGACAAGCCTCCGTGCGACGACCGAGTACGACGCGGTTCGCGAGACGGACGTCACGTTCCTCTGTCTGCCCACGCCGCAGACGGACGACGGCGGTCTGGATCTCGCGATCATGCAGGCCGGCTCGGAGTCGCTCGGTCGCGCCCTCGCAGAGAAAGATGACGATCACCTCGTCGTCGTCAAGAGCACGGTCCTCCCCGGTACGACCGAGGACGTCGTCGGTCCGATCCTCGAGCGCGAGTCCGGAACCGAGATCGGCGACGGCCTCGAGCTCGCGATGAACCCCGAGTTTCTCCGGATGGGGACCGCAGTTCGAGACTTCCTCGAGCCGGACAAGATCGTCTTCGGCACTGCGAGCGAGGAGGCAGCCGCCACCCTCCGCGAACTCTACGCACCGATCCTCGAACGCGAGGAGACGGACCTCGTCGAGACGGACGTCCGCGAGGCCGAACTCATCAAGTACGCGAACAACGCCTTCCTCGCGTCGAAGGTCTCGCTGGTCAACGAACTGGGCAACATCGCCAGGGAGTACGACGCGGACGCCTACGAGGTGCTCGAGGCGGTTGGACTCGACGATCGGATCTCGGAGCGGTTCATGCGGTCGGGGCTGGGCTGGGGGGGTTCCTGTTTCCCCAAGGACGTCAACGCCCTGCGGGCCGGCGCTTGCGAGCAGGGGTACGACCCCGAACTCCTCGATGCGGTAGTCGCTGTCAACGACGAGCAACCGCGGCGACTCGTCGGCCTGCTCGCTGACCACGTCCCCCTCGAGGGGGCCAGGATCGCGGTGCTGGGCCTGTCGTTCAAGCCCGGGACCGACGACGTCCGTAAGTCGCGCGCGCTCGACGTGATCGAGTACCTGACGGAGCGCGGCGCGGACGTCGTCGCCTACGATCCGGTGGCGATCGAGAACGTCCGGCCCGACTATCCCGACATCGAGTACGCCGACTCGGCCGAGAGCGCGCTCGCGGGCGCGGATGGAGCCGTCGTCGCGACCGACTGGCCGGAGTTCGACGACCTCTCGTTCGAGGACATGGCCCGCTCGGTCGTGGTCGACGGACGGCGGATCGACGTCGACGAGGACGCTCTCGACGTTTACGAGGGGCTGACCTGGTAGCCATCGGGTTCTCGCGGCTGCAGTGAGGCCCCCGCTCGTAAAAGCCCGACACTGATCAATCAGTAGTCTTTTGCAGTTCGGTAGGGGAGTACTGCCCGATGGAAGACGATGCGGTCCACACGGGCTCAAGCGTCCTCTCGGACGGCGGCGAGACGATCGCCGCCACGGAGGAGGCGAGCGAGATTTCGCCCGACGAGGTGTGCGTTCTCATTCCGACGCTCAACGAGGCCGCCACGATCGCGGACGTGATCGAGGGCTTCTACGAGCAGGGGTACACGAACGTCGTCGTCGTCGACGGCGACTCGACCGACGATACCCGTGAGATCGCTCGCGAGCACGGCGCGGAGGTGCTGGTTCAGTCCGGCGACGGAAAGGGCCAGGCCGTCCGCGAGGCCCTCGAGTACGTCACGGTGCCGTACGTGTTGATGCTCGACGGCGACGGGACGTACGACCCGGCCGACGCCGACAGGATGATCGAACCCCTCTCTCGAGGGTACGAGCACGTCATCGGGAACCGCTTCGCCGATATGGACGACGACGCGATGCGCGCGTTGAACGGGTTCGGAAATCGGATGATAAATCGCACGTTCGGATTCGTCCACGGCGCGAACTACGAGGACATCCTCTCGGGCTATCGGGCGTTTACCGTCGACTCGTTCAGGCGGCTCTCGCTCGATTCCGACGGGTTCACGATCGAAACCGAACTCGCCGTCGAGTGCGTCAAACACGGCGTCGAGACGACGGTCGTCCCGATCAGTTACAGCGCCCGACCCGACGAGTCCGAGACCAACCTGCACCCGGTCAAAGACGGGGGGACGATCATGCTGGCGCTGTACTCGCTGGCCAAGACCAACAACCCCCTGTTTTACTTCGGGAGTCTCGGCATCGGTGGCATCCTCTCCGGCGCGCTCATCGCGACGTACGTCCTCTGGGAGTGGGTTCAGTACCACCAGAGCCACGAAGTCATGGCTCTGGCCTCGGCGGCCGCGATCCTGCTGGGCGTCCAACTGCTCATGTTCGGCGTCCTCTCGGACATGCTCGTGACCTTACACCGCGAACAGCGCCGGCGGCTCGAGCGGATCGCTCGAAACGAGCGCGACGAGTGACTGCGAGTGCGACGGTGACCGGACGACAGCGTGACCGACCGCACCACTGGTGAAATCGGCCTCAGAAGGGTAGAAGCGAGCGGACCTGTGCGACGACGCCGCCCGAGTTGTTGTGGCGGTACGCCTCGAACGGCTTATGCAGTTGGTTCAACAGCTCCTGACGGGAGTCGAACTGTTCCGTCGGCACTTCGGCGAGCATTTCGCTCAGCGCCACGTCGTTTCCGTGAACGTCATAGGGGATGCGCTCGTGTCCGATTTCGGCCTCGACCTCGTCTTTCGTGGCCGGGAAGGACAGATCTGCGTCCCTGAGATGAGCGTCGACGGCAGCGATGCCGAACTCGATACTGTCGGGTTCCTCGTCGTCTCCGCTCGATGGTGGCCGGACTCCCATGCCTGTACATCTCGCTACGGAGCCGATTATAAAAATGGCTGCGGAGACGACCGGCGACCGCCGGTCCCCGTCGACACTCCTTTGGGGACCGCGCCGGAGTATGGCATATGACCGAGTACACCACGGTGTCGATCCCGAAGGACCTCGCGGACCGGGTCGACGAGACCATCGAGGGAACGAGCTTCCAGAGCACGAGCGATCTCGTCCGGTTCCTGCTTCGAAGCATCGTCATTCAACATCAGAAGGAAGGCGAACTCACCGAAGCGGAGTTCGAAGAGATCACCGAACAGCTCCGCGGGCTGGGCTACCTCGAGTAGGCGCGCCGACGGACGAGGCTACCTCGAGTAGGGAGGCTCCGCGGTCGATCGCCGACGGAGGACGGCCATTCGTCGCGGACGGCCACCGGGACAGCGCTTTTCAGAGTCGAAGCGAGTAGTACCGAATGGAGGTCCAAACAGATGCCGCATATTCCGGACTTCCCGTCTCGGGACTCCGACGAGTCCGACGACGATCGAGGCGAACGGGCACCTAATAGCATCATCGATCGCATCATCGGTAACGGCGAGTTGCCGGTGACCGCCGGGATCTGACTCCCGGCCCCTCTCGTCTCGTTTTTTCGTCACTGACGGAGCTATCGATCACTGACCGTTCCTCGCCGCCTCGAGTGGCGACCGTCGTCTCAGTCGGTCAACGATTGCCCCGGCGGCGAGGCGTCGATGATCTCGAGCGGCTGGCGCTCGCCGCTCCGGTCGAATGCGCCGAACGACCGTTCGTCGACTTCCCACGGCGGAACGGCCACGAAGATGACCTGTGCCAGATCGTCCCGCCGCGTCACCTGGAGTTCGCCGACGGGATGGGACACGAACCGACCCTGTGCCTGTCGAGCGGGCGTCGAGAGATCGACCCCGAAGACGGCGTTGACCGGATTGCCGGGATCGGGGAGGAAGAAATCGGTAAAGACTGGCGCGTCCGGCGGGAGCCCGTCCGCGCCCTCGAGTTCGCTCGCGGGAACGACCGAGACGCCGGTCGTCACGTCGTCGGGATCGGCGTCGCTGGCCAGGTCCAACAGGACGTCGACGAGCCCGCGGGTTACGTAGACCACAGGCGTGCTATGGGTGGACGGTAGTTAGATGTATGCCCAACGGCAGTCGGGCGGCCGACATCGCGTCCTCAGACGGGAAGCATCTCCCAGGCCGTCTCCGCGTACAGCCGGGGCGCTCGCTTGCGGGAGCGGGAGAGCGCGTCCTCGAGGACGCGCGCGGCACCGTCCATCACGCCGGCTCCGTGACCGACGAGCACGCGTTCGGGCGCGACGCCGCGGAGGGCCGTCCGGGGCGGTTTCAGTCGCAACATCGGGTGGACGCCGAGTCGCTCGTCGCCGGCCAGGAAGAAGTCGGCGGTCCCGACCGTCTCGGGGACGACGAGGGTGCCGTCGGCCGGATTGTACAGTGCGATCTCCTGCCAGAACCGGCTATCGACGACCGTGATCGCCCGAATCCCGGTATCGGAGAGTTCGTCGTCGAATCGAGCGACCGCGGCGTCGATCTCCTCGGTGACGCCCGTGAACCAGTCGGGAAGGTAGACGGGAACGTCGTGGCGGTCCGCGATCGCGGCGGCGTCGCGTTTGTGCCGGTCGAGCCCGACGACGACCCCGGCCACGTCGCCAAACTCGGCGAAGAGGTCGTCAATCCCCTCGGCGTCGACGGGATCGACGACCCAGACCTCGCCGTCCACCTCGAGAGCGTGGCTGGCGCGTTGCATCTGTTCCTCCGGATGGGCGATCCAGCCGACGCCCCCGTCGAAGCGGTCGATCTCGCGGTAGTCGGTGGCGCGCTCGTCGACGCGAAAGCTCATACGCGTGGTACGGCCTCTCAGTCCATAAACGTGGGTAAACGGTGCGTCGCGCAGTCGCCGTTGTCTCCGGTCGCCGATGACCGCCACTGCGAGCGGCCGCTCGCAGCGCCCGCTCCGCCGGACCTCGGCGACGCTTCTAAACGCGCGCTCCGCGTACGGTCGCGTATGCTATCCGGGCTGGCCTGGCTGGCGCTCGAGGCGAAGTACCTCGAGCCGGCGAGGGAGTTCTACGAGGAGCGGTTGGGACTGACCGTCCGCGAGCGCGGACCGGACGAGGTCGTCTTCGCGGCCGGGGAGACCGACCTCGTGTGTCGCCGCCCCGACGCGCTCCCGCGGGGCGGGCTACACACCCACTACGCGTTCTCGATCCCCGCGAGCGAGTACGACGACTGGTGGGAGCGACTGGCCGCGGAGTACGATCTCGAGGAGGCCCAGTTCGGCTCCGCGCGGTCGCTGTACCTGTACGATCCCGACGGGAACTGCGTCGAACTCGGCCAGCAGGACGTGGCCGGCCCGGGGATCGACGGAATCTTCGAAGTCGTCCTCGAGGTCGAGAGCCTCGACCGCGCGCGCGACTTCTACGAAGATCTGGGCTTCGAGACGGTCGACGAGGGCGACGACCGCAAGCGCTTGCGGCTGCACGGGCCGATGGCGCTCGAGCTCTGGGAGCCCCATCTGGGCATCGCCGACGCCCGCGGCGGCGTCCACGTCGACCTCGGGTTCGAGACGGACGATCCCGAGGCGGCGCTCGAGGCGGTAGCCGATCGCGTCCGATCGGTCGAGCGAGCGGCCGACGACGAAGTCGTCGTTCGCGATCCGGACGGCCACTTTCTGACGTTTACGTCGGCGTGATCATCGAGAGCTCGAGTGGACGGCCGCCTCGCGTGAATGGGTTCCAACTCGGGCACGATTTCACGCCCAGAAACTCTCGGGGAAGTGATTTAAATCAACGGCCACTTGTGACGAATATGTCGTTTCCTATTCGCCGCGCGGATGTCGTGTCCGGCAGTATCGTCGCCCTGCTCACTGCACCCACCGGTATCGGAGCCGCGGTCGGCGGCTGGATCGCTGCTCGTCGAACGAGTCATCCGAGGACGGGCGCGGTCGCGGGCGGGACGGTCGGCCTGCTCAGTGCGATCCCGTGGGCGGCCGTGGTGTACGCGGCGAGTGCCGGTATGATCGGACGAATCGGGTATCACGGCGAGTGGTTCCACATCGGTCTCACCCCGGTCGCGCCCGACGCGCTCGTTCCGTGGCAGGAGATCGGCATCGCCGTTCTCGTTGCGCTCGGTCTCGTTGCCGCCGCCGCTCTGGGCGGACTCGTCGCCGGACGCTCGTCGAACGAAACTGGCGAGGTTCGGCGGGAACCGGGACGAGCCGACTAGGTGCCATCGACCCGTCGCAACGCTCTCGGAACCCGGCTAGAGTCGCTCCGTATTCACGTCGACGCCTGGCGGCAGCACGAGCAGAAAGCCTCGGAAGTGGACGAGTTCGCCGCCCGATTCCTTGACGTCCCGCGCGAACCCGGCGGCCAGTTCGTTGACGTTGCCCTCGACGCTCAGAATGAGGACGTTCCCCTTCGAGATCGCCTCGAGCCACTCGTCGGCCGGTGTCTCTCCGTCGAGGACGCCGAGAACGAGGCTGCCCTCGAGATCGAGTTCGTCGTCGATGTGCTCCTCGACGGCCCGAAGGTCGAGGTCGAAATCGCTCATACCGGGTGGGTCGAACCGGGACGAGAAAAACGTTCGCCTCCGAACTTTTGCTCTGCGGGCGCGCCGGAGGCGCGCCCTCGGTAAAATCTCGAGAGAGCGCACAGCGCTCTCTCGGACCTCGCGGGAGCGAAGCTCCCGCTTAGCTTCGATGAAAAGCCTACGTCACCCCCTCAGCCGCGCCGGTGGCGCGGCTTCGAGGGCTCCTCGGCCCGCTCGCTCACTCCGTTCGCTCACGGATGCTGTCGAATACGGATAATCAGTCCATCGGGAACTCCTTCTGGAACCCACGGAACTCGGTGCGGTGGGCCTCCTCGTCCGCGAGGATCGTCACCGCGACATCCTCGGTGACCGGGTCGTTCGCCTCGGACGCGGCCTCGTGGAGCGACTGGTAGGTCTCGATCGCGTCGTTCTCGGCCTCGAGGACTCCCTCGATGACCGACTGAACGTCAGTCGTGTCTTCGGGCGGCTGGAGGCTGTGCTGGTTGGCCTCGAACGACTCCGACCCCGGCGGCGACTCGTCGAGTTGCTTCAGGCGCTCGCCGAGCATCCGCGCGTGGTCGAGTTCCTCCTGAATGTCCTCCTCGAGACTCGTCTTGACCTCCTCGGCGTGGATACCGTCGAGGACGATCGCGTTCGTCTGGTAGTTCATCACGGTCTCGAGTTCGTCGATGTACGCTCCCGTCAGTAGATCGGTGATTTCGTCGGTCGTCATGCGCGCCGACCTACCACGACCGAGCATAAAACACCCACACGCGCGTTTGCTCCATTCGGGTCCGTGATTCGGGCGTCGCTCCCGGGACCCGTCGTCGCTCGTGGCGACGCGATCGCGGACGGTCGTGACCACCCGAGCGCGGAGCCGGCCGACAGCCGAGTATGGACGTTCGTCCATTCTGTTCGCCCACAATTAGATGTGAGAATCATTCGGCCGGCTCGAGATCGGATCAGCTGACCGAACGTCTATCGACGATCGCGCGCCAGCGCTCGAGCGGCTCGATTAAGACGGAATCGAGTATAATTCAGGGAGCGTTCTCGGGAATTGACTCGAACGCCCGGTTCCATCTAAACAGTACTAGGAGATACGATCTGATAATAGGCCGCCGCAGTCGTGCGGTTTTCTAACTACTATGATCGATAGTGAACTTCTCGGCCACCGAACATCGTCGGCTACAGCGATAGTTTTATATACTTCGTCGCACCTCGGATTCAGATACAATGTCTTCACAAGACAGCCCATCCTCTGACAACAGTCAGGGGGGTCGAGTTCTTCCAGGGCACGTTAGATTCCACTGACGAAATAGAGTCAGCACGTGTCTTCGATACGACCCTCCGGGACGGCGAACAGTCGCCCGGCACTTCGTTCTCCTACGACGATAAACGGCAGATCGCGTCCATCTTGGACGAGATGGGAACCCACGTCATCGAGGCCGGGTTCCCCGTCAACTCCGACGCGGAGTTCGAAGCCGTTCGTGATATCGCTTCGGCGACCAGCTCGACGACCTGCGGCTTAGCCCGCGTCGTCGACGGTGACATCGAAGCGGCCCTCGATTCCGGCGTCGAGATGGTGCACACGTTCGTCAGCACCAGCGACGTCCAGATCGAGGACTCGATGCACGCCACCCGGGAGGAAGTCGTACAGCGCGCAGTCGAATCGGTCGAACGCATCACGGAGGCGGGCGCGACCTGCATGTTCTCGCCGATGGATGCGACTCGAACCGACGAGGAGTTCCTGATCGACGTGATCGAAGCGGTCACCGAGGCGGGAACCGACTGGATCAACATTCCCGACACCTGCGGCGTCGCCACGCCGACCCGATTCCGGGCCATGATCGAGAAGGTCTGTGCCCACACCGACGCGCGGGTCGACGTCCACGCCCACGACGACTTCGGGCTGGCCACCGCGAACGCCCTGGCCGGCATCGAAGCGGGCGCGGCACAGGCGCAGGTGTCGGTCAACTCGATCGGCGAGCGGGCCGGTAACGCCGCCTACGAGGAGTACGTGATGGCCGTCGAGTCGCTCTACCAGTGCGATACCGGTATCGACACGACGCGCATCACCGAACTCTCGGAGATCGTCGAGGAGAAGAGCGGCATGGATACGCCCGGCAACAAGCCGATCGTCGGCGACAACGCCTTCTCCCACGAGAGCGGCATCCACGCCGCCGGCGTCATCGAGAACTCCGACACCTTCGAACCCGGCGTCATGACCCCCGAGATGGTCGGTGCCGAGCGCCGACTGGTCATGGGGAAACACACCGGGACTCACTCGGTCCGCGAGCGACTCGTCGAACGCGGCTTCGAGCCCACCGACGACCAGGTCCGAGCGGTCACCCGCCGCGTCAAGGACTACGGGGCCGAGAAGCGCCGAGTCACGGTCGACGATCTCGAGCGCTTCGCCGAAGAGGCTGGCATCGAGCGCCAGTCCGAGGAGGAGGAGGAGGTGCGCGTCTGAGGGATGTCTTCCTCGTTTGCCACCGTCCGCGAGCACCCGCTGTCGCACTCGAGCGGCCGGACCCGCGCGACTCGTAAGGATTATGACCCTCGAGAGAGCTACCTATGCAGTAATGACGGTCCGCGCTCCACTGTCGGCTCGCGTTCGCACGGTCGGCAGCAGCGCGCTCGCTCCGATTCGTATTGTAGGGGCGTTCTAGCCCCACTTCCAGTACCTCGTAGCCTCAGACCCGAATTGCATCGTTCTCCGAGCGATCAGCTATCCAGCAGATGACACACTACCGCACACAACTCGATCGCCAGACAACGGCGGGAGACAACCGATGAGCGAACGCGCAGCAGAGATTTCGCCAGCGGACGACGAACAGGACGACGACCAGATCACCGACAGCGCCGCGCCCGACGCGGTCACCGAGGACGGGACGGCGAGCGACGCCGAGACCGCGACCGACCCCGTCACGACGGGTGCCGAGTCGGTCGTTCGCGCACTCGAGAACGCAGGCGTCGAGTGCGCCTTCGGCGTGCAGGGCGGGGCGATTATGCCCGTCTACGACGCCCTCTACGATTCGGACATTCGCCACGTGACGATGGCCCACGAGCAGGGCGCGGCCCACGCGGCCGACGCCTACGGCATCGTCTCGGGCGAGCCCGGCGTCTGTCTCGCGACGTCGGGGCCGGGCGCGACCAACCTGGTCACCGGGATCGCGGACGCCGACATGGACTCGGATCCGCTGCTCGCGCTGACCGGTCAGGTCCCGACGGAGTTCGTCGGCAACGACGCCTTCCAGGAGACCGACACCACCGGCGTCACGACGCCGATCACGAAAGACAACTCCTTCGCGAGCGACTCGGATCGCGTCGGCAGCGACGTCAGCGAGGCGTTCGCCCTCGCCGGCGCGGGCCGACCGGGGCCGACCCTAGTCGACCTGCCGAAAGACATCACGAAGGGCGAAACCGATCAGGAGCCCGACGATCCGAAAGTTCCCGACACCTATCAGGTGCAGGAGCGAGCGGATACGGAAATCGTCGAGGCCGCGGCCGAGCGCATCGAGAACGCCGCTCGTCCGGTCATGCTGCTCGGCGGCGGCGTCATCAAGGGCGAGGCCAGCGAGGCCTGTCGGGAGTTCGCCATCGAACACGAGATTCCGGTCATCACCACGATGCCCGGCATCGGTGCGTTCCCCGAAGATCACGAGCTCTCCCTCGAGATGGCGGGGATGCACGGCACGGGGTACGCTAACATGGCGATCACCCACTGCGACACGCTGATCGGGATCGGCACCCGATTCGACGACCGGCTGACCGGCGGGATCGAGACCTTCGCGCCCGATGCGGAGCTCATCCACGTCGACATCGACCCCGCGGAAATTTCGAAGAACATCCACGCGGACTACCCGCTGGTCGGCGACGCCGAAACGGTCGTCGAACAGTTGGCCGACGCGGTCGACGAATCGCCGGACGCGACGAAGTGGCGTGCCCAGTGCCAGCAGTGGAAGTCCGACTACTCGATGGCCTACGACGCGCCGAAGGACGAACCGGTCCAGCCGGAGTTCGTCGTCGAGGCCTTGGACGAGGCCACGAGCGACCGAGCCATCGTCACGACCGGCGTCGGCCAACACCAGATGTGGGCCTGCCAGTACTGGACCTACACCGAGCCCCGCACCTGGGTCTCGAGTCACGGACTCGGAACGATGGGGTACGGTCTGCCGTCGGCGATCGGCGCGCGAATCGCGGCCGACGACGATCAGGAGGTCGTCTGTATCGACGGCGACGGCTCGTTCCTAATGACCTTACAGGGCCTGTCGGTCGCCGTCCGCGAGGAACTCGACATCACCGTCGCCGTGCTCAACAACGAGTACATCGGCATGGTCAGACAGTGGCAGGACGCCTTCTTCGACGGCCGTCACTCCGCGTCGGACTACGGCTGGATGCCCGAATTCGACAAGCTCGCCGAGGCGTTCGGTGCCGAGGGCTTCCGGATCGACGACTACGACGACGTCGCCGAGACGATCGACGCCGCGATCGCGTACGACGGTCCCTCGGTGATCGACGTTCACATCGATCCCGACGCCAACGTCTATCCGATGGTTCCGAGCGGCGGCGATAACGGCCAGTTCGCACTGGCGGAGGACCAGCTATGAAACGAGGACTCGAGGGCCCCGAACCGGAGGAACGACCGACCCCGTCGGGACGGCGCAACAAGCAGGGCATTCGCATCGACCCCGAGGTCGAAGCGACTCACGAGCCCCGTCGGACCGTGATCTCGGCGCTGGTCGAACACGAACCCGGCGTGCTCTCCGACGTCTCGGGACTGTTCTCGAGACGACAGTTCAACATCGAGAGCCTGACCGTCGGCCCGACCGAAGACGACGACCGCGCCCGAATCACGATCGTCGTCGAGGAGCCCGATCCAGGGATCGATCAGGTCGAGAAACAACTGCGCAAGCTCGTGCCGGTCATCTCCGTGCGCGAACTCGAGCCCGACGCGATGCGACGGGAACTCGCGCTCATCAAGGTCGACGCCACGGATCCGGCACAGGTCAACGCCGTCGCAGAGATGTACGACGCCGAGACGGTCGACTCGAGCCCGGAGACGGCGACGATCGAAGTGACCGGCGCGCGCCCGAAGATCGAGGCCGCGGTCGAGACGTTCAGCCAGTTCGGTATCCGGGAGATTTCCCGGACAGGGACGACGGCACTGGCCCGCGGAACGGACCGAACCGCGGCGGCCGAATCGACAGCACAGCCCGCCGACGAGGCGAACCACGGCGACAACTACCAGACAGCAGACGATGACTGACGAATTCACCACCGACATTTACTACGACGACGACGCAGACGTATCGACGCTCGACGACGACACCGTGGCCGTGCTCGGCTACGGGAGCCAGGGCCACGCCCACGCGCTGAATCTCCACGAGAGCGGGGTCGACGTGATCGTCGGCCTGCGTGAGGGATCGGCCTCGCGATCGGCCGCCGAAGCCGACGGGCTGACGGTCGAGACCCCCGATGACGCGGTCGCAGCGGCCTCATACGTCTCCGTGCTGGTGCCCGACACCGTGCAGTCGGACGTCTACGACGCCGTCATCGAGCCGAACCTCGAGGCGGGCGACACGCTGCAGTTCGCTCACGGGCTGAACATCCACTACAACCAGATCGAGCCGCCGGAAGACGTCGACGTGACGATGGTCGCGCCCAAGAGCCCGGGCCACCTCGTCCGACGAAACTACGAGAACGACGAGGGGACCCCTGGTCTGCTGGCGATCTACCAGGATACGACGGGCGATGCCGAGGAGCGCGCCCTCGCGTACGCAAAGGGTATCGGCTGTACCCGTGCCGGCGTCATCGAGACGACGTTCCAGGAGGAAGTCGAGTCCGACCTCTTCGGCGAGCAGGCCGTCCTCTGTGGCGGCGTCACCGCGCTGGTCAAACACGGCTACGAGACGCTGGTCGACGCGGGCTACTCGCCGGAGATCGCCTACTTCGAGTGCCTCAACGAGCTCAAGCTGATCGTCGACCTGATGTACGAGGGCGGCCACTCCGAGATGTGGGATTCGGTCTCCGACACCGCCGAGTACGGCGGCCTCTCCCGTGGCGACCGGATCGTCGACGAGAACGTTCGCGAGAACATGGAGGAGACGCTCGAAGAGATCCAGAACGGCGAGTTCACGCGCGAGTGGATCCTCGAGAATCAGGCCGGTCGCCCGAGCTACACCCAACTTCGGCAGGCCGAGAAGAACCACGAGATCGAGGAAGTCGGCGAGCGACTGCGCGACCTGTTCGCGTGGGCCGAGGAAGGAGACGAGAGCGAAACCGAAGACGAGTCCGTCCAGGTGCAGGCGGACGACTGAGAGCGAACCCATGACAGAGAACGATAACACGGACACGATGGCTGACGTCAGCCACACGAACCCTTACACGGGGGAGACGGCTGGCCGACTGTTCAGCCGCGGGCCGATCGTCGCGGCCGACGGCGGGACGTCAGACGTGACGGAGGCCGACGAAGACGAGAGTACCGATACAGGCGGAACGATGCGCGACGTCGATCACACGCCACCGAGGGAGGCCGACGACGCGAACCGCGTCTTCGAACGCGGGACCGAACATGGACGACGAACAGAGAGCGACACGGTAGTAGAGGAATGAGTAAGGGCACACTGTACGACAAGGTCTGGGATCGACACAAAGTCACCACGCTGCCGACGGGACAGGATCAGCTGTTCATCGGGCTCCACCTCATTCACGAGGTGACCAGTCCGCAGGCGTTCGGGATGCTCCGCGAGCGCGACCTCGAGGTCGCCTTTCCCGAACTGACCCACGCGACGGTCGACCACATCGTCCCGACGGCCGACCAGTCCCGCCCCTACAAGGAGGACGCGGCCGAGGAGATGATGGCCGAACTCGAGGAGAACGTCCGCGACGCGGGCATCGAGTTCTCGGACCCGACGACGGGCGATCAGGGGATCGTCCACGTCATCGGTCCGGAGCAGGGCATCACCCAGCCCGGCAAGACGATCGTCTGTGGCGACAGTCACACCTCGACTCACGGTGCCTTCGGCGCGCTCGCGTTCGGCATCGGCACCTCCCAGATCCGCGACGTGCTCGCGACGGGAACCGTCGCCATGGAGAAACAGAAGGTCCGCAAGATCCAGGTCGACGGCGAACTCGGCGAGGGCGTCGAGGCCAAGGACATCATCCTCGAGATCATCCGCCGACTCGGCACCGAGGGCGGCGTCGGCTACGTCTACGAGTACGCCGGCGAGGCCATCGAGAGCCTCGGCATGGAAGGTCGGATGTCGATCTGTAACATGTCCATCGAGGGCGGCGCTCGCGCGGGCTACGTCAACCCCGACGAGACCACCTACGAGTGGATGAAAGAGACGGACTACTTCCAAGAGAACCCGGCGAAGTTCGACGAGCTAAAGCCGTACTGGGAGTCAATTAGATCTGACGAGGACGCTGACTACGACGATATTGTCCACATCGACGCGAACGAACTCGAGCCGGTCGTCACCTGGGGGACCACGCCCGGTCAGGGGATCGGTATCTCCGATCCGATCCCGGAGCCGGAGTCCCTTCCAGCAGAGAAGCAGGACACTGCCCGGCGCGCCCAAGAACACATGCGCGTCGAACCCGGCGACACGATGGAGGGCTACAACATCGACGTGGCCTTCCTCGGCTCCTGTACGAACGCTCGCCTGCCGGACCTGCGACGCGCCGCCCGGATCGTCGAGGGACGGGAGGTCGCCGACGACGTCCGCGCGATGGTCGTCCCCGGCAGCCAGCGCGTCCAGAAGGCCGCCGAGGAGGAAGGGCTCAAGGACACCTTCGAGGAAGCCGGTTTCGAGTGGCGTAACGCCGGCTGTTCGATGTGTCTGGGCATGAACGAGGACCAACTCGAGGGCGACGAGGCCTGTGCCTCCTCCTCGAACCGGAACTTCGTGGGCCGCCAGGGATCGAAGGACGGGCGGACCGTCCTCATGAACCCGCGGATGGTCGCGGCGGCAGCGATTACCGGCGAAGTCTCTGACGTGCGCGATCTGAAGGAGGTGAATCTGGCGTGACTCGCGAGATGCTACGCATCTCGGATATGCGAATGCGTCCGGAAACGAGCGGAGCGAGTGAGGTGGACGCATGAGCGACGAAGTCGAAATTCCGGAAGTCAACTACGTTGCCGGCTCGGGCATCCCGATTCGGGGCAACGACATCGACACCGACCAGATCATCCCCGCGCGGTTCATGAAGGTCGTCACCTTCGACGGGCTGGGCGAGTTCGCGTTCTTCGATCTGCGGTTCGACGACGACGACAATCAGAAGGAGCATCCGTTCAACGAGGACCGATTTCAGGATTCCTCGGTGATGGTCGTCAACAGCAACTTCGGCTGTGGCTCCTCCCGCGAGCACGCGCCCCAGGCACTGATGCGCTGGGGCATCGACGCGATCATCGGCGAGAGCTTCGCCGAGATCTTCGCGGGGAACTGTCTGGCGCTCGGCATTCCGACCGTGACCGCCGATAGCGAGACGATCGAGGACCTCCAGGACTGGGTCGACGCGAACCCCGACGCCGAGATCGACATCGATATCGAGGCCGAGGAAGTGACCTACGGCGACGAAACGATCGACGTCACCGTCGACGACGCCCAGCGCAAGGCCCTCGTCGAGGGCGTCTGGGACACGACGGCGCTGATGAAATCGAACGCCGGTGCGGTCCGCGAGAAGGCTCGAGAACTGCCGTACGTCGACGACGCGGCGATCCCCGAAGCCGAGTAGGCAGCGCTCGTTTTCGCGACTCGTTTTCACCGTTTACCGCGTTCGATCGATTCGTCTGAGTCACGTCTCATCCAATCGGCCTCGAGCGACGGATTTGCACCGTGGTACCACACCGGAACCGGCAGGAGACCGCCGAAATCGCGAGATATTTCGGCGACAGTCCGATACCGTTCAGTATGTCTCGTTCCCTCGACGTGGGGCTCTTCCTGTTGCTCGCCGTCCTCTGGGGGCTCTCCTTTCCGGCGATTTCGATCGGTCTCGAGTACCTCCCGCCGCTGCTGTTCGCGGCCGCTCGCTACGATATCGCGGCGGTCCTGTTACTGATCGCGGCCGTCGTTCGAGTCGACGAGTGGCGGCCGACCGCACGGAACGACCTGCTGGCGGTCGCGGGCGGCGGCGTCTTCCTCATCGCCGGGAACGGCCTCCTCTTTCTCGGCCAGCAGACGGTGCCGAGCGGCGTCGCCGCGATCCTGCAGGGACTGGTGCCGATCGTGACCGCACTGTGGGCGATCCCGCTCCTGGGCGAGCGGCTCTCGCTGCTCGGGGCCGTCGGCGCGGCTATCGGCTTTCTGGGCGTCGGCCTCGTCATCCAGCCCGATCCCGGGAACCTGCTGGCGGGCGACACCGCCTCGCGACTGCTCATCGTCGGGCAGGTCTGCAGCGTCGCGCTCGGCGGCGTCCTGATCCAGCGGGCCGGCCCGACGCTCGAGCGACTGCCGCTGGTCGGCTGGTCGATGCTCGTCGGCGGACTCGTGTTGCACGGCGTCAGCCTCGGTTCCGGCGAGTTACCGAGTGCCGACGTCCTCGGTCCCGTCTCCGTGAGTGCCCTGCTCTACCTCGGGGTGTTCGCGACCGCCATCGCGTTCATGATCTACTTCGCCATCCTCGAGGAACACGGCGCGTTCGAGGCGGCATTGATCGGCTATCTGGTCCCGATCGTCGCGACAGTCGCGAGCGTCTTCCTGCTCGGCGAGGAGATCAGCGCGCTGACGGTCGCCGGCTTCGGCTTGGTCGCCGTCGGCTTCGCCCTGCTCAAGCGGCGCGCGATCGCCGACGCGGTGGGGTTCTCGACGGGCGTCGGCAGTCCGTGACGAACCGTCTGCGACGGTCCGCACGGTGATCTCCGATTACTCTTCGGCGGCCTCGTCTCCGGTCGAGCCGGCCCGCTTGGCGGCCAGTAGCCCGCCGACCAGTCCCGTGATTCCGGCCGGGACGCCGAACCCAGGGGTGCCGTCGTCTGCACCGGTGTCGTCGCCGGTTTCGTCCGTGTCGTTCGTTTCGTCCGAGCCGTCCTCGTCCTCCTCTCCATCATCGTCGCCCGTTCCGTCCGGTTCGTCGGATTCCTCCTCGAGGACGATCGACAGCTCGTCGTCGACCTCGAAGGTACCCTCGAGGCGGAGATCGCGGGACGATCGGCCGACGGCGACGTCGAAGGCGCCGGGTTCGACGACCCACTCGCCGCCGTCCGCGTCGTAGAACGCGAGATCGTCGTGGTCGACGCGGAGCGTCACTCGCTCGCTCTCGCCGGCAGTTACGGAGACCTTCTCGATCGCGGCGAGCTCTCGCTTCGGGCGGTCGACGCTCGCGTCGACGTCACTGACGTAGAGCTGGACGGCCTCCTTCCCGTCGTAGTCGCCGTCGTTCGCGACGGTGAGGGAGACGTCGAGGCCGTCGTCGTTCGCCTCTAACTCGAGGTCCGAATACGCGAACTCGGCGTACGACTCGCCGTGGCCGAAGGGGAACACCGGCTCGATATCGCGTTCGTCGAAGTGACGGTAGCCGACGAAGACGCCCTCGTCGTAGTGCACCGTCCCGTCGACGCCGGGGTACGCCCGCGCGTCGTTGGGGACGACGTCGATCTCGCCCGGGAGGTAGTCCTCGAGGTCACGCGCGAACGTCACGGGTGACTTCCCGGACGGCGTCGTGCGTCCGAACAGGAGGTTCGCGACGGCGGTGCCGGCCTCCTGTCCGGGGAACCAGAGTTGGAAGATCGACGAGACCGAATCGATCCACGGCATCGCGACCGGCGATTCGGTATTGAGGAGGACGACCGTCTCGTCGTTCGCGTCGGCGACGCGCTCGACGAGCGCGTTCTGATTGCTCGGAAGCCCAAACTGGATGCGATCGTCGCCGTAGGTGGTGTTCGACTGCGCGAGAACGACGGCCGCGTCCGCGTCGCCGGCGGCCGCGACCGCGTCGTCAAGGGCGGCGGGCGGGTTCCACTCGAACCGAACGGGCGAGCCACCGACCGCTTCGACGCGGAGGTCGTACTCGACCCCTTCCTCGAGGTTGACTGCGGTCTTGACGGTGTTCGGTCCGGCGAATCCGCCACCCAGGTTCTCCGCCACGACGTCGCCGTCGACGTACAGGGTGCTCTCTCCCTGACTGGTGAGTGCGAGTCCGAACGATCCCGATTCGGGCGCGGTCACCGTTCCCTCCCAGACGGCCGCCGCAGCGTCGTCGTCAAAGTCGACGGCGGAGACCGATCCGGTTTCAGTCGGTTCGCCGTCGAAGTTCTCCCCGTCGTAGTACTCGTACGCGAACCCGTCGTCGGCTTCGACGAGCTCTCGACGGTCCGTCTCGACGGCCGTCACGTCGACCGCCTTTCCGACGACCGCTTTGATACCGTCGACTGGACCGCGGCGACGGATGGCCGGGACGGCGTCGCTCCCGCCGACGCTGTTCTTGAACTCCTCCGGGGACGGCCCGACGAGCGCGACCTCTTCGATCTCGCTCTCGTCGAGCGGAAGAACGTCGTCCTCGTTTTTCAGGAGTACCGTCCCCTCCTCGGTCATCCGTTCGGCGAGTTCGAAGTGTTCGTCAGTTCCGTGAGCGGGCTCGCTCCCGATCCGGTCGCCCTCGAGCGCGCCGATTTCGGCTTGCGACGTCAGTGTCCGGCGAACCATCTCGTCGACGACGGACTCGTCGATGTCGCCGGCCTCCACGGCCTCGGCCAGCGTCTCCCCGAAGTACTCCTCGCTCGGCATCTCCACGTCCAGTCCGGCCTCGGCGGCGTCGACCGTGCTGTGAGTTCCGCCCCAGTCCGAAACGACGAACCCGTCGAAACCCCACTCGTCTCTGAGCACGTCGGTCAGCAGTTCGGGGTGTTCCGAGGAGAACGTCCCGTTGATCCGGTTGTACGCCGGCATGACCGCACCGGCGTCCCCCTCCCTCACACCGGCCTCGAACGGCGGGAGGTAGAGCTCGCGGAGCGCCCGCTCGCCGACGCGCACGTCGTGTTCCGACGTCGAATAGTAGTCGTAGACGTCGCCCGTCGCCCGCGTCTGGTTGTACGCGACGAAGTGTTTCAGCGTCGCGATGACTCCCTCGGACTGAACGGCGCCGGTGAACGCCGCGGCCATCCTCGAGGCGAGGTACGGGTCCTCGCCGTAGGTCTCGCCGGCGCGGCTGTGCAGCGGGACCCTGAACGTGTCCATCGACGGCCCGAGGAGCACCGAGACGTCGAGGGCTTTCGCCTCGCGGGCGATCGCTCTCCCCTCGGATTCGATCAGCGTCGGATTGAACGTCGCCGCCGCCGCGATCGGATGCGGAAAGTCCGTCGCGGGATCGGCGGCGACGACCCCGGTCGGCGAGTCCGCCATCCCCATTCCCGAGACGTCGAGCCGTTCGACGCCCTGCAGATAGCCGGCGATCCCCTCCGGGCCGCCGTCGGCGCCGTGGGTCCGGCTCACCTTCTCTTCCAGCGTCATCTCCTCGACGATCGATGCCGGGTCGTCCTCGTCGGCCGCGGCGCTACCGGCACCGATCGTTCCGAGGAACAGGCTCGTCGATGTCAGGGCGCCGGTTTTCAGTGCGGTTCGTCGGGTGAGTCCCGCGTCCGAGCGAGACCGATCATCCTTCCTCATAGTTCAGCTACAATCATTTACAAGGATGATAATAAAAATTCATGGCATGTTGCGCGCAGTTGACAGTATATGTGGAAATACCGATCCCCCGTCGATATTATTTAAGATCGGAGAGCTGTTATTTGACGGAAATCGGGGGTGCTGTTGGCGACCGGGCGGCCGACATTCCGTGGGCCGCGGGTCGAACGCACAGCGGTCGGTTCGCGGGACACCATCCGGAGACCGATCGGCGGTGGCACCCCGGGTCGCGGTATCGATACCCTCTTTTCGGCCGGCCAGAGAGTATCCGGCATGACTCACGAGATCGCCGTCATCCCGGGCGACGGAATCGGACAGGAAGTGACACCCGCAGCGGTCGAGGTGCTCGAGGCCCTCGAGATCGACTTCGAGTTCGTCGAGGCCGACGCCGGCGACGCGGTAAAGGCGGAGACGGGCGAGGCGCTGCCCCAGGAGACCTACGACCTCGCGGCGTCGGCGGACGCGACGCTGTTCGGTGCGGCCGGCGAGACGGCCGCGGACGTCATCCTACCGCTCCGGACGGCGGTCGACTCGTTCGTCAACGTCCGCCCCGCGAAGGCGTATCCGGGCGTCGACGCCGTCCGCCCCGAAACGGACCTGATCTTCCTCCGCGAAAACACCGAGGGCGTCTACGCGGGTCACGAGGATCGACTGACCCAGGACGTCTCGACGCTCACCCGGGTCGTCACGGAGTCGGCCTCCGAACGGCTCGCCGAGTTCGCCTGTGAGTACGTCTCCGGGGACGAGCACGACGGCTTCTCGATCGTCCACAAGGCGAACGTCATGCGCGAGACGGACGGTCTCTTCCGCGACACGGTCAAATCGGTCGCCGACGAGCACGGCGTCGAGACCGATCAGGTCCTGATGGACGCCTTCGCGACGCGGGTCTGTCTCGACCCCGAACAGTTCGACGTCGTCGTCTGTCCGAACCTCGCGGGCGACGTGCTCTCGGATCTGGCCGCCGGACTCGTCGGCGGTCTCGGCCTGCTCCCCTCGGCCAACATCGGTCCCGACCGCGCCCTGTTCGAACCCGTCCACGGCACCGCGCCCGACATCGCCGGCGAGGGCGTCGCGAACCCCGCCGCGACGATCGTCTCCGCCGCCATGCTGCTCGAGTATCTGGGCTACGACGAGGAGAGCGCGGCCGTCCACGAGGCCGTCGAGGCCACGCTCGAGGACGGGCCGCGGACGCCCGATCTGGGCGGTGACGCCTCGACCGAAGACGTGACCGCAGCGATCATCGACCGGCTGTAAGCGACGGAGCGCTCGCCGTTTTTTAGTAGCGTGCGGTCGCCGAACGAGTATGGATCGGAACGACAGGGCCGTGACCGCCTTCGCCATGCTCGGCCACGCCACGTTCCACACCTACGAACTCGTCATTCCGATCTTCGTCGTCAGCTGGCTCGAGGCGTTTTCGACGACGACCGCATTTCTGGGCGGAATCGTCGGCGCGAGCTACGCCCTGATCGGCGTCGGCGCGCTCCCGACGGGGCTGCTCGCCGACAGATTCAGTTCCAAGCGGCTCATTCTCGCCTGTCTACTCGGGATGGGTGGTGCCTTCGCGATCGTCGCCGTCGCGCCGAATATTGCCGTTCTGACGGTCGGATTGTTCCTGTGGGGGGCCGCGGCGAGCCTCTATCACCCGGCCGGCCTGGCGCTGCTCAGCCGCGGGGCGAAAGAGCGGGGCACCGCCTTCGCGTACCACGGCGCTGCGGGCAACGTCGGCGTCGCGACCGGTCCGCTGCTCGCGGCGGTCCTGCTGGCGTTCGTCGGCTGGCGAACCGTCGCCGCCCTGCTCCTGGTTCCGGTCCTCCTCGCGGCGGTCGTCGGAACCCGCCTGGAGTTCGACGAGACCGCCGGCAGTTCGGCTCGCGGGACGGACGACGATACCGCGGACCGCGAGCGACCGCGCAGCCTCGCGGCGTTCGTCGCCAGTTCGCGGCGGCTGTTCACCGTCGGCTTCGCCCTCGTCTTCGCGACGGGAATCCTCTACGGCGTCTACTACCGGGCGACGTTTACCTTCCTGCCGGACATCCTCGCGGACCTGCCGCTGTTCGATCCGGTCTCGCTCGTCGGCCGCTTGTTCGACCCCAGTCAATACGTCTACTCCGGGCTCTTGTTGGTGGGCGGGGTCGGCCAGTACGTCGGGGGCAAGCTCGTCGACCGCGCACGACTCGAGACCGTCCTCCTGGGCGGCTACGCCGCGCTGTCGGTCGTCGCGCTCGCGTTCGTTCCGTCGACGAACGCGGGCCTCGTCCCGCTGTTGGTCGTCGCCGGGGCCCTCGGATTCCTCACCTTCATGATCGCGCCGGTCAATCAAGAGGCGATTTCGGCGTACACTCCGGTCGGCGCGCGAGGCCTCTCCTTTGGCTACTCGTACGCGGCGATCTTCGGCGTCGGTGCGGTCGGATCGTCGCTCGCGGGTCTCATCCTGACGCGGTCGACGCCGGCGGCGCTGTTCGCCGTCGTCGCCGCCTGCGCCGCGATCGCCGCCCTCATCGGCGGGACGCTCCGCCGCCGCTCCGGGCGGCGAACTCGAGACGGCGTCACCGCGGACGACTGACTCGCGACTCGCGGCGGTCGTTTCTCCCGCGGACTCAGCGATCGGGTTTCGGCCCGAGAGTTATCAAGGGGGCCGTAGTACCGGCGGCCATGACTCGAGACGACACCCTCGTCGGGGTCGACTCGCGAACCGTCGACACTGATCGCCTCGAGACCCACTACCTCGAGTCGGGCGGCAACGATCGAGCCACAGACGAGGGCCGGACTATCGTCTTTCTCCACGGAAACGTCTCGTCCTCGCGGTTCTTCGAGGACGTGATGGCCGACCTGCCGGGTCGCCACCACGCGATCGCGCCCGATCTGCGGGGGTACGGCGATTCGGAGACGAAACCGATCGACGCGACGAACGGCCTCGGCGACTTCGAGGGGGACGTTCGCGCGCTAGTCGACGAACTCGACCTCGAGCGGCCGTTCGTCCTCGTCGGCTGGTCGAACGGCGGCGGGGCCGCGATGCGATACGCGATCGACCACCCCGACGACGTCGCCGACCTCGTCCTCGTCAATCCGCTCTCGCCGTACGGCTTCGGGGGGACGAAAGACGTCGAGGGGACGCCGTGTTTCGACGACTACGCCGGCTCCGGCGGCGGGATCGGCAACGACGGCTTCGTGGCAGGCCTCGAGAACCGCGACCGGAGCGAGGAGGGCCAGACCTCCCCGCGAAAGGTGCTGCGAACCTACTACGTCGATCCGACCCACGAGTTCGACGACGACCGGGAGGAGTCGTATCTGACCGGCATGCTCGATACGGTGACCGGCGACGAGCACTATCCTGGCTCCTCGAAACCGAGCGATAACTGGCCGGGTATCGCTCCGGGAGAAACAGGCGTGAACAACGCGATCTCGCCGAAGTACTGCGACCTCGAGAGGATCACCGAGATCGACCCCGACGAGAAACCGCCCGTGTTGTGGATCCGCGGCGATTCCGACCAGATCGTCTCGAACGCCTCCCTCTTCGATCTGGGAACGCTCGGTCGGATGGGCGAACTGCCGGACTGGCCCGGCGAGGACGTCTTCCCGCCCCAGCCGATGGTCGACCAGACCCGCGCCGTCCTCGAGACCTATGCCGACCGCGGCGGTGAGTTCGAGGAGGTCGTCTTCGGCAATACGGGGCATACGCCGCATCTCGAGGTCCCCGGCGACTTCTTGGACCGACTCGAATCCGTTCTGGACGGCTGAGTGGCTGAAGTGCGAGCACAGTGCGGTTTCAGGGCTTCGGGTTCCGCTCGGGGACGCCCTCCTCGGCCGCCGCTTCCTCCCGTTCGTCGGTCGCGCCCTCGCTGCGCATCGTCCGGAGCGTCGACAGCCCTCGCTTTCGAGTGACGCCCTTCGAGATCCTGACGCCGTCGAACGTGCCTGCCCAGTGCTCGTCGCTCGCGCCGAGGTGGTCCATGTAGTACGCGAAGGACCCGACCCACAGCAGCGCGGCGGTGAGCGCGAGGAAGGCGACCGCCGAGACGAGCGTGGACGGGCCGAGCGCGCCGACCGCGATCCCCGCGACCACGTAGACGAACGCGGCGATCACCATGAGGACGGTGATCGTCGCGAACATGTCGTTGACGGCGGTCACCCGGGCGTTGTACTCGATCCACCGGCCGTAGCTGCGAAGCAGCCGCACCTCGAACCGGTCGGCGTCGGCCTGGGGATCGGCTCGCGCCGTCGCGAGCGCGGCCTCGACCGCGTCGCCGTCGACGCCGCCCCGGAGGTTCGAAGCCGTGTACGTCACGCCGGCGAGTCCCGTCGAGACTAGCAGGAGCAACGCGCTGGCGATCGTAAAGAGGTTGACGAAGGGCGCGACGTCGATCGTGGTCTGGACGACGATCGAGCCGCCGGTGACGACCAGCCCGATCAACAGGAGGTTCGCCTTCAGGATCTCGATCGCCTTCTCGTCGATCTCCTGGACGCGCTCGACCTGATACTCGAACGTCGCACGGAGCTCTTCCCGGGCCAGTTCGAGGGTCTCCCGATCGAGGCCGTCCCGATCGCCGTTCCCCGTCGACCCCTCGGGACGAGCCCCGTCGTCCGTGACCTCCGGACCGCTCATGGCCCATCCTTACCCGCACCCACCGTAAATCCCTCGGCGTCCGTTTCCGATCGAAACACCGTTAGTCGCTGGGGACGGTCACGACCCTCGAACCGCTATCGCCGCCGTCAGGCGATCTCGAGGGCGTCACGGTCGGCCCCCGCCAGTTCGACCAGCGCGTCGGCCTCGAGCAGGTGACACTCCCCGGGAACGACGAGCAGATGCAGCGGGTCGCCGAACTCCCGGTCGGCCAGCTCGGTCATCGTCCCGGCCTCGACGAGCGGATCGGGGCTGCCCGCGCGAGCGACGACGACGCCCACGAGGTCGGGGTACGCCTCGGCGAGCAACTCGGCACCGACGTCGGCGGTCATGTACTCCTCCCGCTCCGCTTTGATGTCCAGATAGACGACCGTGTGCAGGCCGTCGGCCCGGTTGTCGTCGATCGTCTCCGTCACGCTCGCGGGGAGGCCTTCGGCCCCGTGGGCGTAGGGAAACGGCAGCGTCGTCGCCTTCCCGAACCGGTAGTTCTGCAGCCCGGTGAGCGCGCTGGTGGCCGTCTGGGCAGTGACGCCGTGGATCACTCGCGTCTCGATCCCGCGATCGTGGGCCCGCAGCCGGAGGTCGACGTGGGTCGTCGAGATCATCGTGTCGCCCGCCGTCAGGAACGCGACGTCCTCGCTCTCGGCCGCCTCGAGCATGTCCTCGGGATGCTGTTCGACACCGGCGCGGTCCCGGACCTCGATCTCTGTCTCGTGGTAAGACTCGAGGTCCTCGATCGTCGTTCCGATCAACCGGCTGGTATAGAACTCGGCGTAGACGCGGTCGGCCGCCTGCAGGGCGTCGCGCCCCTCGACGGTGATCGAGCGCTCGTCGTAGAGACCGAGGCCGATGAAGGTGAGCATAGGCGGTCGTACTGCCAGCGCCCGGAATACCCTTTCGAGACGACGGCCGAGCCGTCGGTACCGACGCGGTCAGAAGCCGATGTGAGAGGTCGACGCCGGGCCGTCGTCATCGCCTCCGTCGTCGATGCCGCCCTCGTGGGCGAAGGTCACGTCGTCGTCGGTCAGATAGACGACGCCGTCCTCGACCGTGACGTCGACGGACGGCAGCGTCGTGTCGGCCGCCTCGCCGTTGTCGCAGTAGCCCGAGCAGGCGTCGAACATCGACCCGTGTTTCGGACAGATGATCTGGCCGTCGCGCATCGCGACCCCGCGGCCCGTATCGAGCCGCTGTGCTTCGTGCGTGCAGCGGTTGATCCACGCTTCGACCCCGTCGTCGGGAGCGTCAGCGACCGAGGGCTCGGAAGACGCGGAGCGCCTTCCGGTGTCGTCGTCCCCGGACCGACTGCCTGTCGAACCGTGCTCGACACCGTCTTCGCAGGGAACGAGGACCACTTCGTCGGGCTCTCCGTACTGATCTCGAACCGTGAACAGCCACGAGCGATTCTCGTAGACCGTCTCGACGGTCGTGAGTCGTGTTCGCACGCTCATCTCGAGCGGACGGTACGTGCGTCGCATGGAAATACGCTCGGCATCCCCCGACATTTCGTATAGCGGTTATCGGTTCATGTCTGATTTTGACGGGGACACTGTCGGCGAAAACGTCAGCGTTACGGCGGGCCGACGGCCAGTTCGCGTATGGAAGTCCCGTGCGTTCGCGTCGCGCCCGAGAACGGAGAAGCCACGCGCACGGCGCTCGCCGACGCGGACCTGATCGACGACGAGTACGAAATCGCCGTCGAGGACGGCTGGCTCTACATTCCGGTCATCGATCCCGATTCCGTTCGGGACGTACTCGAGGACGCCGACGTCGTCTCGCGCACGGTCGCCGAGCGCGAGAGTCAGACGACGCCCGCCGATCTCCTCGCGTTCGACCCGACTTACGAGCGCCTCGGCGAGGCCGCGCTCATCGACGAGGACGATTCAGAACGCGCGCGCGCAATCGCGGACGCCGTTCTCGAGTCCGATCTCCCCGCGGAGACGGTTCTGAACAAGGCCTCGAAGGTCAAAGGCGAGACGCGAGTCCGAGACTGGGAGCTGCTCGCGGGCGAGAACACGGAGGTCGTCCACCGCGAGTACGGCTGTGAGTTCCTGCTGGATCTTGCCGAGGTCTACTTCTCGCCGCGGCTCGCGACCGAACGACACCGCGTGGCCGAGCAGGTCGATGCGGGCGAGCGCGCCTTCGATATGTTCGCCGGCGTCGGTCCGTTCGTGATCCCGTTCGCGAAACGCGGCACGGAGTGCGTCGGGGTCGATATCAACGCGGACGCGATCGACTACCTCCGCGAGAACGCGCGCCGAAACGGCGTCGACGATCGGGTAACCGCGATCAACGACGACGTCCGCGAGGTCGCCGCCGAGTACGAGGGCTGGGCCGACCGAATCGTGATGAACCTCCCCCACAGCGCGGACGAGTTCCTCGAGTCAGCCGTGACCCTGGCGAGCGAGGACTGTACGCTCCACTATTACGACATTCAACACGAGGATGACCCCTTCGGGCCGGGCGAACGCGCGATCCGCGCGGCCGCGCAGCCGGAGTACGAGGTCACCGTCGAAACCCGCCACACCGTCCGGTCGTACGCCCCACACGAGCTGAACGTCTGTCTTGACGTCCGACTCGAGCGATAACCGGGCGTCTGAGCTCGGTTCTCGAGTCGCGTAACTCACTCACACGACCGGATCGATTCGCAACCCTTATGGACGATATCGATCGTACAAATGAATGCGCGCCGGTGTAGCTCAGACTGGCAGAGCGAATCCTTCGTAAGGATTAGGTCGAGGGTTCAAATCCCTCCACCGGCTTATTCTGTCGCGAACAAACTCGTGAGCGACGAATATGCCCTGGAGGGATTTGAATCAGGGAGCAGCTTTGCTGCGACCGTGGTTCATAATCCCCTCCACCGGCTTTCCTCGGTTTCTACACTACTCAGCGGGCAGCCTCTCATTCGAGCGGGTAGTCTCTCGATTTCCGTCGGAATCGCTGTGTAACCGGATAATTGCAACTGAGATGTGACCGATCTCGAGCGCCACCCGGTCGCCGGCTCGAGCGAGGCGATCGCGACGAGACCGGAGGCCTCGAGTAACGGACTGAAATCGGGATGTAGACACGCTGTCCGGCAGGTTCAATTTAGTAGAGCGATCCAAGTCGGGCTTGTAGAGAAGGGACAGCGACCCCGTTCAACACGGCTATAAACTGGATACGGCGATATCAAATCGTACGAACCGGACGATCGGTGCATCATAGCCGATCGCGGAAATCGGACGAGAGGAGTCTCTCACAACCGGTCTGGACCGTCGAGAACGGCCGACGGACAGTCGAAATCCGCGATAGCAGGGGCTGAAGCAGTGATCGTCGCGAGAAGGGGAGTATGGGGGGTACGACGGCAGGACGTGCGTGTATGGCGCGGTGATGATGTGGCTTCCTGCCGTACTCTCGAGTATATGCTCGATCGGCATAGGGGTCTCTCCAAACACGTTTGGTCCGTCGATGGTGACGGTCTTCGGCGGAAGAGTGACGACCGTTTCGGTCGTTCCGAGACGGTCCCCCGGCATGACGGCCAGGGAACTGACGTTGTCCCTCGAGTTCGAGAGGAGCTGAGATAGGTTCGCCGTCAGACGAACGCGGAGCACGCGAGGGTGACCGCGAGGACGAGCACAGGGTAGTCGGCCCGCGAGAAGGTCAGCGGCGGGAGGGTGGGGTTCCACGCGAAGCATCTCGCTTGCAGCGCGAGCGAGAGTCGATCGGCACGGTCGAAGGCCCGTGTCAATCCGAGCACGCCGACCGTGCTGGCGCGGTCGACCACCCCGCGTTCGGTCCCCAGCCGGGCGGCCATCGCCTCGCGGATCGTCCGGAGGTCGCCCCGAAGCACGGGGAGAAATCGGAAGACGAGCCCGACGCCGATGCCGAGTATCTGCCCCGGTTTGCCGGGAATCGTTCGCTGAATCGCCGCTCGAGAGTCCCGAACCGGGGTCGAGCGAACGTAGGCCGCACTGACGAGCAGGATGAGCAGGACTCGGTAGCTCGCCAGCGCCGATGTCGTCGCGGCCGAACGATCGAACCAAGGCGCGCCGAGCGTCACCCCTGAGAGCAGCGGTGCGAGCGCGAGGATGAACAGCGCGAACCGGTAGGCCGAGAGCGCGCGGCCGAGCGGAACGCGCGCCGCGACCAGCGCGACCGCCGTCACCGCCGAGAGGACGAGCAACGCTCGCGGCGTCGGATGCGCCAGGGCGGTGGCGGCGAACCCGATCTGCACTGCCAGCTTCGTCCGGGGATCGAGCCGGTGTGCGAACGTGTCGTCGGGGTCGTAGGTCAACATCGGTTCTCGCTCACTCGCCGCGTCGGCAGGTCGGTTGGCCCGCTTCGATCGCCCGCGGAACGCGCCGTCATCGGCCGGGAACCCGCACCTTGAGGCCCTCGAGTGCCCCCAGCGCGTCCTCGGGCGGTCCGTCGATGGCGACGCGGCCGTCGCGCATGGCGATCACGCGATCGGCGAGCCCGCAGACGTCTCTGAGGTCGTGGGTCGCGAGCAAGACGCCGGTGCCGTCGGCCGCCAGCGCTTCGAGTCGCTCGAGGACCGAGCGTCGGGCCGGTTCGTCGAGCCCGGTGAAGGGTTCGTCGAGGACGAGGTGGGTCGGCTCCATCGCGAGCGTGCCCGCGATCGCGACGCGGGACTGCTCGCCGCCCGAGAGGGCGTCGATCCGGTCGTCGTCTCGGCCGGTCATGTTCACCGCCTCGAGCGCGGCCGCGACGCGGCGATCGATCTCGTCGCGCTCGAGGCCGAGGTTCTCGGGACCGAAGGCGACGTCCGCGCCTACGGTCGCCGAGACGAACTGGTCCCGTGGGTGCTGGAAGACCATGCCGACGCTCGAGCGGGCGGCGATCAGATCGTCTTCGACGGGCGTGCCGTTGACACGAACCACCCCGGAATCGGGGGTCAGCAGGCCGTTGCAGTGGCGCAGCAGCGTCGTCTTCCCGCTGCCGTTGGCCCCCGCCAGCAGGACGAACTCGCCGTCGTCGATCGACAGCGAGACGTCCTCGAGGACGGGAACGTCGTCGAACGAGTGGGAAACTGACTGAAACTCGATCATCGAGCCGACTCCCGTAGGGTCGCCATCACGTTGGATCGATGCGGCCGCTTTTGACGATCGCGATCGCGGCGGCGATCTTGAGCAGGTCGCCCGGGATAAACGGAACGACGGCGAGTTGGACGGCTTCGATCGTGCCGAGCTCGAGAACGTATCCGAGCCAAGTCGTCCCGAGCGCGTAGATGATGACGAGCGCCGCGAGTAACACCGCGGCGAGGACCGGGGTCGAGGTCTTGGTCGGGTTCTCGAGGTTCCCGCGGCCGTGGACCAGGGCCCCGATGACGAACGCGGCGATCGGGTACGCCCAGAGGTATCCCGCGCTGTCACCGACGAGAACGCCGATCCCGCTCGTACCGGTGGCGAATACCGGGAGTCCGACGGCCCCTGCGGTCAGGTAGAGCCCGGCTGAGACCGGTCCCCAGACCGGGCCGAGGTAGAGCCCCATGAGGTAGATGACGAGGACCCCCAACGACACCGGTACTGGCGAGAACGGGATCGGAATCGATCCCACGACGGCGGCCGCGCCCATCAGCGCTGCGAGAACAGCCGCCCGCGCGAACGACCGGACGACCTCGTCGTCGACGCGTTCGACCGAATTCTGATCTGTTGCCATACCCCGCCACTCTCGTAAACCCGGATCAATACTTCGGTTTCCGAGACTATCGGAAAGCGGACTGACACGTCGTCTCGAGTCGATTCCGTCGCAGATGACGGTTCGGGACCGAGCCGAAACAGCGGGCTTCCTTCCGGTTTCGGCGACGGTCGCTCACGATGTCCGGTTACTGGTCGCGCCGGGAGACGGCCGTCGCTCGGCCGTTCGCGCTGACTGCGCACTCGAGCGGAGCGGGTAATCACTGATTGTCTCGTCTCGCTAACCGAAACGACCGGCGGTCTTATGCGTTCGTTCCGCCCCGTGGTGGAAAAATGCGAACCGGTAGTACGAGGGCCGTCGATTGGGGGAATCACGTCGCGAAAGTGGGTGTCAGACGAACCGACGACGGACCGGAAGTCCGATATTGGAGCGGACGTCGGATCCGCGATCATGCGAGTCGCGGACGGAACGGCGGGGTCGCGACGGGGACGAGCGACGCGACAGGAGGACTCGTTCGATGAGGCGGACGCGAACTATCGCCGTCGTTCTGATCACAGCCGCGATGATCGGCAGCGTCGTCGCGTTGCCGGCACTCGGGGGCGGCCTCGAGCGGGTCGCGCCGGACGACGCTTCCGACGCGGCCGTCGAATCGCCCACTGGAGACGAAATGCAGGCGGCGCTCCAGAACGAGAGCGCGCGGGCGAGCACGCAATCGACGACCGGCACCGACCTCGAGTTCGAGCCGATACCCATGGGGCCGTCCGCGACGGACGGCGTGTCGACTACCGCGGACGGCGGAGCGGCCGCGCAGACGTCGGTCCAGCAGGAGTACGAGGACGCCGTCGAATCGGGCGTCAGCGAGGGGATCGCGCTCGTCCAGTCCCAGGGCGTCGAGGTGACCCAGGAGCAGCGAACGGCGGCGCTCGAGGGTGCTCAGGGATCGGCCTCCCAGTATCAGTCCGTCGAGGCCGAGCAGGTTCAGGCGGCGACGAAGGGCGCGGTCCACGGCGCGCTGATTCAGGAACAGTCGGTGAACGCGACCCAGATCCAGTACGCGGTCGGCGGCGCGACCGCCGGCGGGCTCTCCCAGTCCCAGTCGGTGAACGCGACCCAGTTACAAAGCGCGACCTGGGGGGCAGCACACGGCGCGGTCGCCCAGAGCCAGCGCGTGAGCGTCGAGCAGTTGCAGGTCGCGACCCGCGGTGCGGCCGCGGGCGCCGCGAGCGAGGCGGGCGCGAAAGACGTCGGCGAGGTGCCGAAGATCCAGGAAGCGGCGCAGGGAGCGGCCTACGGCGCGCTGACGCAGTACCAGTCGATATCGATCGAACAGCGCCAGCGGGTGACGCTCGAGCACGTCCAGCACGCGGCAGCCGGTGCCGCAGCCGGCTCGCTCGAGGGGAGTACGCGAGCGGCGTTCACACAGGAACAGCGCGTCGAGGTCGAGCAGCGCCAGCGGGTGACGATCAAGCAGATTCAGAAGGTCGCCGCCGGGGCGGCGAAGGGCGCGCTCGTACAGGAACAGGAGGTCTCCGTCGAGCAGACGCAGGCAGCGGCCCGCGGCGCGAGTCGAGGGTCGCTGAAACAGGTGCAGTCCGTCAGCATCGAACAGTACCAGCGAATCTCGATCACGCAGGTCCAGGAGGCGTCCTACGGCGCGGCGAAGGGGGCGATCTCTCAGAGCCAGGAGGCGACCGTCGAACAGATTCAGGCGGCCGCTGACGGGAGCGCGGGCGGTGCGCTCGTCCAGCGCCAGACGGTGTCAGTCGCGCAGGTGCAGTCGGCCGCGACCGGTGCCGCAGAGGGTGCGGTGACGAGCGCGATCCAGCGGCAGGAAGTCACCGTCCAGCAGGTGCAAGCCGCCGCGTTCGGTGCCAGTCAGGGATCGGTGACTCAAACGCAGATCGTCGATGTAACGCAGGTCCAGCGCCTCGCACGGGGCAGCGCGAGCGGAGCACTCGTCCAGTCACAGGCGGCGTCGGTCACGCAGATCCAGAGCGCGGCGAGTAGCGCCAGTCAGGAGACCGCTCGCGTCGTCCAGTCCCAGCAAATCAGTATCACGCAACTCCAGACGGTGACCCAGGAGACCGCGGCCGACGCGGTCGCATACGCAGTCCGCGAGGAGACCGCCGACGTGACGGTGATCTCTCAGCACGTCGAGGTCGAAGTCGTCCAGCGGATCGAGACGATCGACCGGATCGAGGGGACGGCCTCGATCGACTTCCCCGATCAGGAGTCCGCGGGCGAGACGGTCAGGATAGAGGACGTCTCGCTCTCGGAGGGCGGCTTCGTGGCCGTCTACGGCGGCGTCGCCGTCGACGCCGATCCCGACGATATCGTCGGCGTCTCGAGCGAGCTCGAGGCCGGCGAGCACGAGAACGTCACGGTCGAACTCGACGAGCCGCTCGCGGAGAGCGACGCGCTCGTGGCGGTCGTCCACCACGATACGAACGACGACGGAACGTTCCAGTACGCCGAGTCCGACGGCGAAGAGGACGTGCCGTACGCCACCCAGAGCGGCGCACCGGTGCTCGACGGCGCGTTCGTGACCGTCGCGGACGAACCCGACGAACCGAACGCGACGCTGTCGGTCGACGACCAGACGGGCGACGGTGAAACCCTCGCCGTCGCCGAAGCGAACGCGTCCGTCCCCTACACCGTGACCGCGGCGTACGACGGTGCGACCGTCGAGAGCGACACCTTCGCGGCCGGCGCGGGAGTCACGAACCTCACGCTCGACCTCGAGCCGCCGCTCGAAGAGAACGCGACCGTCGACGTCTCGGTCGTCGGCGAGGACGGGACGGCGCTCGCGAACGAGACGATCGAGTACACTATCGCCGACGACACGAACGAGACCGATGTCGTCGACTCCGCGCCGGAGGCAGAGGGGATGCTCGCCGTCGTCGATTACAATATCGATGTCGGCGAGGAGAATCCGGAGGATGAGTACGTCGTCTTAGAGAATACGGGTAACCGTACGCTCGACGTCACCGGGTGGACCTTGCAGGACCGCTTCGATGAGGGTGTCGTCGACGGGTCAGGATACAACCCCCTGACGTTCCCCGAGGGCTTTACCCTCGAGCCTGGCGAGACGGTGACCGTCGTCACTGGTCCCGGTGAAGACACGGAAGATACCCTTCACTGGGATATCGAAACGCCCGTCTGGAACGCGTCCGGAGACGATGTCGTCGTCCTCGACGGCAATGGCGATATCGTCCTCGAGCAGTCGATCGGCGAGGAGCAACCCGAAGCAACGCTTTCGGTCGACGACCAGGAGGGCGACGGCGAGACGCTCGAGATCGACGCGGCGAGTGCGTCCGTGCCGTACGTCATTACCGCGGAGTACGACGGCCAACGGGTCGACAGCGACCCCTTCGAGGCCAACGAGTCAGTCGCGGAGCAGACCCTCGAACTGGAGCCGCCGCTCGAAGAGAACGCGACCGTCGACGTTTCGGTTCGCGCCACAGCGGACGACGCGGTGCTGGCGAACGACTCCATCGAGTACGCGGTCGCGGAACCCGATCCGACGGAGCCGACGGCGAACCTCACGGTGGCCGATCAGACGGGTGACGGCGAGACGCTCACCCTCACCGCGGCCAACGCGTCGGTCGAGTACGCGATCACCGTCACCGACGAGAACGGGACGCGACTCGCCGAGAGCGACACCTTCGCCGCCAACGAAACGATCGGCCCGACGGAGTTCGACCTGGAGCCGCCCCTCGAGGAGAACGCGACGCTCGAGGCCGCGGTCGTCGCGGCAGCGGACGGGACGCCAATCGAGACGGACACCGTCGAGTACACGGTCGACAGCGAGCTCGAGGAATTCGACGTCGAGTTCACGAACTGCTCGCGCGCGGTGGTCACCGCGTCGCTCGAGGAGGGCGACCAGGTCGCGGCGAGCACGGGATTCTACGATTCCGTCGGCTTCGGAAACACGATCATCGAGGACGCGGTCACCGCCGGTGACGAGATCGAGGCACCGTTTACCGGGACGATCGTCTTCGAGGTCGGCGACGAACGCAACGTGACGTCGGAGGGCGACGAGGTACTCGTCGAAGTGCCCGACTACGGCACCTTCGGAACGTACATCTCCGGTATCAGTTCGCCGGAAGCGGTGCCCTTTGCGTCGATCGACTACGCGAATCCCTCGGCGAGGGAGTGCGACGAGCAGGCTCGACCGGCGCTGCCATCGCTTTCGGTCGAGGAGACGACGCCCGCCGAGGACGGGAACGCCATCGACGTGACCTTCGGCTACGAGAACCCGAACGACGCGACGATCTCCGGGAACAGCCAGTTCGTCGAGGGGACGACGGCCGACGAGCCGCCGTCCGAACTGGAGCCCGGCGAGGGAACGGTCACCGTCGAGTGGACGCCCGAGAGCGACGACGAACGGCTCGTCTGGGCGATCGACTTCGCGAACTACGGGTACGACGACCCCGTGACCGCGGCGACGCCGCCGGCCGGCGAGATTCGGCCGTCCGAGCCCGCTGAATTCGGCGTCTCCATCGAATCAGTCACCAGTCCGGTCGAACGGGGCGAGCAACTCGCGGTCGAGACCCAGGTCCAGCACGTCGGCGGCGAGGCGGGCACGCAGAACGTCACGCTCTCGATCGGCGAGACAGCGGTCGACTCGCAATCGGTCTCGCTCGAGCCCGGTGAGACGGAGACCGTCTCGTTTACCGCCGAGACGGACGGCCTCGAGCCCGGCGAGTACCCGCTCGCGGTGTCGACCGACAACGAGACGGCTGAGACGACCGTCACCGTCGAGGAGAGCGGTGAGCCCGCGACCTTCGGCGTGGTCGACGTTTCCGCGCCCGCCAGCGGTGACCCCGGCGAAGAAGTGACGGTGGCGGCGACGGTCGAGAATCAGGGCGACCTCGAGGGAACGCAGACGGTGACCTACAGCGTCGACGGCCAGCCCGTCGCCGAGTCCACCGTCACGCTCGCGGGCGGGCAAACGGCCGAAATCCCGTTCTCGTCGACGTTGCCGGAGGGAACGTCGACGCATACGGTCGCGACCGACGACGATCAGGCGTCGGTGACGATCGATGCGGCCGCGGCGGAGTCCGAGGGAGCGAACGGTGACGCGGGACCGGACGGCGAATCGGAGACGGAGACATCACCCGAGGAACCGGGCCCACCTGACGACGCTGGACCGCCCGATAACGCGGGACCGCCTGACGACGCGGGACCGCCCGATAACGCAGGGCCGCCTGACGATGCAGGACCACCTGATAACGTGGGACCGCCTGACGACGCTGGGCCGCCCGATAACGTGGGACCATCTGACGACGCGGGACCGAATGACGACCTAGACGCCGATCCGGTCGAGACGCCGGATGACCCGAGTGCGGGAGCCACGGAGGAATCTAACGGAACCGAAGAAGCCGTCGGCTAAGCAGACAGCGGTACACGACGCCTCGATTCCGTCACGCTCTCGCGTGGAATCGGTCGCTTTCTCAGTGACGCCGGATGCGAAAAGACAGTGCGGAGACTACGCTGCGCTGATCCGCGCGTCGCGGCCGTCAGTGCTGGTGCCCGGTCGCTTCGCCGAACGTGACGCCGAACCGCTCCTCGAAGAGATCCATCACGCGGGCCTCCTGGGCCTCGAGTTCCTCGTCCGCGTCCTCGCCGTGGTGGACGATGTGGTGTGCGCGGCTGGCGAAGGAGAGCAGCATGACGTCGCCGACGGTTTCGGCGTCGCTCTGGTCGCCTTCGGCGACGAGGTCGAGGAGACCGGACGGGATCGTGATTTCGTCGGTCGCGCCGTCGTCGGAACTGATCGAGAACGTCGTCGTCTGGACTTCGTCGCTCATATAGCTACGGTCGGGAACCGTCCGTAAAGATGCTGTGGCTTGCACCCGGGACGCGATCGAAGCCGAAACGCGTCGGGCCGTGATTCGCCGTGGTACTTTTGCGTCTCGGCGTCGGAACTCCAACTATGCCATCCGTCGAACTCGAAGAGGAGACGATCGACCGACTGGATGCACTGCGCGTCGACGACGAGTCCTACGACGAACTCGTCAACGAGCTCATCAACATCTACGAAACCAGCGAGTACACGCTCTTTCACGCGGGCGACTGACGGCGAAGAGGTGTCGCGTTCGGTCTCGGCAGTGCGAGAGACGTCGTCCTACTGGTCGTCGGCTTGGCGCCGAATCATCTCCCACTTCCCCTTGGACTCGAGGTGGGACTGGAGTTCCTCGGCGTACTGCTGCGTGAGTCGTTCGGCCGCTTTCCGCTGTTCGTCCTCCGAGGGGCCGCTACTGCCCCCGACGCCGAGCGCGCCCATGATCGAGTCGAAGACGCCGCCGCTCGAGGAGCTCGACCCGCGGTCGGCTCCCCCACCGGCCATCGCGCCCATCCCGGCCTGGACGTTGTCGAGTTCGGGAATGACCCCGTCGAGTTTGTCCGTGTTGGCGACGATCCGCGCCCGCTCGGGATCGTCGGGGTGTTCGATCTCGAACTCCGTGGCGGTCATGATCAGGCTCCACTGCTGGTTGGAAAACTGCGACGCCTCGATCTGCGTCGAGAACTCCTGATCGACGGTCATTCGCTCGCCGACGATCCGGTCCGTCCACGGGTTGTCGCTCATGGCCCCCGGTTGGACCGGCGGCTGTATCAGCGTTTCCCCTCTCGCCGCGTTCTACGGTTCACTCGGCGGTGAGAGCTCCGAATCGGTTCTCGGAAAGCTGTCGTCTCGATCGGAAGTCACGGCTACCGTAATAACGTTAATGTAGTCCCTTGTTGTATGATATCACGTAACGCAATGTACGACTGCATCCTCGTCCCGACCGACGGCTCGCGCGAGGTCGAACGCGCGCTCGAGTACGCCTTCGAACTCGCGCGAACGCACGACGCGACGATTCGCTCGCTCTACGTCGTCAACGCGGCCGGCTACGGGGGACTACCAATGGAGACGGCACTCGACGGCGTCAGCGACGCGCTCCGCGACGAAGGCCGAGCGGCGGTCGACCGGGTCGAGGAACTCGCACCGGCGGACGTCACGGTCGAAACGAAGGTTCTCGACGGTGCGCCGAGTCAGGTCATCGTCGAGGAGGCTGACCCTGCCGAATGCGATCTGATCGTGATGGGGACCCACGGCCGCGGCGGGATCGATCGGCTGTTGCTCGGCAGCGTCACGGAACGCGTCGTCCGTCGGGCCTCGGTACCGGTACTGACGGTACAGGTCGATCCCGACGAGGTCGACGACCGCTCCGAAGAGCCGCGGCTCGCCGCCGAGTAACGGACTGCGTCGGCCGACCGACCGAGAGGAATGCAGTCACTTCTCCGTGCCACCGCTCGTCGCCCGCTCGAGCGCGTTCTCGAGACCGATCAGACGGGACGCAAATGCTCGCAGTCGCCCGCCGACACCGTCACTCGCCCGTCGTCCGTCTCGACGACGAGCGCCCCCGATTCCGTGACGTCGATCGCCTCGCCAACGATCTCGCCCGCGGGGCGATCGACCCGGACGCGCTGGCCGATCGTCAGCGCCAGGTCGCGCCACGCCGGCACGACCGCCTCGAGGTCGCCCCGATAGCGGTCGAACGCCTCGAGTAATCGCTGAACGAAGCGCCGACGGTCGACGTCGCCGGCCTCGTCGCGAATGCTGGTGGCCCCTTCCGGGAGAGCATCGGCATCGAGGTTGGCGTTGACGCCGACGCCGACGACGAGCCATTCGACGCGGTCCGTCTGGCCCTCCATCTCGGTGAGAATCCCCGCGAGCTTCCGGTAGTCGTCGTCCTCGCCGACCGGGACGACCACGTCGTTCGGCCACTTGATCCGGGCGTCGACGCCCGCCTCGCGAGCGACGTCCGCCGTCGCGACCGAGGCCGCGAGCGTGTACAGCGGAGCCTGCGCGGGCGTGATCGTCGGCCGCGTCACGATACTCACCCAGACGCCGCCCGCGGGCGCGGACCACTCGCGCTCGAGGCGACCCCGACCGCCGGTCTGTTCGTCCGCGAGGACGGCGACGTTCGTCGCGCCCTCGCCCGCCAGTTCGCGCGCTCGATCGTTCGTACTGCCCACCGAGTCGTGGTACTCGACCGAGAACGGGGCCTCGAGTTCGAACTCGACCGCCGGGGCGTTGTACGCCTCGACGGCGGCGAGCTCGTAGCCGGTCGGTCCGCTCTCGATCTCGAAGTCGGCCTCGCGCAGGCCCTCGATGTGCTTCCAGACGGCCGCCCGCGAGATATCGAGCGACTCGGCCAGTTCGGGGCCGGACACCGGCCCGTCCGCGAGCGCCGCGAGGATCGCCCGTCGCGTGTCGTTCATGACTCCGCTCGGGGGCCGCTCGCACTTCAATCGGCTGGATCACCGCCCGTTGCGATCGCCACGCTGGGTAGTCGTGCTATACCCACTCGAGATACCACGTATACATCTCGACGATCTCGGACTGCTGCGTTTCGATGATGTCCGTCGCCATCGCTTCGACTGCGGGGGACTGTCCCTCCCGAAGGACCAGCTGTGATAGCTGAATCGCGCCGCTATGGTGGTTCGCGAATTTTTCGATGAAGCGCAGGTCGAATTCCGTCCCCTCGAGCGAGCGTAGGTACGCGAGTTCGTTCGGTCGCAGGTTGCCGGGAATCGAGGTCACCATGTCCCTGACGGCGTCGAGATCGATCTCGAGCAGCGGTCCGGGCTCGAGGCCGGCTTCGACGAGCAGCCGTTCGATGCGCGCGATACCCTGCCGCTGGGCTTCGATCACGGACTCGGCGAACTCGGCCAGCGCGTCGTGGTTCGTTCGCTCCGGGACCAGCGAGGCGGCCTCGATCCCGCCGCGGTGGTGATAGGCCATCAACTGGAGGAAACCGACGTCGGCCAGGTTCAGTTCGGTGGCTCTCGAGCCGTCGCTCTCGATCAGTCCGTCGGTTCCGGTCGGTCCGTCGTCCGTCGCGGCGGCCGGTGCCGCACCCGACAGCCCCAGTGCGAGGCCCGCCGAGGCGAGCGTCCCGGTCTGCAGGAAGGAGCGGCGCGATGCGTCGTCTGCTGATCCGTCGGATTCGGTTTCGCGTCCCATGATCGGCCGGACCTCCACCGAAGGCACGGATAAGAGTGGTCGTAGTCAGTGAGAGAAATAATCCGTTTCCGGTGCTCGAGCGGCTGCTATTTCCCGTTTACAGCGATAGTCTCTGGCTACGCGACCGCTCCGCGAGCCGGTACCGGTGGGCCCGCGCCGCTCCCGCGACGCGCCCGATTGCCGTAGCGCGGTCGATCGACGATGCCGTTCTTCTGGCTCTCGCTCGTTCCGCCGTCGCTCTCGGTGACCCGAGCGTCGCGGTCGAAACGTCGCTCCGAACTGGACGGGAATACCGTGACAGGGCCCACAGCGGAGTCAGAAGACGATACCCGGCGCTTGCCATGCAAGGGGAAACGGACCAGTACTGCGGAATCGTTACTAACGCATGGAAAGCAGAGCCCGTCGGACGAAAAACACCGTGGAAGTCGAGTTTCACGTCCGCAATTCGGCGTATCCGTTCGTCGACGCATCGCAGGCTGAGGATTGCCGACTCGAGCTCGAGGTAATCTTTCCGCATTCCGACGACGGGTTCGTCGAGTACTTCACCCTCGACGGTGCGCCACCGGAGCGAGTTCTGGACGCGATCGACTGGACCGACGGCGTCGACGCGGAACGCGTCGCCCGACACGCCAACGGCGGTCGACTGCAGTTCCACGTCCGGGACCGCTGCGTGGCGATTACCGTCGTCGATTTCGGGGCGATCCCGCGAGTCGTCGCGGCGGACGGCGGTGAGGGCCGCGTCGTCGCGGAAGTGCTCTCACGGGACGAGGCCGCCGAACTCGTCGATCGCTTCGAACGCGACCACCCGACAGTGACCGTCGACGACTGTCGCGAGCGGGAGCGAGCGACGCCGCTCTTCGCGCATCACGATTTCAAACAGGCCGTTATCGATGCGCTCACTGACAGGCAGCGAGAAGTGTTTCTGACGGCCTACATGAACGGCTATTACGACTGGCCGCGGAAACACGAGGCCGCCGAACTCGCCGAACTGGATATCACGCCGGCGACCTTCTCACAGCACCTCCGGGCCGTCGAAGGGGAGATCTTCAGTCTCCTCCTCGACACCGACGACGAGTGCGTCTTCGTCGAGTGACCGCGACGCTCGAGGGCTCGATCAGCCCCGAATCTCGCGCAGCTTCTCGCGGCCCGGCGCGATCAGTTCGTCGAGGGAGCTCGCGAGCGTCCCCTTCGCATCCGCGGGGTGGAGCTCGCCTGACTCGAGGTCCTCGGCGAGGGCCTCGTACTCCGCGTAGGTCAGGTCGCCGCCGTACTTCTCGGGACGCTCGACGACGACTTCATCGAACCGCGGGAAGACGTGGTACTCGAAGAGTTCGAGGACGGGGTTCTCGAGGTCGTTGCCGTCGTCGTCCGGCTCCGGATCGCGGGTCGGCGGGCAGTACGCCGAGTTGACCTTCTCCTCGAGTTCCTCGGTCGAGTCCTCCATCGAGATGGTGATCCCCTCGCTCGAGGACATCTTCCCCTTCCCGTCGGTGAGATTGGCGACGATCGGGGTGTGGATCGCCGGCCGGACCTCGTAGTCGAGTTCGGGCAGCTTCTCTCGGGCGAGCATGTGGACCTTGCGCTGGTCCAGGCCGCCGACCGCCAGATCGAGGTCGAGGTACTCGATGTCCAGGGTCTGCATCAGCGGGTAGACGAGGTGGCTCACCTTCGCCGTCTCGTCGCCCTGGATCTCGGCCATCGCGCGCTGGGCGCGGTTCATCGTCGTCTCGCGCTCGAGGTGGTGGAGATCGAGGGTGTAGTCCTCCTCGAGCTGGAAGGTCGAACCGTAGACGAACTCCGTCTGCTCCTCGTCGAGGCCGTAGGCGAGGAACTGGGCTTTCATCTGCTCGGCGGTCTCCCGGATCTCCTCGAAGGACCCCTTCTCGTTGAGGTAGGCGTGGACGTCCGCCAGCAGGACGACGACCTCCATGCCCGCGTCCTGCAGGTCGATGAGCTTGTTCGCGGTCAGGAGGTGGCCCAGGTGGAGCACGCCGGAGGGCTCGTAGCCGACGTAGGCCCGCTTGCCCTCGGGATCCTCCGCGAGGTCGCGGACTTCCTCGTCGGTGACGACCTCCTCGGCGTTTCGCGTGAGTAACTCGTAGGCGTCCATGCGTGACAGGAACCGGAGGAGGAATTTATACCTCGTGAAAAGCGGTCGGACTCGTCGCGACTCGAGTCCCGATCGCGGGACCGTCTCAGAACGGCTTCAGGACCGATTCGACTCGATCTCGCGCCGTGCCGGCGAGATACCCCGTCGCCGCGCCGACGCCGGCCCCGACGGCACCGCCGGCCGGGCCTGCCACGCCGCCGACTTTCCCGCCGACTTTCGCTCCCTCGGCCGCGCCGCGGGAGGCGTGTTCCGATCGCAGACATGGTGGTTCGAGCGATGGCATCGATCGTCCGTTCGGACCAGTGACAGATAAGCGTTGGTCTCGCGGGGTCGCCTCGAAACGGATCCGTCTTCCCGCTCGTCTGTTCTCGAGTTCCGTCGAGCGTCCCGCAAATCGACGAAATCGATCGATCGCGCTACGCCGATAGTTCGCGGACCGTCGCCGTCCCGTCCTGCTCGACGTGGATCCGGTAGCCGTGATAGGAGAACGCGAGGTTCGCATCGACGTGGGTCGGTGGCGGGGAGCCGAAGAGATCGGAGACAAGGCCATCGACGGAGCGATAGATCGGTGCGAGGTCCGTCGGTTCCCTGTCGTCGAGTTCGGCGACGATTTCGACGAGTTGAATCGTCGTGTCGCCCCTCTCGGTGTCCAGTTGCCGGCGCAGCACGACGGTCTCTTCCGGGAACTCGCTCGGCCCACTCATTGCTACCGAGGATGTCGCTGTGCAGGCGTGTAACGATTGCACCGGCCCTTGCGTGCCGGTAATCTGCTCCGGGCGTCTCAGGCAGTAAATCACAGTCGTCCTCTCGGAGCCGACAGTGGTCGGCGAGTCATCTCGAGCGGCCGTCCGGCCGACTCGTGAGGTGCGACCGAACACTCATACGGCCGGTCGCCGTAGCCACGCCGATCGATGATCGACAGCGAGGACGCGATCAACGCCATGCGTCGAAGCGCCCTCCCGCAACTGCACTTCCTCTTGCGGGGGACGTTCGGCTGGTACGCGGTCAGCCACACGACCGCCGACGAGTACGTGCTCACGGCGCACTGCTCGGAGGCGACGATCGAGACGGTCCTCGATCGTCTCGGCTTCTCGCGCAATCCGATCGCCGCGCTCAAGGTTCGCGTGGACGGGAACACCTCCGAAGGGTCGTGGGTGTGGCGACCGTCGCCGTTCGCCGACGAGCAGTTACACGTCGTGATCCACGATCTCGAGAACGAACCGGGCGTCGACGTCTACGCTCACTGGGAGTACTCGTGGATCCGCCACCCCTACAAACACTACCTCGCGCGGGGCTACGACGCCGAGACGGGCGTCGCCATGGCGAGACGGTGGCTCGTCGACGGCGACGAACTCGCGGTCGGACCGGGCGTCGAGTACGAGATCGACCACTCGCTCGCGCGACGAGCCAGCGAGGTCCTCTCGCTGTCGTACTACCGCGTCGAGGAGACGGTGGCGGCGATCAAGTCGAAACTCCCGTTCGTCGACCCGGTCGACAGACCCCGGATCATCGACCGCGACGGCGCTCGAGACGCCGTCTCGCCGTCGATCACGGGAAAGCTCTGACGGTGATCCGCTGCGACCGATCAGAGGTCGCCCGAGCGGATCCGCTCTTCGGCCGCCTCGAGCGCTCGCTCCCGGTCGAAGGCCTCGATAATTGCCCGCAGTTCGTCTTCGTCGGCGTCCGCCAGGTCCCGCGCGTGCTCGGTGATGTTCGGCACCGCGCGGATGATGTTGTCGACGATCGGGACGTCGGCGACCTGCGGGGACCGCGACAGCGGGTTGAGGTCGATTACGATCTCGGTCTTGCCCATCTCGTTCAGGGCCTCGGCGCGGTCGCCGTCCTCGAGGGGTACGAGCACCACGTCGGCCGCGTAGATCCCGTCGGCGTCGACCTTCGACCGCTCGTGGTCTAGGTTCGGGATTCGCGCGTCGGCCTCGAGGCCCTTCACGTCGTCCGCGCCGTGCTCGCGCAGGTGGTCGGCGATGGCCTCGAGTCGCTCGGGCGTGCGATTGAAGAGGTTGACCTCGAGATCGGCGTCGACGGCGTCGGCGAGGGCGGCCATCTCGCCGGGGACCAGCGCCGCGACGTTGCCGTTGATCGAGAGCACGGGCCGGTCGGCCAGCAGGAGGTGTGCCGCGGCCGCTCGTTCCGCCTCGTCGGCGCTCGGGATCGTCTCCTCGCCCAGCAGGTAGTCGAATGCGCTGCCCCGTCCCTCTGCGTGCATCCCCTGGAGGTGCGTGATCCCCTTCTCGACGCCCGCCTCGATCCGGTGGCGGGTCAGCAGGTCCTGATATCTGGGATGGTCCTCCGGGATCTCCTCCTCCGTCTCGACGTCGGCGGAGACGCTGTCGTAGTCGCTCACGATCGATCACTGGTGGTAGTCGATGAAAAACGGCCCGATCGCTCGACGGGCGAACCACCGGCCTGACCGAGCGCTCGGCGAACGGGGCCGCTATCCGGCGGCTCCGTCGATCGCGCTCGGCCGCAATCGATCGCGGGCACCACTGATCCCGTATAAATACCCGATAGATTTCGCGTGAAGTTACTCACTCGAGCCGATCCACGTCCGACTATGGCCACGGAACGCCGAGAGCGGGACCCGTCGACGGGGACGTCCGGTTCGGACGGGGAGTACGAGGCGCACCTCGAGCGGAGTCGGACGGTCTGGGACCGCTGGAGCGACTGGTACGGCATGAGCGAGCGCGACTTCGAACCGATCCGGGAGGCCGCCATCGACCGGCTGGACCTCGAACCGGGCGATCGCGTGCTCGAGATCGGCTGCGGCCCGGGCGTCAATTTCGAGCGGGTCCGACGCGAGATCGGCCCGGACGGCGAACTCGTCGCCGTCGATTACAGCCCGGAAATGGTCGCGAACGCGCGAGAGCGGATCGAGACGCACGGCTGGGAGAACGTCCGGGTACGCCGAGCCGATGCAACGACGATCGCGTTCGACGAGCCGTTCGACGCGGCGCTCGCGACGCTCTCCCTGTCAGTCATGCCCGACGTCCGCCGCGCCGTAGAGAACGTCTCCCGATCGATCGTTCCCGGCGCACGCCTCGCGGTCGTCGACGTTCGGCCGGCCCTGAGCGGCCCCGCTCGAGTACTGAATCCACTCGTCCGGCGGTTCTTTCGCTGGTACGCGAACTGGAATCTCGACGGCGACGTCGCGGGCTCGCTCGAGGCCGTCTTCGATGAGCGCGGTGCGCCGGCGGGGGATCGAGACGGAGGACGTGCGGACAGAAGCCGTTCGAGAGACGGCGTAGCCGCCGGCGGCTGCGAAATCGTGGACACGCACTTCGCTGGTATCGCGTTCACGGCGATCTGTACGAAACGAGACGCCGACTGATCGGCCCGTCCTACGGCCCGTCCTCGAGCACGCGGTCGACCGCGTTGGCCTCGCCGCGGCGGACGAGTTCCGACGCCGTCGAGACGGCACAGTCGAGTTCGTCGGCGACCGCCTCGATCCCGCCCGTCCGCGGGATCTCGTAGAATCCGACCTCGCGGGCCGCTCGGAGCGCCGCCAGCTGGCGGTCCGAGACCGGTGATCCGGTGACCGTCACGTCGTCGCTCACCCACTGGACGTCCAGCTGTAGTCCCTCTGGAACCTCGTCGACCACGGCCGTCAGCGCCGACGCATGCCCGACGACCGTCAGTCGGATCGTCCGATCGGATCGGACCTCGATCGGCGGTACGACCACGACGGTCTCCCGTGCGAGCGCGTTCAACAGCGAGACGCCCTCGGAGCCGAGTTCCCGGCGGAGGTAGCAAAAGAACCCGTCGTCGGCCGGCGTGATGTCGTACTCCAGGACGTTCTCTCGGCCGACCAGCAGGGGCTCGTAGGCCTCGGGGTCGCCGTCGACGAACGACGTGATCGTCTCGACGCCGTCGACCGCCTGCCCACCCACGATCACCTCTCGCTCGATGTCGGGCGACTCGCAGAGCCCCTCGTGGAGCGGCGGAATCGCTTCCGGTCCGTACTCCAGCACGAGACGCATCGACTTCATGGCTCGACCATGTCGGCCAGAGGGCATAAATGCCCGATAGCTATCGGGAGTCGCTGCCGGCGAGATTCCCGCGCAGAGTACTCGATCGCGGCGTCGGCCCTACTTCAACACTGCGCCGGCCGGATGCGTCGCGCAGACAGACGGCTCGTACCCGGCGTCGGAGAGCCCCGTTCCGAGCGCGAAGACCGTCTCGCCGAGCATCGCCATCGAGGCCTGTCCGTCGGCCTCCGAGACCTCGGTGATCGTTTCCGCGACCTGCTCCGTGAGCAGGCCGGCATCACGCGCGAACAGCCGCGAGGCGTACATAAAGGACAGCAGCGTCGGTTCCTCGACGACGCGAGCGAGCGCTTCCTTCCCGGTGGCCGTCAGCTCTTCGGTGTCGCCCGAGAGCACGTCGGCCGTCGAGAGCTCGCCGAACGAGACGTACTCGACGCGCGCCCGCGACGGAATCGCGTCGAGTTTGTTGTCCTGCGGGCCGCCGGGCTCGAGGCGGATCGGAACGCCGCCGTGTGCCTGTGCGACCACGTCGCCGAGTCCCGTTCCAGCCTGGACCTCGGCACCGTGGGCGATCGTCACGAGTTCGTTCGCGGAGAGTTTGCGCTCGAAGACGCGGTTCACCGCGAGGGCCGTCCCGAGCGCCATCGCTCCCGAGACGCCGAATCCGGCCCCGATCGGGAGGTCGGAGTCGGCCTCGACGCGGGCGCTCGCATCGAGCGTCTCGAGGACGGTCGTCACTGGATCGACCTCGATTTCCGTCCCGTCGAGGACGATAGTTGACTCTTCTGCCGGTTCGACCGTTACTTCGACACCGTCTGTGAGCGTCAGTCCCGCTCCCCGTGAGCCGGCTTTCGTCGGATCCTCGTCCGGGTGTGCACTGAAAAATCCCGTAACGTGTCCAGGGACGAACGCCGTCGCCTCCTCTCGCATTACGCCCCCGCTTTCGGGCCGAACGATATAACCTTGAAGGTTCCCCGCGACGCATCCGTCCCGAACGGGCCCGGAACTGCCGCCGGCCCCATCGGTCCACCACTCTGTAGCGAACGTTCCATCAGAGACGTCTTCAATAGACTCTGTATAGAAGAAGAAAACACAATCATTAATCCCCATAATTAATGGTTGCGCTATGGTAACTACGAACGATCCAGACGAGCGGCCGACGGACGAATCGACGACCGACCGACGAACGATCCTGAAGACCGCCGGCACCACGATCGTCGCCGGTGCGGGGCTGGCCGGCGCGTCCGGTTCCGCGTCCGCGCAGTTCGGTGGTCCCGAAGTAATCGAAGTCGACGACGGGCTCTTCGGCTGGAGCGCCGACGGCAGCCTCCCGGTCACGGACGAACTGTTCGTCTTCATCCACGGCTGGTTCGGCGACACCACCGTCTCGAGTCAGGCGTCGGACGTTCAGGACTCCCTCGAGTCCGGCGGCTATACACCGGATGAGGCCGTCGCGATCGAGTGGCCCGCGACCAATTTCAACTACCTCGGCGCGGAGGGAGACACCGAGGACGTCGGCGAGGTCGTCGCCGGCCTCATCGAGGACTTCGACGACGGCGGCGGCGGCAACGTCCGTCTCGTCGGCCACTCGCTCGGTGGCCGCTGCGTCTACTGGACCGCGACGAAGCTCAGCAGCGGCTACGAGATCGAGACCGTCGCCGGCCTCGGCACTGCGGCGGACGGCTCGGAGATCTGTGACGATCCGTGGAACCCCGGGCTGAGCAACGCCTGTGAGGTCCGCAACTACCACTCGCAAAACGACTCGACGGTCGGCTCGGCCTACGGCGGTTTCGGTGACACCGCACTCGGCACGGAAGGCGCTGGCTGCAACCCAGCGTTGAACTACACCGATGTCGACGTGACCGCCAGCGTCGGCAGCCACCTCGAGTATCTGGGCGACGACGCGGTCGGGTCGGACCTCGCCGACGCGATCAACAGCGGCTCCTGTGACGGCGATAGCGGTAACGACGACGGCGACGATGACGACGGCTGGTGGAGCTAGTGAACGCCTGCAAGTGAGCACCGTCGTCCCGCGACCCTCTCGGACGTAGGCGACCACAATCGACGTTCACTGCGCCTGAGCGTCCGATTCTCACCGATTTTCAGAGCTGAACGTCGAATCACGGTTCTCCTGGTCGGTCGCTCCTGCTCGGAATGCGCCGCTCGAGACCGACGACCCGAGTGGCAAGAAGTGCCGATACCGTGGTATTCGGGCCCGCACTCGCGCAGTGCGATCGCGGGCCCCGATCTCGCAACGGCTTCGCCCTACGGGCTCAGCCGCTGCCGGTCCGGCGAGACTCGCTGCGCTCGTCTCGCTGGCTCCCAGCGTCTTCGTCAGGGACTCAGACGCTGGCGATCCCGCGGGAAGAGAACCGCTTCTCGGATGTTGTCCAGTCCGAGAATCGTCATGATCAGGCGCTCGCCGCCGAGGCCGAAGCCTGCGTGGGGCGGCATCCCGTACTTGAACATCTTGGTGTAGTACTCGAACTGGTCGGGGTCGAGCCCCTGCTGTTCGAAGCCCTCGATGAGCTTCTCGTGGCGGTGTTCACGCTGGCCGCCCGAGACCAGTTCCATGCGCGGGTGCATCAGGTCGAAACCGGTCGAGAGTTCGGGGTCGTCGTCGTGGTCCTTGATGTAGAACGGCTTGATCTCGCTGGGCCAGTCGGTGATGAAGTAGTGACCGCCGACGTCCTGACCGAGGGCTTCCTCGGCCGGCGTCGAGAGGTCGTCGCCCCAGACGAGCTGCTCGTCGAGTTCGCCCGTCGCGTTGATTCGCTCGATGGCCTCCTCGTAGCTGATGCGCGGGAAGTCACCCTCGGGAACCTCGAAGTCCTCGGCGAGGTCGAGTTCCTCGAGTTCGTCGCCGAAGTTCTCCTGAACTGCCTCGTAGGACGCTTTGACGATGCCTTCGGCGACGTCCATGGCGTCGGTGTGATCGCAGAACGCGCCCTCGAAGTCGATCGAGGTGGCCTCGTTCAGGTGCCGGGGCGTGTTGTGTTCTTCGGCGCGGAAGATCGGACCGATCTCGAAGACGCGCTCGACGTTCGAGCCCGCGATCAGCTGCTTGAACAGCTGCGGCGACTGGTTCATGAAGGCCTCCTCGCCGAAGTACGTGATCGGGAAGAGTTCGGTGCCGCCCTCCGTCCCGGTGGCGACGATCTTCGGCGTGTTGATCTCCGTACAGTCGAAGTCGCGGAACTGATCGCGGACCGCCCGCAGCACGTCCGAGCGAACCTCGAAGATCGTCTGGACCTCGTCCTTCCGGAGGTCGAGAGTGCGGTTATCCAGTCGCGTCGAGAGGTCGGCGTCGACCTTCTCTGAGGGATCGAGCGGCAGTTCGGGATCGGCGGACGCGATGACCTCGACGGAGTCGGGCGTGATCTCGACGCCCGTCGGCGCGCGCGGCTCCTCCTCGACCGCGCCGGAGACTTTGACGACGCTCTCGCGGGAGGCGTCCAGTCCCGTCTCGACTAAGTCGTCGTCCATCTCGTCTTTCTCGAACTTGATCTGGATCTTGCCCGAGGTGTCCCGGAGAATCAGGAATGCGATGCCCCCGAGATCGCGAGTCTCGTGGACCCAGCCGGCGACCGTCACGTCGTCGCCCGGCTCGGCGTCGGCAGTGTAGGTTCTGTCCTGCATACCACCCGATTCACGCAGGCGGAACTTAAGCACAGTCGTTCGGAGCCGCCGCTCTTCGAGAGATGATAGCGACCCTCGTGGGACCGCTCGAGACGGCCGACTTCCCTGGGAACACACCACGACGAGTTTTCAGCGTTCGGGACGACTATCCGGTATGGACGACCTCGAGCGACTCGCCGACGAGATACGGCGCGCAGACACGGCCGTCGCCTTCACCGGCGCGGGTATCTCGGCCCCGTCGGGGGTGCCGACCTTCCGCGGGGACGACGGCGTCTGGGAGAAGTTCGACGAGGGCCAGTTCGCCTACGGCAGGTTCCAGCGCGATCCCGAAGGGTTCTGGTCGGATCGCGTCGATCTTCAGCGAGAGATGTTCGACGAGGAGTACGAGCCGAACGCGGCCCACGAGGCGCTGGCCGCGATGGGACGGGACGGCGACCTCGAGGCGATTCTCACCCAGAACACCGACGGACTGCACGGCGAGGCGGCCGACTCGGTTCGCGAGGAAGCGGCCAGCGATGGAGACGAGACGACCGTCCTCGAGCTTCACGGCAACTCCCAGCGGGTCCGCTGTACCGACTGCGGAAAACGCCGGGACGGTGATCCGATCTTCGAGCGCGCGGCCGACGGCGAACTGCCGCCGACCTGCGAGTGCGGCGGCGTCTTCAAACCCGACGTCGTCCTCTTCGGCGAGCAGCTCCCGGGAGCCGTCATCCAGCGGGCCCGATCGCTCGCCCGCGAGAGCGACGTCTTCCTCGCGATCGGGTCCTCGCTGGTCGTCGAGCCTGCGGCCTCGCTCCCCCGACTCGCCGCGTCGGCCGGCGCGACGGTCGGCATCGTGAACCTCGAGTCGACGCCGTGCGACGATATCGCCGACGCGGTGCTCCGCGAGGACGTGACGGGAGTGCTCCCCCGGCTGCGGGACATGGCCGCTGAGTGAGGGTCGATCCCGTGTCCCGGCGCGGCCTCACTCGACGAGTTGCTGGTCGATCAACTGTGCTTGGCCGCGCCGCAGCCGTTCGCTGACGGCCTGTTTCGAGATCCCGAGCTGAGCGGCGATCTCGGAGAGCCCCGTCTCGCGGGGCACCTCGAAGAACCCGTGCTCGTGGGCCAGCGTGAGCGCCTCCCGCTGGGCGTCGGTCAGAGCGGATCGGTGTCCGCGGCGTCGCCCCCCGTCGCCGTCGGCGAGGCGCTGTAACTCGAGCGAGACGCCCTCGCTCGCGAGGAACTCGTGATAGCGGCCGAACGAGTCGCGATCGGGGAACCGCATCTCGACCTCCCAGCGGCCGTTCGAGCCGCGACACTCGAGTAGCTCGCCGCCGGCGTCGACCCACTCGCGATACGCGCCGATGACGTCCGTCTCGCTCCGTTGGAGTCGGTAGAGGCTCTCGCCGTCGGCACCACCGATCCGCTCGAACTCGTCGATCGTGTCGTCGGCCGCGAGCGCGCGGTCGAGTCCGTCGCGGTCGCGACAGCGAACCCGACAGAACGCGATGGGCCGGTCGGGATCGAGGGCGTACTGACGCTCGAGTTCGACGTCGACCGACGGCAGGGCCTCGAGGGTCGGCCCGAGGACCAACGCCGGCGACGACGCCTCGAACGCGGCGAAGAGACTCATGCAGTGACGTCCACGACGAAGTGACAAAACAGTTGAGGCCACTGTCCAGTCCGACAGTAGATCGCGGACGTCTCCCGTAGTCGATCGGAACCGAATCGATGCGACCGATGTCCGATCGCCGGTCAGGCGTCGTTGGCCGCGTCGACGGTCTCCCGAACCGCCTCGATGCCCTCGTCGTGTGCGAGATCGCCGACGACGATGACGTCGGCGTACTGGGCCATCGCGTACGCGGAGTCGTAGTCGTGGATGCCGCCCCCGTAGAACAGCGTCGACTCGTCAGTCGCCTCGGCGGCGGCCTCGACGACCGCTTCGTCGCCGAGCATACCGGAGTACTCCACGTAGACGATCTCCTGTCCGAACATGTGCTCGGCGACCGTCGCGTAGGCGGCGACGTCGTCGGCACCGAGATCGCAGTTGGCCTCCGTCAGCTCCGCGACGTCGGCCTCGGGGTTCATCACGATGTAAGCCTCCGTCGTCGTGCGCTCCCAGTCGAGTTCGCCCTCGAGCCGGACCCACTCCTTGTGGGCCTCGGTGATCCAGAACGGCGATCCGGCGTTGAAGACGGTCGGAATGAGATAGCCGTCCAGCGCGTCGTCCTCGAGGACGACGTCGGGATTCGAGGGCTCCTGATAGAGGGCGACGTCGTGTTCGGCGCAGGCCTCGATGACCGCGCTCATGTTCTCCTCGGTGATGCCCATGGTACCGCCGACTTCGATCGCGTCGGTGCCCGTCGCACAGAGATCGCCGTAGGTCACGCCCTCGGGGAGCTCCTTGTCCGGGTCGATCTTGAGAATGTGGTTCCAGTCGTCCCAGGGGGTAGTCATACCGCGTCGTTTCCCGACAACCAGCAAAAGCGCTACGGAACGCCCCCGTCTCGCGGATCGCGCGCTCGAGCCCGTCCGCAGGCTCGGTCCGCCGACGGCCGCTGGCCCGGTATGGTAGCCAGCAGCGTCCGATTTCGATCCCCCCGCCTATCGGCGATCCGGCCGGTCATCGCGCGACGGCACAGTGTCGGTCCGGGACGGACGGAGCGTTCGACGTCCGGCGTGCGCTTAGAGTTGCTCGGCGCTGACGGCTCGCATCGAGCTGTCGTTCTCGACTTCCCAGATCCGGAGCACGAGGTGTGCCTTACAGTAGTATTCGGCGGTCTCGAGGCCAGTCTGTCCGTTCTCGAGGACGAGCTGGCACGAGACCCCGTTCGAACACTCTGGTGAATGTTCACACATTTGAACTCGGTCCCTCTACTCGTCTCGGAGACAAGGCTCTGTCGGTGAAAGGGTTCGGCTCTCGCGGTCGACCTGCTCCACTGATAGCGGTTAGACGACCGCTACCCGGCGATATCACCGGCTACTGCGGTTTTCGCCTACACGCCCTGACTCATCAGATGACTGCGCAACACGTCGGCCTCCTTGTTGCCCGCGCCAGTGTTGACGATGACGACCGTCTCCGAGCCGTCGAACGCGCCGTGCTCCGCGAGTTCCCACGCCCCGCTGGCGGCCGCCGCCGCGCTCGGGATCAGTTCGAGCCCCTCCGCCTGGGCCACCCGCGCCGCGGACTCGAGGATGTCCGGATCCTCGGTCGCGACCGCGCCACCGTCGCTCTCGCGGATCGCCTCGAGGACCCGCGGGCTCGCCGTCGGGTCGGGGATCTCGAGTTCGCCACAGATCGTGTCGGGGTGTTCGACCGGCTCGTGTTCGTCGCGGCCGTCGTCGACCGCCTCGACGATCGGCGCGCAGCCGGCCGCCTGGGCGGCGTAGAGAGCGGGTAGCTCGTCGGTCAGCCCGAGTTGGCGGAACTCCCGCGCGGCCTTCGCGAGTCCGACGAGTCCGGTCCCGGCCCCCGTCGGATAGGCGACGACGTCGGGCACGGTCCACTCGAGTTGTTCGACGAGTTCGTAGAACAGCGTCTTCGCGCCCTCGTGGCGATACGGCGTCTCGAAGGCCCGGAGCGAGTACCAGTCGTCGTGTTCCGCGAGCCCCTCCTCGAACGCGCCGACGGCGTCGCCGTAGCGGCCGCCGACGACGTTCATGTCTCCGCCGTGGACGTTGACCATGGCCTTGTTGGTAAAGCCGGACCGCGAGGGGAGGTATGCGTGGGACTCGAGTCCCGCGCGGGCCGCGTAGGCCGCGGCGGCCTGTCCACCGTTGCCCGGCGACGGGAGCGCGATGTCGCTCGCGCCGTGGGCGGCGGCCGCGGTGACGGCCACCGACGCGCCGCGGTCCGTGACCGAGCCCGTCGGGTTCCGGCCCTCGTCTTTGATCAGTACGTGCTCGACGCCGAGTTCGGCGGCCAGATCGGGGCAGTCGACCAGCGCCGTCGCCCCCTCGTTCGTCGTCACCGCCGACTCGCGGGCGAACGGCAGCAGTTCCGCGTACCGCCACTGCGAGTCGAACGGCCGGGCGGCGAGCGTCTCGCGATCGAGATCGATCGCGTCGTAGTCGTAGCTCGGATCGAGCGAGCCGCCGCAGTCCGGACAGCGGTGGGTCTCGGCGGCGTCGACGGTAGCCCCGCAGTCGACGCACTCGAGGCCGGCGAAGGCGTCTGTCGGTTCCATACGCGACCCTTCGCGGCGTCGAACTAAGGGCTGTCCATCGACACCGTGGCCTCAGTAGAACGGTATCGATCACCGGCACTGGAATCGAGAACAGCGGCCGCTACGTCATCGATCGAAAACCGGCAGAACCGAACGAGAGAACGGAGAGATCAGTTGTCGCCGGACTTCGACTGCCACTCGTAGCCGCGTCGTTTGGCGGACTTGCCGAAGCCACACGACGAGCACTCTTTTTTCTTCGTGTGATACGATTTCTCACCGCAACGACGACACTTCGTGTGGGTCGTCGTGTTCTTCTTTCCTTGGCTCGGGGTTCCTGCACCAGTCATGGAGTGATCGAAACGACGTTATCGCCGCGTATAATGGTTGTGTCTTCGGCCGGCGGCTCCTCTTCGACTTCGCCCTGGACGGGAATCGTCACGTCCTCGAGCACCAGATTCATGTGTTGATCGTAGCCGGCGAGATCGCCGACGTACTCGTCGCCACTCTTGAGTCGCACTGTAACGCGTTCGCCGAGTGACGCCTCGAGGACGTCCAGCGGTCGTCCACTCATACGAAAGACCGCAGGTGACGGACACTTAATCGTACCGGTCCGGAGTCCGATTTCGACATGACGGGAGCCGCTACCGCGTCCCGTGGGCGAGAGCGCCACGGAACGGACTCGCCGCCCCTCGATTTCGAGGGCGGTGATGGCGAGCGCGACGGGACGGCGACTGCCGTAACCATCACCTACACGCTTCAATAGCGTGGACCTAACCAAACGGCTAAGTGTGCACTCGTTGACCGTCCGCTCATGGGCGACAAGAAGTTTACCCTCGTAGAGTTGCACATCGACGGCGAGACGCGGCTCGATCTGGGATCGATCGGCAAGTCGCTGCCGATCGGCGGGACCGAATCGGCACCCGAGACGGACCGCGAGTTGGAGACCGAGACCGACGAGGACACGGACGACGAGTCGGGCGGCAAAGGCAAGAGCGCCGTCGGCGCGCTGATCGCGCTCGTCGTCCTCGTCGGCATCGCCGCCGCCGCCAAGAAGTTCCGCGGCGGTGACGAAGAGCCGGAGCTCGAGGCCGAGGAGGAGCCCGACGTTATCGTCAACTAACCGCCCGCCGGCGATCCGTTCGGCTGTGTTTCACTCGCGGGCCGAGCCGAACGTTTTTGCGCGTCCTCGCCGTACGGACAGTCGTGAATCTCTATCGTAGCGCCCGGGCGGTTGCCGGGGCGTCCGGTGACGATGCGATCGACTGGCGGTCGGCCGCCGACGCCGCCAAGGCCGCGACGGATCCCGGCTCGCTCGATCTCGAGCACGGGGAGAGCGAGGCCTACGCCCGCGACGTCCGGGACGCCCGGGCGGCTGTACGAACGGTCTCGGGCGTCGACTTTGACGTCCCCGAGACCGTCGAAATCCAGAACCGTCACCACTGGATCGACGCCAACGTCGCCACCTTCGAGCGCGTCATGGGCGCGCTCGAGACCCATACCGGCGCGTTCCCCGGCGTCGCCCGGACGATCAATACGGGAACGATGACCGTCCTGCTCTCCTTCCTCGGACGGAACGTCCTCGGCCAGTACGATCCGCTTCTCCTGGCCGACGCGCCCGCCAACGATCACGCGCTGTACTTCGTCCGGCCGAACATCCTCAACGCGGCCGACAAACTCGACGTGGACGCGGACCGGTTCCGCCGCTGGATCGCCTTCCACGAGGTGACCCACGCCGCCGAGTTCGGGGCCGCGCCGTGGCTCTCCGACCACCTCGAGACCCGCATGGAAGACGGCATCGCGACGCTGTCGGAGGGCTCGTTCGATCGGGACGCCTTCCGCGACCTCGACGCCGCGATGACCGTCGTCGAGGGGTACGCCGAACTCCTGATGGACCACGCCTTCGACGACGAGTACGAGGACCTGCGGCGCAAACTCGACGCGCGGCGGCAGGGCCGAGGCCCGCTCCAGAAGCTCTTCCGCCGGCTGCTCGGCCTCGGCCTCAAAGAGCGCCAGTACGAGCGCGGCAAGAACTTTTTCGAGCACATTGTCGCCGTCCGCGACCTCGAGACGGCGAGTCTGGTCTGGGAGGGGCCCGAGAACCTCCCCAGCCACGACGAACTCGACGCGCCGGGGACGTGGATCCAGCGCGTCGATCGCCGATAGGCGACTGCGTCTCGAGTGAGTCGTCTCTCGAGTCGAAGCGTCGATTTCTCGTCTACTGCTGAGCCGCCCGTCGTATTACCGAAGCCGAATTTCCTGCTCCGTAGCGGCAGAGAATCGCCACGCCCTCCGCAGCCGATTTCTCCTCGCGGGCCCTCCGTGCCCGTCCGCTCACGGCGGCGCTACCGCCGTCCGTTCACGGGCCGTCAGCCCGTTCGCATGATTTGCGAGGCCGGCGGCCTCGTACTATCGCAGGATCTGTGAGACCGGCGGTCTCGCACTATTCGGATAGGGCGTGGGACCGGCGGTCCCACGCTATCGCTCGGTCATGCTTCCCCGCTCACCCACAGGAAGACGCTTCGCGTCTTCCGCGCCGTCGTTCACTCCGTTCACGAAGACCTCGCGCACGTTCGTTCCGCGACTCGCCGGTCGCTCGTCGTGGCACAGCACGCGCCACTGCACGCGGACTCGACATCGAGGTTCGGTCAGGTCGTAATCCAGAGCAGATACCAGAGCAACGCCCCGCCGGCGACGCTGCCGCCGAGTATCGCCGCGCCGATGACCAGCAGCGAAGCGTTGCTCTGGAGGGCGACCAAGCCACCGGAGAGTCCGACCAGCAGGACGAAGACCGCCTTGAGCTGACCGCTTCCGTCCGCTACATCGCTCGAGCGCGAGGGACCCCGCCCCGGACCGCGACCCCGGCTCATAGGTCGTGCGGCGCGCTGACGTGCATCGCGACGAACTGCCAGTCGCTCGCGCTCGAGCCGTCGTCCGAAGTCCGTTCCACCAGCGTTCCGCTCCAGCGGCTGTCGAACCGGTACCGTTCGCCGGTCGTCACGTCCGTCCAGGCCATCGTCACCTCGTCGGCGAACGTCGCGACGCCGTCGCGGTCGGTGACGACGAGATTCCCGCTCTCGACGACCCACTCGTCGGTCGTCTCGGTCTGTTCCTCGAGGGCCGCGGCGACCTCGCTCCCCCCGAACAGGGACTCGCTGATACCGAACTTGACGGTCGACTCGGCGTCCGAAAAGAAGGGTGTGAGGGGGTCGCCGTCGCGGAGTGCGTCGTAGTAGTCGCGGACGGCGGCCTCAGCGCTCGCGCTCGGTGGCATGGCTCAACCGTCGAAGCCCGCTCCCAAAGAGTCATCGGACGCAGACGCAGGCGGCGACGAGGACGGCCGGGCGTCTCCGGTGGATCCGCCGAAACGGATCGCGTTCACATGAAGCCGCGACCGTTCACATGAAGCCTCGGTCGACCTCGTCGGTCTCGATCAGGTCGTCGAGTTCCGCGTTCAGCAGTTCGTCGGCCTCCTCGAACCGCTCCGAGAGGTCCGCGAGCTCGTCGGGACGGTCGTACTGATCGTACTCCATGGGCCCGAAGGCGGGGCTCTCCATGGCCTCCATCACGTCGTCGAAGAGGTCCTGGGGCCGGGTCGGCGCGTCCGCGTGCGTCTCGAGGACGGTCTCGAGGCGCTTGCCGACCGTTTCAGCCTCCGATTCGTCCTCGGGCGGAGACTGGACCGCGAAGCGGCCGCCCGAGTCCCGTTCGGGCATGAACGAGCCGATCTCGTCGTCGAGGTTGCGGGCGACCCGTGTGCCGACGCCGCGGACCTCGAAGGGATTCTTCGCGTACGTTTTCAGGAAGAAGACGCCGGCCCGGGGATGTGCGAGGTACATGTCTTCGCCGACGCCGCCGGCACGGTCACCGGCGACCGCGCGCCAGTCCTCCGGATCGACGTTCCGTTCGGTGACGTCCTCGAGTACGTCCTGCCACTCGCGAATCCGCATACGCGACGGTTCGGCCGCCGACAGAATGAACGTGTCGGTTACGCCGAAAGACGCCACAGGGATTCTGTCGGTCGTCAAAACGACTGATTTGAACCAAAAGGAATACGGGGGCTCCCCCGTCAGGAAACGTAACTGACGCTTTCCCTATGTCCGTCCGCCACTCACTCTCGCTCGTCGAACTGTTTCGCGCTACCCCGGCCAAGAGCGCACTGCTGACGCTCGCACCGGTCACGCTGGCGCTCGGTCAGTTATGCAATAGTTACGTCAACGGCGTCTCGCCTGCCGTCTCGATCACGTTCGCCGCAATCATGGTCGGCTTTTCCGTCGTCGCGATGGGGCACCACGCTGCCGAACACCACGTCCGTCGACTCGAGACCGAGTACGGCCCGGGGAACGCCTAAACGCCCGGCCCGGTCTCGGTCGCGACGGTTCTGGCCTCGCGGGCTTCGTAGGCGTTATACCCCGCTAGCCCGGCGATCAGAAGCCCGGTCGCGAGGGTGCTCCAGAACAGCCCACCGGCCATCTCGAGCAGCGCGGCCGAAACGATCAGCCAGACGCCGAGGACGGCGATCAACGACGCGATACCGGTACTGAGCGGGACGTCGTTGGACACCCGGTAGTAGTTGTAGCCGGCGGCGACGAGGACGACGAGTCCGACCAGCACGTCGTTCCACAGCGGTGCCGGATCCGTCTGGAAGACGAGCACGGAGAGGGCGACCCACGCGCCGAGGACGGCGACGAGCAGGCTGATGACCGAGGTCTTGCGCCGGCGCTCCTCGTTCGCGACCTGTACCGACTCGTCGCGCGGATCGCGGCCCCCGGAGCGCTCCCCGTCTCCGACGCCGGTTCCGGAGTCGATGTCGGCGGCCGCCTCTTCTCGCCGATTGGTCGGCCCGTCGTTCGTCCCGGTCCCGACGTCGGCTCCGGACTCGTCGCTCGTCCGACGATCGTCGCCGTTCGGGTCACTCATAGCAGCGAACGTACGGCTCGCGTTCTCAAAAGCGCCGCGTCCGTTCCAATCGTTGTGTCGATTCGAGCGGAGCCGAAACCGTGGGTAACACGGTATTACCGACCCGGCGCGTCGATCGCCCGACCGATTCGGTTCGAGCGGACGGCCGGCGAAAGCGCGTGCCGACGCGACCGATAGCGTTTTTGATCGCTCGCCCGTGACGATAGCTGTGCACGTACGCGGAACCGTCGCGGGCGAGGTCGACGTGCGGTCGGTGTCGACGAGCTACGGCGAGAGTGACCTCGCCGAAGTCCCGATTCGACCGGCCGACGACGCGCCGACCGGCGATGCATCCCTCGCTCGAGGCGACGGTGGAACGGCGACGCTCGCGGACGGCCGCGAGACGACGACGGTGACGCTCTGGAACAAGTGGACCGAGTCGGCCGAACTGCTCGAGCCGGGGATGGAACTGCTCGTGACGAACGTCAAAGAGGAGGAGTACGACGGCGAGACTCAGTACGCGACGACGGGCGAGTCCTACGTCGTCGTCGAGCCCTCCTTCCTCGTGAGCGTGACGTCGATCCGCAACTGGGTCGAGTGTCCCCGACTCTACTACCTGAACAAGCTCTCCGGGGTGCCGCTGAACTACCCCGTCGTGAAGGGAACGCTCGTCCACGAGGTCTTCGGCGATCTGTTGCGCGGGCGCGACCTCGAGGAATCGATCGAGACCCGCGTCGAGGAACGGGGCCTCCAACTGGGACTGCTGGGCGAGACGGCCGACGCCGTCGCCGAGGACGTCCGAGAGAACGCGACGGCGATCGAGGGCTGGCTCCAGCAGGGCCGGTTAGACGAGGCGGAAGACGAGTGGCGCTCGGAACAGTTGCTCATCAGCGAGACGTTCGGCATCCGCGGCCGGGCCGACGCCGTTCGCCGCGGGGCACCGGTCGAACTCAAGACCGGCAAGAACCTCAAGAAGGAACCGCGGTTCAAGGACAAGGTCCAGGCCGCCTGTTACGCCCTCTTGCTCGAGGAACACGGCGGCGACGTCGACATCGGAACCCTGCTCTACACGAAGAACTCGGTGTTAGATCGCAACGAGGAGACCGGCGATCTCAACCCGGCGAAGGAGTTCTCGATGGGTGACGGGCTCCTGAAGTACGTCGTCCGGCTCCGGAACGAGATCGCGGCGAAAGAGGTGTCGGGCGATATCCCGACCGGCTACGAGGCCGAGGCGAAATGCGAGTACTGCTTCGAACAGGACACCTGCATGGTCGTCTCCGGCCGGCTGGATCAGGAGTCGAAAGCCGGCCAGATCGGGCAACCGCTGCCCGACGAGGAACTCGAGTACTTCGACCGCTTCTATCGGGCGATCGAAGAGGAGCGCCGGGAGGTTCACCACGAGTACGCCAAGCTCTGGGAGCAGAGCGCCGAGGAGCGGGCCGACGACGACCGCGCGCTGATCGACCTCGAGTTCGTCGAGAAGCGTGAACTCTCGGAGGGGCGCTGGGAACTGCGGGCCGAGCGGCCCGGCGGCGCGAACTCGAAGCTCCGGGAGGGCGATCTGGTGCTCGCGAGCGACGGTGACCCGGTCCGTGGCGATTCGGAGTTAGCGCGGATCGAGCGACTCGACGACGAGATCGTGGTCACGGCGGACGAGCCGGTCGAAGTCACGCGGCTCGACGTCTATCCCTCCGAACTGACGACGGATCGGCTGCTCGTCGCGATGCACGACGCGCTCCTGAAAGGCGACGAGCGGCGCAAGGACGTCCTGTTCGGCCGGGCGGATCCCGAATTCGAGGAGATCGGCGAAGAGTTCATCGGCAACAACGAGCGCCAGAACGAGGCCGTGACGAAGGCCGTCGGCGCAGAGGACTGCGCGCTGATCCACGGCCCGCCGGGCACCGGGAAGACCTACACCATCGCTCGAGCCATCCGCGCGATGGTCGAACGCGACGAACGGGTCCTGCTCTCGGCCTTTACCAATCGCGCCGTCGACAACGCGTTGGAGGCCTTACTCGAGCAACTCGAGGACGTGATCGACGAAGAGCGAGTCGTCCGCGTCGGTTCGGAGAGCGGAATCCGCGACGACATGGAGCCGTACCGCCTCGAGCGAGCGGGCGATCCCGAGGATCGCGTCGCGAAACTACAGAACGCGCAGGTGGTGGCGGCGACGACGTCGACCTGCGGATCGCGAGTCATGAAGGAACAGCAGTTCGACGTCGCGCTGGTCGACGAGGCTGCGCAGTTGACGGAACCGGGAACCTGCGCGGCTATCAATCTGGCCGAGCGGTTCGTCCTCGTGGGCGACCACGAACAGCTCCCGCCGGTCGTTCGCGCCGAGAACGACCTCACCGAGTCGCTGTTCGAACGCCTCGTCGAGCGCTATCCCGATGCCGGCGTCATGTTGACCAAGCAGTACCGAATGAATCAGCGAATCCAGGTCTTCGCCTCCACCGAGTTCTACGACGGTCGGCTTCGGCCCGCGACGCCCGCAGTCGCAGGGCGAACCCTGGACGACCTCGAGGGCGTCTCCCGCGACACGCTGCCCGAGACGCTGCGAGATCCCGTCTCGTTCGTCGACGTCGCGGGCGACGGGAGCCGGTACACCGACAGCGAGGAGGCCGCGCGGATCGCGGACCTGATCGAAACCTACGAGGACGCGGGCCTCGAGCGATCCGAGATCGGCGTCATCGCCCCATTCCGCGCGCAGGTCTCGGAAATCTCCAAGCACGTCCCGGACGACGTGGCCGTCGACACCGTCGACCGCTTCCAGGGCTCGAGCCAGGAGGTCATCATCGTCTCCTTTACCGCGACCGGTTCGCTCGAGGGGCCGATCTTCGAGGACTACCGCCGGATCAACGTCGCCCTGACCCGACCCAAGCGCGCGTTGGTGCTAGTCGGCGACTCGCAGGCGCTGGCGTCCGATCCCGTCTACGAGCGCATGCTCGAGTGGGCGCGGCAGTGAGCCGACGCCACGCGGCTCGGCGCTGAACCGGGACGGACTGCGAGCGACTCCCCACATTTATCTTCCCGTGAGAGTAACGACCGGTGACATGCGACTCGAGGAGCAGAGCACGGCCGTTCGCGACGCCGTTCCGGTCGAATACGCTGATCTCGTCGTCTTCGTGACTGAACTCGGCGGGACGACAGCGCTCATGCTCTTGCTCGCGGTCCTGTTCTGGTGTGTGGACCGCCGCCGCAGTGCGCTCGTGATCAGTTACGCGATCGCCGGACTGGCGCTCCTGCTGTCGCTCAAGGCGCTCTTCGGGCTGCCGAGACCGCCGGCGGACGCCACGCTGATCGCGCTCGAGGGCGAGCGAGAGGGGTACGGCTTCCCCAGCGGCCACGCGTTCGCGGCGACCGTCGTCTACGGCGGCCTCGTCTCGGCGTACGACCGACTGGGAGACCGGCGAGCGGTCACCGGTGCCGGTGTACTGATCGCCGCCGTCTCGCTGTCCCGGGTCGCGCTGGGCGTCCACTACCTCGGTGACGTCCTCGTCGGGGTGGCCCTGGGAATCGCCTTCGTCGCGGTCATGGAACGGGTCACGCGCGGCGACCCGACGATCGGGTTCGCGATCGCGCTCGTCCTCGCCGTTCCGGCCACCGTCGTCGCGGGGACGGACGACTCGCTGCTCGGACTCGGCGGCTCTATCGGTGGGGTACTCGCCTCGCGGCGGCTCCCGGCTCTGCCGGCGCTACGATCCCGACTCGAGGCCGTCGTGCTGGTCGGTCTCGGCGGCGGATTCGTCGCCCTCGTCATGGCCGTCGAGTCCGTCGTCGCGACGGTCGAGCCCCTGCTCGTCGTCCTCTACGCGGCGCTCCTCGCCGGAATCTTCCTCGTACCCGCCGTCGTCGGCCGACTCGAGATCGACGGCCTCGAGTCGCGACGGGCGTAGTCCGACTCTTCCCCGTCCGAGGTCGTCGTCACGAGGAGCGGCAGGTGGTGGCAACAGCGAAGCCGCTGCCGGACTGCGGTCACTAAACTATATAAATATCAACAGGTGTCGTTGCAAAAGCAGGGGCCATCTTTAGTGCGTTATTTCGTGTGGCTTGTTTCCGAGGATTCCACAATGAACGGTAGTCACGCGGCGAAATCGGCCGAATCGAATCGAGACGAGAGCGACGGGAGGGTCCGATGAGGGCGCTCACCTGGCACGGCGAACAGGACGTTCGCATCGATGACGTCCCTGAGCCCGAGATCGTCAATCCGACCGACGCGATAATCGAGATCACGGCGACCGCCATCTGCGGCTCCGATCTCCACCTCTACAACGGCTACATGCCCGGGATGCGGGAGGGGGACGTGCTCGGCCACGAGCCCATGGGGGAGGTGATCGAGGTCGGCGACGAGGTCGAGACCCTCGAGGTCGGCGACCGGGTCGTCGTTCCCTTCACGATCAGCTGTGGCTCGTGTTGGTTCTGCGAGGAGGAGCTGTACTCGCTCTGCGATAACTCGAACCCGAACGCCGAGATGGCGAGCAAGATGATGGGCCACTCGCCGGCCGGTCTGCTCGGGTTCTCCCACATGTTGGGCGGTTACGCGGGCGGTCAGGCGGAGTACCTGCGGGTGCCGTACGCTGACATCGGTCCGATCGCGATCGAGTCCGACCTCCCGGACGAGCAGGTCCTCTTCCTCTCCGACATCTTCCCGACGGGGTATATGGCCGCCGAAAACGCCGAGATCGAGGAGAACGACACGGTCGCGGTCTGGGGCTGTGGCCCGGTCGGCCAGTTCGCGATCCAGAGCGCGTGGATGCTCGGTGCCGACCGGGTGATCGCCATTGACAGGATCCCGGAACGGCTCGAGATGGCCAGAGACCACGGCGACGCGGAGATCATCCACTTCGAGGAGGACGACGTCTACGATCGGCTGATGGCGATGACCGGCAACCGCGGCCCGGATCGCTGTATCGACGCGGTCGGGACGGAGGCCCACGGCACGGGCGTCATGGGCATCGCCGATCAGGTCAAACAGGAGGCGCGCCTCGAGGACGACCGGCCCCACGTCCTCCGACAGGCGATCAAGTGCTGTCGGAAGGGCGGGACGCTCTCGGTACCGGGCGTCTACCTCGGCCGCTCCGACAACCTCCCGTTCGGTTCGGTCATGAACAAGGCTCTGACAATCAAGACGGGTCAGACCCACGTCCAGCGCTATCTGAACCCACTGCTCGAGCGGATCGAGGACGGCGAGATCGACCCCTCGTTCGTCATCACCCATCAGGTCGGCCTCGAGGACGGCCCGGAGATGTACGAGACGTTCAACAACAAGGACGACGACTGCATCAAGGTCGTGATGACGCCCTGATTTGGCCGATCGGCGGACCGCTGCCGTCTACGCCGACGAGTAGTCGACTCTCCCTTCCTCCTCGCTCATTCGGATCCAGTACAGGCGCGTGTACGGCAGGTGGATGAAGCCCTCGTCCTCGAGTCGAATCCGAACGCCCTGGACCTTTCCTGAGTCGGTGATCTGGTCGGCGTCGATCTCCTTCGACGTCGTCCCCTCGGGGCTTTCGTACGCGATCTTGGCCATGTCTCTAGGTGCAAATCCCTGTCAATAAGTCCCAACCAAGAATACGCACACGGAACGGTCCCGCATTCGTCGGGTCGCAGTCCGAGCTGGGACTCCGTGCCCCCTGCGCCGAGCGATCACTCCTCGCTGTCCGCCCGCTCCCAGAGGGGATAGAGGTCGTCCTCGATCGGCTCGGTGATCGACTCGTCGTCGAGGCGGAGTTCGGGGTCGCCGCCGTCGAGGGCTCGCACGGTGCCGATTTCGGCGGTCGCGAGCCCCGCGTCATCGAGCGCCGCGAGACAGTCGGCGACCGCGTCGGCGGGGACGGTCGCGAGCAGCGCGCCGGAGCCGAAGATCCGCAGCGGATCGACGCCCGCGGCCTCGCACAGCGCCGCGGTCTCCTCGCGGATCGGCACGGCGTCGCGGTCCACCGCGAGGCGGACGCGCGAGGCGCGGGCCACCTCGAGCAGACCGGCCGCGACGCCGCCCTCCGTCGGATCGTGCATCGCCGTCGCGAAGTCGCGGACGACCCGAGCGTCGGGAACGACGCTGATCTCCCCGAGGAACGCCTCGGCGCGCTCGCGGACGTCGGGGTCGACGTCGAGTTCGTCGCCGAAGTCCGCCGCGAGGATCGCCGACCCCTCGAGCCCCGCCGCCTTGGTGAGGATCACGGCGTCGCCGGGCGCTGCGCCGCCGGTCGGGACGAACCGGTTCGTCGCCCCCATCGCCGTCAGCGAGAGCAGCGGCCGCTCGAGCTGGTCGACGTACTCGGAGTGGCCGCCGACGATCGACGCGCCGACCTCGCGGGCGGCGGCGTCGAGGTCGTGGGAAATCTCCTCGAGCAGGGAGCCACCGGAGTCGGTGCCGTCGGCGGTGGCATCGCTGTCGGCGGTGGCATCGCTGTCGGCGGTGGCATCGCTGTCGGCGGCGTCGTTGTCAGCACTATCGGCGTCACTCGGGAGCAAGACGACGGCCGTCAGCCAGCGCGGGTCCGCCCCCGAGACGGCGACGTCGTTCGTGGCGACGTAGACGCCGAGCTCGCCGACTCCCTCGGCGGCCAGCGAGATCGGATCGGAGCTGACCACGAGCGTGCCCTCGCCGTCGGGCCAGTCGATCGCGGCGGCGTCCTCGCCGTCCGCGGGGCCCTGTACAACCGTCTCGTCCGTCTCGGCCGCCCCGGTCCGCTCGAAGACGTGGGTCAGCAGGTCGTCCGGACTCACCTTGCCGGGCATACCACGAACTGGGACGATGCGCGGCTTGTAGCTGTCGAATAATTCGTTTCTCGTCGGAAACGGAGGAGCCACTTCCCAGTAGATAGTGGCACGGTTTCTTTATCCAGAACTGGTCGTGAAATTCCCTCTCAATAGAGGTAACCGACGTATCACTCCAAATTGATCCTCCAGCCCGCGGTGGCGCGCGCTGTCGGCCGTCCGAACGAAGTGAGGGCGGCCGCCGATACTGCGCGAGGGATGAGCGAACGCCGCAGGCGTGAGCGAATCGGCTGGGGAGGGCGTGGCGATTCCCTGTTGCCACGGTAGCAGGACACTTCTCTCGCTCCCTCCCGTCGGATCCCACTGCCCGATTTACAGCTGTAGTCACCAACTCCGGCGTTTCAGTACAGTGACGGAGAAACAGATTCGATCTCGAGACTCGCTCAGTTACCGGGCGCGACCGCGTCCATCGTCTGTCGGACCTGTTCTTCGCTCGCGCCGCGCGGGAAGCTGACCGCGATGGCGTCGAGACCGTCGACGGCCTCGTACGCCTCGAGTTTCTCGCGGGCGGTCTCCGGGTCGCCGGCCGCACAGAGGTCGTCGAGGATGGTCTCGTCGACCAGTTCGAGGGCGTGCTCGCGGTCGCCATCCTGCCAGGCGTCGTGGATTTCGGTGGCCTCGTCGTATCCCTGTCGCTCGAGGGCGTCGCGGTAGAACGTGCCCATGCCACCGATATAGAAGCCGATGTGCTGGCGGGTGAGTCTGCGGGCCTCGTCGGGGTCGTCCAGCGCACAGCAGGTGACGCCGGTGGTGACCTGGACCTCGTCGGGATCGCGGTCGCCGAGTTCGGCACCGCGTTCGATGTCCTCGAGTCGGTCTCTCGTTCCGTCGGGGGTGAGCATGATGCCGTGCCAGCCGTCGGCGAAGCGGCCCGCGAGTTCGACCGCCTTGGGACCCATTCCAGTGACCTCGATCGGCGGCGTCGTCTCCGGCGGGTCACAGCGCAGGCGAAAGCCCGAGAGGTCGAAGTCGTCGCCGTCGTAGTCGACGGTCTCGCCCGAGAGCACCTGCCGGACGATCTCGACCGTCTCGCGGGTCCGCCTGAGCGGGTTGCCGTACTCGACGCCGTGCCAGTTCTCGATCACGACGGGACCGCTCGGGCCGAGTCCCAGCCGAAATCGGCCCTCGGAGAGCTCCTGCAGCGTCGCCGCCGTCTGTCCCAGCAGGGCCGGCGACCGCGAGTAGGTGTTGAGAATGCTCGAGCCGATATCGATCGAGTCGGTGCGTTCGGCCATCGCCGTCAGGACGGTGACGCCGTCTCGCCCCCAGGTTTCGGGGAGCCAGGCGCAGTCGTAGCCGCCGTCCTCGGCCGTCCGTGCGTAGTCGACGATCGAGTCGATCGTCGGCTGTGCGGCGACGGGAAGGTGGACATCTCTGTCAGTCATCGTCAGACACAGACGGAACGGGACCTTTTGGGTGTATGGGAACCGGTGGCGTGAGGGAGCCAGTTTATAATTCGACTCGAGCACGGGCGAATTTCCGCCGTCGAAGAGCAATTGTCCCTCCAACCTTCCCGCTCGGTACCGAAGGGGTTGATAAATATCTACCCCGTGGTATCAGATAACAGTGTGATAGTTTCATCTACTAGTTCGGTGTAAGAGAGTGTGGGTTTCCCGTCGGTATCTCGGCAGTCGGGACTGGGCTGAATAGCGAGCGGGGGATCCACAGGGGATCGAAATGGTATCGACTGATACGCAATCGGAGATAGAAGAGTACCTGGGACGGGTACCCAGCTGGATCGAAGCGCTTCCGGAGCCGGCCGCGGACCACAGTTGGCGGCTCGTTCGCGATTTCGAGTTAGGCGAGACCGAACTCGAGCAGCGAGAGAAGGCGTTGATCGGTCTCGGGGCGGCAGCGGCGCTCCAGTGTCCGTACTGCGTTCACTTCCACAAAGCGGAAGCGAAACTCGAGGACGCGACGGACGAGCAACTATCGGAAGCGGTCGGCATCGCGAGCGGCGTGCGATACTTCTCGACGGTGCTCCACGGAGCCGAGGTCGATCACGAGGAGTTCGCCGCCGAGACCGAGGAGATCGTCGACCACGTCAGAGATCAGCGAGCGGCAGCATCGGGCGACGACTGAATGACCGGGCAACCGGTCGGAGTATTTTTTCCGACGGCACTCATGGGGGTGTTAGCATCCACACGTACGCCACGTGGTTCGCCCGCGAACGCACCGCTGTGAGGGTCCGAGAACGAGCACAACGCGGATTCGAGGCCGTCATAACGCGGATTCGGGGCCGTTAAACGATGTCGACGGCCCGGGTGTCACGGTCGAGTCGACTGCAGGAACCGCGTTCAGACCTCGTGCTCTTCGTCGATCTGGGGGACGCCCTGTGCCGTGATGGTCTCACCGACGAGATACGACGAGGCGGGACTGGCGAGGAACTGCGTCACGTCGGCGATCTCCTCGACGGTTCCGATGCGGCGGGCGACCGCCTCGCGGTCGATATTGTCCGCGGAGACGCCCATCTGGCTCTCGACGCCCGGCGTCGCAACGAAGCCCGGCGCGATGCAGTTGACGCGGACGTCGTCGTGGGCCCACTCGTAGGACAGCGTCGTCGTCAGGTTGATTACCGCGGCCTTGGCCGCGCCGTACGGGCTCATCAGCGGCGAGCCCCGCTGGCCGGCCACGCTGGCGAGATTGATTACGGATCCGCCGCCGTCCTTGAGATGCTCCGCCGCGGCGTGCGTGCAGTGATACGTGCCGTTGACGTTGATGTCCATGATCGTCTTCCAGCCGTTCGGTGAGATGTCGTCGAAGTCGGCCATGAACGAGGCTCCGGCGTTGTTGACCAGCACGTCGAGCGCGCCGAACTCCTCGACGGTGGCCTCGACGAGCGCCTCGACGGCCTCGCGGTCGGTCACGTCGCACTCGACCGCCAGCGCCCGCCCCGGACTGTCGCTCTCGTTGATCTCCTCGGCGACCGGATCGACGTTGTCCTGCTCGCGCGAGCAGACGACGACGTCGACGCCGTCGTCAGCGAACCGCTCCGCGATCGACTTCCCGATCCCGCTCGAGGACCCGGTAACGATAGCGACGTCGCCGTCGACGCTGAACCGGTCGGTACTCATACGCGCTCACCTACGACTGTAACATGCGACTGATTTGTTACCATTGTTAGCTCCACTCGACTATTTGCAGCAACTGTTAATAAAGATGGGTATGGATACCGTACCGTTAAGTGAGTGGCAATCGCTGGCACAGGTATTCACGCGACGGCGATCGATCGGCCGTCACCGAATCTATCCATGACACCTGGCACACCCGACTACGGACTGAATCGACAGACCGAGGTCTCTCTCAGCGGGACGCTCGAGGAGGAACCTCCCAGTTTCCCGTCTCCGACGAGAGTCTCGAGGAGCGCGCCCGCGAGGAACGCAGCGAGGAGGCGTTCGCCTCCGTCGCGGGCGGTCGCGCTCGGTGCCGACGCAGTCCTCTTCGGTCGGCCCTATGTGGTCGGGCTATCGGGGTGTATGAGCCTCGACGACGTCGATCGCTCGGCGATCCGGAGGGCAGACCGATGAGCGGGGAGCCGTCACCGGACGGCAGTGGCGACGCAGCAGTGAACGACAGCGCGGACGGCTCCACCGACACCGAGTGGGAGGCCGTCTTCTGGGACATCGGCGGCGTCATCTTGGCGCTCGATTCGGTTCAGGGTGCCCACGCCGAGTTCATCGCGGAGCTATGCGAGCGCCACGAGGTCGACGCGACGCTCGAAGAGGCGATCGAGACGTGGCGGACCACGGTTGGAAACTACTTCCGCGAGCGCGAGGGTACCGAGTTCCGGTCCGCGCGCGACGGCTATCACCTGGGCGTCGAGGCGATCGCGGGCGAAGAGATCCCGTGCGAGGAGTGGGAACCCCGATTCGACGAGATCGTCCGCGATTCGATCAAGCCGATTCCGGGCGCGCCCGAGACGATCGAGCGCCTCGCGGATCGAGACCTCCACGTCGGCGTCATCAGCGACGTCGACGACGCGGAGGGGCGAGCGATGCTCGAGCGCTTCGGCGTCCGCGAGCACTTCGATTCGATCACGACCTCCGAGGAAGTCGGCCGGACGAAGCCCGATCCGGCCATGTTCGAGACGGCGCTCGAGAAGGCCGACGTGAGTCCCGAGCGGTCGCTGATGATCGGCGACCGCTACGACCACGACGTGAAAGGAGCTGCCGACATGGGGATGCACGGCGTCGCGTTCGGGGCCGAGGACGGGCCGGCGGTCTCGTATCGGATCGAGTCGCCCGCGGAGGTCCTCGAGATCGTCGACGGACAACGAGAGCGGACGGACTGACCGAGCGGAATTCTCAGGGCCGGACCGGAACCTATGCTAACGGACGTGAACATTGTAAAATAAGAAAGACAGCGTAACTATTTTCGTTAGGCAGCGTAGTTATGGTACCGTATACCATGTCGAGCGCGAACCGATATCCAACGGCAGACATCGTATCGATCGTCCCCACGGACGGTACACTCCGTAGAACGCCATGAGCGAGACCTACTACGAGCGTCTCGTCGACGAGGACGCGCTGGTCGCGTATCTGGAAGATCACCTCGGCAGCGTCGACGACTACGAGATCGAACGCCATCAGGAGGGCCACTCGAACGAGACGCTGTTCGTCACCTGGGGCGACCGCGAACTCGTCATCCGGCGGCCGCCGCCGGGCGAAACGGCCGATACGGCACACGACGTCCTCCGCGAGTACCGCGTGACGAACGCGGTCGCCGACACCGACGTTCCGGTCCCGAATCCGGTGCTCGCCTGCGAGGACCACGACGTCATCGGCAGCGACTTCTACGTGATGGAACAGCTCGAGGGCGACGTGCTCCGCGAGGGCGAACCCGAGCGGTTCGCCGCGCCCGAGCACCGCCGTCGAATCGGCGAGGAACTCGTCGACACGCTGGCCGAAATTCACGACCTCGATTACGAGGCGATCGGACTCGGCGAGTTCGGCCGTCCGGAGGGCTACACCCAACGGCAGGTCGACCGCTGGGGGAAACAACTCTCGTGGGCGTTCGAGGTCACCGAGGAGGAACGCGAGATTCCGGACCTCCACGAGGTGGGGGACTGGCTCCGCGACAACGTTCCCGAGGAACACCCCCACACGCTCGTCCACGGGGACTACAAGCTGGACAACGTCATGTTCGGCCCCGGGACGCCGCCGGAACTCGTCGGCGTCTTCGACTGGGAGATGGCTACGCTGGGCGACCCGCGTGCGGACCTGGGCTGGATGCTCTCCTACTGGCGCGATTCGAAGGATCCCGACCCGGAGATTCCGGAGCTCGTCACTCGCTTCATGGAGCAAGAGGGGTATCCGACCCGCCGCGAACTGGTCGACCGCTGGGAGGACCGGACCGGCTACGAGTTCGAACAGGAGCGGTTCTACCGCGCGCTCGCCGTCTACAAACTCGCCGGCCTCGGCGAGATGTTCTTCCGACGCTACCTCGAGGGCAACAGCGACGATCCGATGTACCCGAAGATGGAAGACCGCGTGCCGGCGCTGGCCGCGCGAGCGAAGCGGATCATCGAGGGCGACGAACCGCTGTAGTCGGTCCGACCGGTCATATTCGAGCCAACACCTCGATTTTCCCTGTTGAACGCGCGTCGGCGACGGCGTCCGAAGGAACGAGAGATCGATCGTCGGAAACGGGAAGGAACATTACAGAGGTTTCCCGGGGACGGCGAGAGATATACGGTTGTTATCGACTCGGATCAACTCTTAACAATGGAAAGGCGGTGTCGGTGGAATTAATACATTTCCCGCCGATGCCACGACCATGTCACTCGAAAGCATTGACCGCGTTGCCGTTCTCGGCGCGGGGAACATGGGACACGGGATCACCGAAGTAACGGCCATGGCCGGCTACGACGTCACGATGCGCGACATCAAAGACGAGTTCGTCGAGGACGGCTACGAGTCCATCGAGTGGAGCCTGCAGAAACTCGAGGAGAAGGAAATGATCGACGAGTCCGCCGACGAGGTCCTCTCGCGGATCGAGACGACGACGGACCTCGAGGCGGCCGTTTCCGACGCCGACCTCGTCATCGAGGCCGCACCCGAGGACCTCGACCTGAAACACGAGATCTTCAGCGATCTCGAGGAGTACACCAGCGGCGACACGCTGCTGGCGACCAACACCTCGAGCCTGCCGATCACGGACATCGCGGAGGCGGTCGATACGCCCGAGCGCGTGCTGGGACTGCACTTCTTCAACCCGCCGGTCAAGATGGACCTCGTCGAGGTCATCTACGGCGAGGACACGAGCGACGAGGCCGCCGAGGCCGGCTACGAGTGGGTCGAGTCGATCGGCAAGACGCCGATCTACGTTCGCAAGGACGTCCGCGGCTTCGTCGTCAACACCATCGTCGGACCCTTCGGCGGCGAGCCCGCGTTCATGGTCTCGAACGGCGAAGCGACGATCCGCGAGGCCGACGCGACGATGGTCCACGAGCGGGGCTACCCGATGGGGCCGTTCGAACTCGCCGATCTCACCGGCATTGACGTCGGCTACCACGTCCGCAAGGAGGGCGACAGCCCGATCCCGCCGATCACGGAGGAGAAGGTCGAAGCCGAAGAACTCGGCCAGAAGACCGGCAAGGGCTTCTACGACTACGAGGACGGCGACGGTGCCGACTACGAGCCCGAGGACGCGGGCGACTTCGACTGGCTCCGCGTCGAGGCGCGCATGATCAACCGCGCCGCCTTCCTCGTCGGCGAGGACGTCGCTACCCCCGAGGAGGTCGACACCGGCGTCCAGCTCGGACTCGGCTTCCCCGAGGGTATCTGCCGCCGCGCCGACAAGATCGGTCTCGATACGGTCCTCGAGAAGCTCGAGACCCTTTACGAGGAGACCGGATCCGACCGATTCGAGCCCCATCCGTATCTCGAGCAACTCGTCGCAGAGGGCAAGACCGGCGAGGACGCTGGCGCCGGCTTCTACGACTACGGCGACGACGAGCTCGGTCCCTACCACGACCTGAACTACGAACTCGAGGACGGCGTTCTGCGGGTCGAACTCGACCGCCCCTCGCGGATGAACGCGCTCTCGGAGGACCTGCTCGGCGAGATCGACGACCTCTTCGACTCGGTCGACACCGACGAGGTCCGGTGTGCGACGATCGAGGGGAGCGGCGACCGCGCGTTCAGCGCCGGCGCGGACATCTCCGGCTTCAGCGACACGGATCCGACCGACATGATGGATGTCACGCCCGCCTTCGAAACGGTCAACGATTTCCCGCGGCCCGTCCTCGCGAAGATCGACGGCTTCTGTCTCGGCGGCGGCCTCGAGCTCGCGCTGGCCTGTGACCTGCGGATCGCCACCGACCGCTCCTCGTTCGGTGCGCCCGAGATCGGTCTCGGCCTGATTCCCGGCGGCGGCGGGACCCAGCGGCTCACCCGCATCCTCGGCGAGACCCGCGCGAAGGAACTGGTCTTCCGCGGCAACCACATCGACGCCGACCGCGCAGAGGATTGGGGCCTGATCAACCGCTCCGTCGAGCGCGACGACTTCGACGACACCGTCGACGAGTTCCTCGACGACCTTCGCAACGGCCCGCCGATCGGCCTCAAGGTCGCCAAGAAGGTCATGAACGAGGGTCAGGACGCCAGCCTGGACGCCGCACTCGCCATGGAGAGTCAGGGCTTCGGCCTCCTGACGAGCACGGACGACGTCCTGGAGGGCACCGCCGCGTTCGCCGAGGACCGCGAGCCCGAGTTTGAGGGCGAGTGACATGAGCGGCGGACCGGCGGACGCGTCGGACTGGCCCGAATGGCAGTCGTTCGTCGCGAGCCACGGCTACCTGTCGTGGCTCGATCTCGAGGTCGACCATCTCGAGGACGGCCGCGCGGTCCTCGTGCTCGAACGGAACGAGGACTTCGAGAACCCGATCGACACCGACGGCCCGAACCCGGTCCACGGCGGCATCGTCGCGACGCTGATCGACACCGCGAGCGCGTTCGCTCTGCGGAGCACGTTCGAAGATCCCGGGAAGGCCCACCTGACGACGACGGATCTCAACGTCTCGTATCTGCGGCCGGCGACCGGCGACCTGCGGGCCGAAGCCGAGGTGCTCCGGGCCGGCGGCTCGACCGGTGTCACCGACGTGACCATCGAGGGTGCCGACGGCGAGGCCGCCGTCGGCCGCACCACCTACCGACTGTTCCGAGACGGCATCGGTGGCGAGTGATCGCGTCGCTGTAATTCGGACTCCTCGAGGTCGGCCACGATTACGAAAGGCGTCCGTGGCCGACGACCGGTCGCGCTCTCGTGCGAGTTGTTACTGCTCGTCGGATAAAACGCCCGCAGCGAGCGATTACCCTTCGCTGCGGTCTTCGCCGAGCTCCTCGAAGATCCGCGGATCGGTCTGGAACTTGAGGACGTTGTGGACCGCCGAGTTTCGAATGTTCGAGATGACTTTCCCGTAGTCCCGATAGCAGTCGTGGATCCACTGGGAGATCTCCTGGCGGTCGCGGAACATCATCACCGTCTTCCACTGGTACTCGCCGTCCGAGAGGAAGAAAAACAGCGTGTGTTTGTCCGCCTTGATGTGCTCCATCGCCTCGCGCCAGTTGTCGTCGAAGTGTTCGGGATTGAACTTGAACTCGAACAGCGCGAAGATGTAGTACTCCTCGTTCGGAATGATCGCCTCGCGGAAGACGCCCTCGTCGCGCATCCGCCGAATCGATTCGCTGACGGTGACGTGGGAGACGTCGATCCCGTACTCGGACTCGAGGACCTGCGTGAGCTCCCGCGAGGAGAGCTGCGGGTCGTTCGAGAGCTCGCTGAGGATCGCGATGTCGCGGTCTTTGAACTCCCAATTCGGTGATTCGTCGCTCATGCTATCGTGACACTCGTAGCTGCCATGATGTTACGCTTGCGCTCCGGCAAGGAACTCGCGGAGGCGGTCGGCGTAGGCCGCCGACCGATCCTCCGGAACCCAGTGATAGGCCTCCGATAGCGGCGCGAGTTCGGCGTCCGAGATGTCCTCGGCCAGTCGCTCGGCGTAGTCGTAGGGCTGCATCACGTCGTCTTCGCCCCACAACAGCAGCGTCTCGGCTGTGATCGCGCCGACATCGATCTCGGTCGTGTGGTTCGTGTTCGTCGACACGGCATTACGAACGAGCGAGACGTGGCCCTCGTCGGTCAGCCACGGCGCTTTCATGCCGTCGACGAACTCGGGGTCGGCCTCGCCGTAGGCTCCCTCGACGAACGCCGAGTCGAGCCGCCCCTCGAGTTCCTCGCGGTCTATCTCGGCGGTCGACGGGAGTCCGAGATTCGAGACGAACTCGACCGGCCAGGAGTCGTAACAGACGGCGTTCGATAGGACGAGCTGGTCGACCATCTCGGGATTGTGCGCCGCAAAGCGGAGCGCGACGCCGCCGCCGATGTCGTGGGCGACGAGCGCGATCTCCTCGACGTCGAGGTCGTCGAGCAGGGCCTCGAGGACCCTCTCCTGTGCGCGGATCGAACGATCGAAATCGTCGCTCATCGCGGAGTTGCCGTAGCCGACCATGTCCGGGGCGATCGTGCGACGGTCGTCGGCGACCGACGGGACGATATCGCGCCAGAGGAACGACCAGGTCGGAATGCCGTGGACGAAGACGACCGGCGGCGCGTCGCTCTCGTCGGGGCCGTCCTCGTGATAGGCGACCTCGAGGTCGCGGCCGTCGACCGATACCGTCGTCGACGACTGTCGCTCGCTCCAGGTCTCGTGGTCGACCATTTATTGCCCTCCGTTCGCAGCGACGGTCGCCGGGAGACGAGTCGCGCCGATCTGCCAGCGGGACGTGCGGTGACGGACAGTTCGTGCGGAGTGTTCTCGCATCATGATTGGTGTCACACCGCTATTTCAGTTTCCAACATAAAGTCTGTTTGGGCGAGTGCTACCGATGTTAACCACGACTTCGAGAGGTGAGTCTCGACGACTCGAGCGTTCCGGCCGATCGGTTCGGTGACCGAGGTCGGAAGCGGACGCGATTCGACGGCGCTATTCGTCGTCCGATCCCGCCGTCAGTCCCGCCAGCGATTCGTCGCCGATTTCGTCGAGCACGCGCTCGTGGAACGACTGGAGGGCGGCGCTCTCGTCTTCCGCGAGGACGACGTCGCTGGCCGACAGCGTCGCGAGGCCGAACGCCCGCGGCGTCGGCGAGTCGAGTAGCTGGCGGGTCACGGTGAGGTCGCCGGCATCGATTGCGCCGACGATGTCCTCGATCTCGCTCACGTTCAGTTTGTCCTCGAGAATCTCGCGATAGGTCTCCTCGATCACCGCGAACTCCTCGAGGTCCTCCGCGAAGCCGAGCAGCATCTCGCTGGAGACCTGCTGTTCGCTCGCGGACTTCTCGTAGCCCTTGTAGCGTTTGAGGATCATCAGCGAGCGGGTCGCGTTGATCCGGAAGTAGCGCTGGAGCAGGTCCGTTCCGGAGAGCGACGACCGGAGGTCCGCGCGCACCTGCTCGGCCTCGAGGTCGTCGATGATCCCGTCGATGTCGACCTTGCGATTCAGCGGCATCGAGAGGACGAAGCCGTTGTCCGCGACGGCGACGCGGACGTTCGCGGTCGCCTCCTGTGCACAGCGGTAAGCCAGCAGCCGCGAGAGGCCGTCGTTGACCTTGCGGCCGTACGTCGAGTGGACGTAGTAGTGGCGTTCGTACTCCTCGCGGTCCCGGACGACCTCGATCGCGAGGCGGTCGAGCGTGCTCACGCTCTCGGTGCCGGCGTACCGACACTGGTGGTCGAACAGGCGGGCGATGGCCCGCACGCTGTTATCGTCGAGTGGGAATTCTCGGAGCCACGCGCGGACCCGCGGCGGACCGCCGGCCTCGTAGCGCTCGAGGAGTTCCCCCTGAAACGCGAGGATTTCGCGGCCCAGATCGTACGAGAGCGGCAGTCGCTCGGAGTACCACGAGGGAACGGTCGGGCGGGCGCTCGTGCGGTCGACGTACACCTTCGACCCCCGTCGGTAGCGGTACTCGAAGTTGTTCCCGCCGAGGACGAAGACGTCGCCCTTCTCGAGCGTGTCGAGGTACTGTTCGTCTAACTGGCCGACCCACTCGTCGCCTGCGCGCGTGTAGACGTCGCAGGTAAACGAGTCCGGAATCGTCCCGATATTAGTCATGTAGATGACCCGCGCGAGTCGACCCCGCTTCCCGATCAGGGGTTCGCCGACGGGGAACGTCTCGTGGTGGTGCTGGCCGTCGGGCGGGTCGTTCTCGTCGCGCCAGACCTTCGCGTAGACGTTCTTCTCCTCTAGCCCGGCGTACTCGGCGGTGAGATACCGCATGAGGGACTCGTACTCGTCCTCGCCGTAGTTCCGATAGGGGTAGGCCCGACGGAGGATTCCCGTCAGTTCGGCCTCGGGCCGAATCTCGGCGATCGCCATCCCGTAGACGTGCTGGGCGGCCACGTCCTGGGCGTTCTCGGGGATCGACACCGAGTCGACGAACCCCTCGGTGGCCTTCTTGAGCATGACCGCGCACTCGAGGAGTTCGTCCCGGTCGAGCGCGATCACGCGCCCGGTGACGGTCTGGCCGACGCGGTGGCCCGCGCGGCCGATCCGCTGGAGCAGGGACGCGACGGACTTGGGCGAGCCGACCTGGACGACGAGGTCGACGTGGGGCATGTCGATTCCCAACTCGAGGCTCGTCGAAGTGGTAACCACCTCGAGGTCGCCGTCTTTCAGCCGTCCCTCGATGTCCTGTCGGACGTCCTTCGAGAGGCTGCCGTGGTGACAGCCGGAGTTTTCCTCGTCGTAGGCGTCGAAACGCTCCCGGAGGTTGTGGAGGACCCGTTCGGCTCCAGAGCGCGTATTAGTGAACACAAGGGTGTTCGTGTGGTTCTGGACGTGCTCGTGGAGGGTTCGGTAGAACCGCTCCTGGACGACCTCGCGAGGCGTGTTGATCAGGTCGTCGGTCGGACACTCCAGTTCCATGTCGAACTCGCGGGCGAAGCGGGCGTCGACGATCTCGTACTCGCGGGGCTCTCCTCCCGGTTCCTCGCGGCCGACCAGGAACTCCGCGACGCGAGAGAGCGGCTCGATCGTCGCCGAGCAGCCGATCCGCGTGACCTCCCCCTCGGCCATCGCTTCGAGTCGCTCGAGGCTGACCGTGAGGTGGGTCCCCCGCTTGCCCGCCGCCAGCGAGTGGATCTCGTCGACGATGACGTACTCGACGGTCCGGAGCTTCTCGCGGAACTTCGGCGAATTCAACAGGATCGCCAGCGTTTCTGGAGTCGTGTTGAGAATGTGGGGCGTCTCCTCGAGCATCTTCTGGCGATCGCTCGAAGAGGTGTCGCCGTGGCGGATCGCGTGGCGGATCTCGCCCATCGACCCCTCGCCGTCGCGCTCGGCGACGACGTCCTCGATGCCTGACAGGGGTACCTCGAGATTGCGGTGAATGTCGTTCGCGAGGGACTTGAGGGGGGAGACGTAGAGGCAGTAGACGGAGTTCTCGAGGCCGTTTTCCGAGTCGCGATCGAGCTCGTACAGGTAATTGATGATCGAGAGGAACGACGACATGGTCTTTCCCGAGCCCGTCGGCGCACAGACCAGCGTGTTCGTCCCCTCGTGGATCTTCGGGATCGCACCTCGCTGTGGCGGCGTGAAGAAGCCGTCGTTCTCGGGGACGAACTCGCCGAACTCTTCTATCCACCACTCCTGTACCGCGGGCTCGAGCGACTCGAACACGTCGCCGTCCTCGATGGTCGCGTCGGCCGGATCGAAGGGGAGATCGTCATCGTCGACCGGCAGCTCGAGGCGCTCGGTCCCGTCCATTACCGTCGTTTCGGGGGCCGGTGTGTAAGAGGGTTTGGACAGCGGGGTGAAAGTGAAACGGTCGGTCGGAAACGGAATCGAACCGCCACCGCTCGCGCGCACTCTCGCGGACGTACTACTCTACTGACAACCACAATACAGATATTCAGTCGTACCTTACATTCAAGAAATGCTATCGTCGCGGGTACTCGGTATCCCCGTCCTCGTTCTCGTGGTCGGGTTCCTCACGGTAGGGCTCGTCGGGGGAACGACGGTCGTCGACCCCGACGGGGACGGCGTCCCACCGGTGGTCGAGCTTCGCGACGGGACCGCGGTCTTCGACGGCGATACGGACGGTGACGGGCTCGACGACGGTGCGGAAAAGCGATACGGGACCGATCCGACCGTCGGCGATACGGACGGTGACGGACTCGCGGACGGCGAGGAGGTCCGCGAGCACGGAACGGACCCGCTCGAAGCGGATACCGACGGTGACGGGCTCGACGACGGGACGGAAAGACGCGAGTACGACACTGACCCGACCGAGACGGACACGGACGGTGACGGACTCGCGGACGACGAAGAGGTGTTCGAGTACGACACCGATCCGACCGCGTCGGACTCCGACGGCGACGGGCTCTCCGATTTCGAGGAACTCGAGGCGTACGGAACCGACCCCGAGACGCCCGATACGGACGGTGACGGCCTCCGTGACGGTCCCGAAGTCACCGAGTACGAGAGCGATCCGCTGGCGACCGAGACGGACGGCGACGGCCTCGACGATGGCACGGAAGTCCACGAGCACGGAACCGATCCGGCGGCGTCGGACACCGACGACGACGGGCTCCCGGACGGTGCGGAGATCCACCGGCAGGATCTGTATCCTGACGCCGATCCGCTCAAGACGGACATCTACGTCGAAATCGATACCATGGAGGGAGTCGACCTCGAGCGAACCGAGGTCGAGCGGATCGTCGCCGAATTCGACGCGGCCCCGCTCGAGAATCCCGACGGATCGATCGGTGGCGACCTTCACATGCGCTTCAACGAGACGATTCCGCGGGAGCCGTCGACCGACACCGGCGACTTGAACGGGTATCGATCGCGATATTTCGATCGGGAGGGCACGGGATACCACTATCTGGTTATCGTCGACGAGATCGCCAGTGAGCGGCGTCACGGAAACGTCGTCGGCAAAGCCGGACTCGGGACGATGATGGTCGAAGCGCAGTCGGGTCGCGACGAGACGGGGTCGACCGTGATGCACGAGTTGGGTCACTCGCTCGGCCTCTCGAACACCGATTTCGAGGGGATCGACACCGACCAGTACAGTTTCGCCAGCTACACGAGCGTGATGAACTACAATTCGCCGCCCGATTACTACGGCTTCGCCGCGGGCGACCTGTTCAACGAGTTCGACGACTGGGCGTACATCGACGATCACATGTTCACGCCGGCGACGTCGTTCGTCACCGTCGACGAGTGATCCAGATATCGGTTCGCGACGACGGTTGCCGGACCGTCTCCGCTCGGACTGCTGTGAGCGGCGTTATTCGACCGCAGTCGAACTACCGGGGTCCTCGGTCGCCGCCGTCACCTCGATCTCTCCCGAATCATCGATGCGAACGTGCGTTCCGCGATACGTGAACTCGACGGCCACGCTCGAGTCGTGCGTCGACCGAAACAACGCGTCCAGCGCGTCCGTATCGACGACCTCGTGTAACGGCGGTTCGAGGTCAATCGGTTCGACGTCTTCGTACGCCGCCACCCCCTGTACAACCCTGATACTGGTCGGAACCGTCTTCGACATATATCAACTGCCAACGACGCCCTAAATAATTCTCCCGATACTTTGCTGACGCGCGGCAGACGCGCGTCAGACGATTCCGGCCGCCGGAGAGTCGAGAATCGAGTCGAGCCAACGACTGCGAACGCGAGCGCACTTTGCAATCCAGAACACGTTTATACCAGTTTTGGTTAATAGATAACAGCCCGTAGCCGCGACAGCGATCGATAACCCGCGGCCGAAGGCTGTCAGAGGCGTTCCACCCACCATCGGACGGTAACCCACCGGAGCGAACACCGTTCGCTCGAGACCGTCTGCAAATCGCATTTTTCGATCACCGGTACTTCCTCGTCGGCCGTATTTCGGAAGTTGATATTCGACGTTCAACGGCAACGACCCTGGTACATACGGTTGGACGAGGACGCGGTAGTATGATCGAATAGCCGCCGTAAGCAGTTGAAACAGCGGTCTCGAGGTTCATTCTCCCATACCTGGCCGGCGAGGAACATCCCCTCATGTCGTCGACCGCCTACGGAATCGGCAAACGGACGCTCTAGGTCGCTGCCGACGGGGTCGCATGCCGGCCCGGAGACCAACCGACGACCATCGACTCCCTTCGGCTCCCGTGGGTCGTCGATGATGAACAGGTACAGAAGATGTTCGTCAATACCGAGCGGACGCTGGCCGGACTCGAGGACGCCGGGGAGCTCCACACCCAGCGCGCCTCGCTGTTTCCCTCCGACCACGTCTCGGACGCGGTCGATCTCGTCCGCCAGGTGTCGAGGCGGATTTTGGCGGTTACGAGCGCATCTGGGTGTCTGTATCCGACTCGAACGTCGAGATACTCTGTCTCGAGGTCGCCGCGGAATGCTTTCCTATACTGCCGGTCGCCGACGTTGTCGATGGTGACTACACGGCGCTGGTTGATACCATGACGGCCGAGACGCTGTTCAACTGGGTCCCCGAGTGGGCTGGCGGTAACTGACCTAGCGCTCTGCTTCGAGTGCCCGACAGAGACGATATTCCGTTCGGTGATCGACACGCCCGGAAAGATGTTCATGAGGGGGAATTCACAGTTCACTGTACGCAGCGGATCGTCAGAACGAACGCGCGCTCGGAGCCGAGCATGTTCTCGGAGGTCAGATGGCGGAGCACACTCGAGGTGGCAGCCTTCTAATATTTTCCGGGCAAATCTGATAATCGCATGACAGCGTGACTTCAAGGATCCGCTGGAACTCCGATAGTCTCCCCTGATTCTCAGTTTTGAAAGCCATTCATCGTTCACAGACTATCACTATCCCTTACTTATATATACAAATGACTTCCTCGGTGCTATTAGCATCGGTGACGACATGTGAGAAAGCGGGACACGAGGTTGGTTCCAATCCCCTTGGTCCGCCACGCCTTGCTTTGCTGAGGCAGTAGATAAGCTTTCTCACCGTTCACAGCCGATGGGTAACAAACATGGATTTGAAAGGACTTAAACCAAAGTTGGTCGGATCAGACGATGAACGTGCAGTGTCACCTGTCATAGGTGTCATCCTGATGGTGGCAATTACGGTTATTCTTGCTGCCGTTATCGCTGCTTTCGTACTGGACATGGGCGGAAGTATCGGAGAGGAGGCGAACGCAGGTGTGAACATCGAGGTCGACGAGGCAAACAACGAGTCGACACTTGAAGTCACCTCGATGGGTAATTCGGATCAGGTCAAAATTCGTGGGAATGCAGTAAATGCTAGTAATCTCAGCGATGGTGCGCTGACCCTCAACCAGTCGGGAGATGTCCGGACCTATTCTCATGATGAGGGTAATCTTTTTGAGAGTGGTACTATCTCGGCCGTCGCAGTCATCAACGAGAGCGAGACAGAGACGCAGGTTGCGAGTGAGACCTACGACTTCACCAGTAGCTAACGGCCTCTCATAGTACTCCGTTTTTTCACACCAATGCTTAGCACATCGTATCGGCAAGATAGGGGTGTCTCGCCCGTGATCGGCGTGATCCTCATCGTTGCGATTACCGTCATCCTCGCGGCCATCATCGCCGGGTTTGTTATGGATCTCGGCAATTCGATCGGCGAGGATGAGGCACGGGCCGGCGTCGCGGTCGACGTCCATCATGATCCCCAAGAGATCGATATCCGCGTCGTGACGCTGGGGAACGCCGAGTACATCAATATCAGTGGCACGCCGTACACCAACCACGATAATAGCGGTCCGCTCGGCGATCGCAGCGATATGCGTGAGTTGACCGTCGGCGACGAGGTGACCATCGATCAGGACGACCTTGAGCCCGCGGGCCAGGAGGGGACCGTCACCGCCGTCGCAGTCAACGGTGACACTGAGACGCAGGTCGGTAGCGAGGACTATAACTTCACATAAGCGTGACAATCACCGGTATCGAGCCGGAACTCTACTTCTTGCCGTTGGTCGGGATACGAACAAGACAGGTTTAGCCAATGAGATAGATCCAGTTCTAAGACCTTTAGATATCGCTAGCTTTTTGACGAGTCCGGCGTCCTTCACTATCGTCAACGTGATGCTCTCCTCTTGGATCGACCTTTGACGACGCGGCTCGTCGTTTCGTATAGCGTTCTCATATCTTATAGAACTTAGAACGGACCACAGTTCAACGAAGTTGCTCCTATTTTCGAGCCTCGCATCACAGCGGTCGCTCTCTTACTCATTGTGTCGCGAAAAGTGGGACCGCCGAGAATTGAACTCGGGTCCTACGGACCCCATCCGCAGAGGATACCACTACCCCACGGTCCCGCACGTGGACCGATGGCCGTCTGCCGCTTAAGGGTGTCGTTTCGCGGTCGGCACGTCACTCGTTTTCGCACCCGCTCGAGACCGGCCGTCAGACCAGCACGCGCTCGAGATCGACCACAATACCGCTGTCGGCATCGACGGAGCCGGCCAGTTCGCCGAGACACACCGCCGCGCCGTTGGGCGTGTAACAGGCGACCAGCGCCCCCTGGTCGATCCCGTCGTCGGCCTCGAGCACGCCCGGGGCGTAGACGGGCGCGCCCTCGGCGACCTCGCGGGCCGCGTTCTCGGCAATGGTGACGCTCGGAATCCCCTCGAGAATCCGTTCGGCGGGGTCGACGACGTCGTACAGCGGTTCGGGATCCTCGTCCTCGAGCCAGAAACCGAGCGCATCGAGGAAGTCGTGGGCGCTGTGGAGCGTGCGGTCGTCGAACGGATCCGTCGCCGTGCGGCGCAGGTGACCCATGTGCCCACCGGTGCCGAGCGCCAGTCCGAGGTCGTGACACAGTTTGCGGACGTAGGTCCCGCTCTCGCAGCGAATCCGCAGAAGGAGTCGTCGGTCCTCGACCTCGAGCACCTCGAGATCGTAGAGTTCGCGCACGCGCAGGCGGCGCGAGACCGCGCTCTTGCGCGGGGGCTTCTGGTAGATCGGCCCTTCGAACTCGGCGACGACCGATTCGGCGTCGGCGGGGACCGGCGCGTGACACTCGAGGACGGCGACGTACTCCTTGCCGCCCTCGAGGAAGACCTGCGCGAGCCGGGTCGCGTCGCCGAGCATGACCGGGAGACAGCCGGTCACTTTCGGATCGAGCGTGCCCGCGTGGGCGGCGCGGTCGATCGTCGACTCGACGCCGCGCTCGGCCAGTGTCTCGACGACGGCGTCTCGAAGCCAGCCGCTGACTTGGTGGGACGACGGGCCGGGCGGCTTGTCGAGGTTGACGACGCCGAAGGTGAGCAACTCGGCGGGCGATCGCTCCGACGGTGGGCCACGGAGACGCATTAGAACTCGGTCTCGAGGTCGACGAGTGCCTTTCCTTCGTCGCCCTCGGGTGCGTAGCGCTCGACGGCAGTGACGAGCATGTCGAGGACGGCGTCGGGTTCCCAGCGGGCCGTGTTCACCGAGAGATCGTAGATCGTGAGATCCCGAATGTCGATGCCGTAGTACTCCTGGTAGCGCTGGGCCTCGCTGGCCTCGCGGGCTTTCGTCTCCTCAGTCGCACGCGCGGGCTCTTTGTCCTCGCGGTCGGCGATGCGCTCACCCCGAACCCGTGCCGGCGCGTCCAACCAGAAGCGGAAATCCGCCTGTTCCCCGGCCAGCCAGCCCGCGAGCCTGGACTCGAGGACCAGATCGTCTCCCTCGACGGCGATCTCGCGGAGCCGCCGATCGAGGTCGCGATCGATCTCGTCGTTCTCCTCGGCGAGCTTGTTGAACTCGAGGGGGGTGTAGCCGCGTTCGTCGGCCAGTTCCCGAAAGATGTCTCCGCCGCTGACGTGGTCGAGATCGAAGGCGTCGGCGAGCAACTCGGCGGTCGTGCTCTTCCCGCTTCCCGGCGGGCCGGAGACGGTAAGTAACATACTCCCTCTGCGAGGGGGCAGGTAAAATGGGTTTTGAATCGGGGAGCGCGGGCGACGGCCGTCTCTGGGCGGACGACCGATCCGCGAGCCCACGATCCCGCGAGCAAGCGGAGATCGGCGGCGGTGAGCCGATCAGGCGCTCGAGGGCGACATATCGATGTTCAGCGACTTGCGCAGCAGCTGGGAGAACCCCATCGAGCACAGGAAGTACCAGACAATCCAGGCCTGCATCGGACCGATCACCCCTTCCTGCCACTCGATCTCACCGACGAGGGGCATGACGACGGTCTGCTCTGCAGCGCCGATACTGCCCGTTCGGATCGTCCAGTACATCCAGAGGAACAGCGGGATGGTCAACAGCATGATCCAGACCATCGGGCGGAACTGCTCTTTGAACATCCCGAGGTTGTCCGCCATGGCCTCCATCTGTTCCTCGCGGGCGCGTTCGATCTCGTTCTCGAGGCGTTCGATCTCCGCCTCGCTCGCGCCGCGTTCCTCGGCGTCTTTCTTCTCCTGCCGGAGCTCCTTTTGCTCCTCCTGGACGGCCTGCATCCGCTCCTGGTACTTCCCCATGACCTCCGTGTTCATCAGGTTCGCCTGGAGCAGCGACGAGTAGAGGCCGGTGATCAGCGCGACCGAGAGGATCACGGCGTAGAACGGCAACGCCGCATCGAGCGGGCCGAGCACGGCGTTGACCGTCCCCCCGACGACGTTCTGAATCGAATCGAACCAGTAGCCGGGCATCAACAGGAGCGCGCCGACGCCGGCGAGCTTGTCCCACTGCGACCAGCTCGATTCGTCCTCGTCGATGTCGACGTCGGCACCGGCGCCGCTGTCACCATCACCGTCGAGAGCCCGGTCGAAGGCCTCGCGGTCGGCGATCTCGAACCCCTGGTCGCCGTCGACTAACACTCCTTTCTCGATCAGTCGCCCCCACTGGCCGCTCGTCAGGTCGTCGCTGACGTCGGCCCACTGGACCTCGCCGCCGTTCCTGTCGGCTTCCTCGCGGATCGCCTCGAGGGCGGTTGCCATCGAGGAGTCCTCGCTGACGAGGGCGTCGATCTTCTCGGCTGTACGCGTCATCTGCTTGTCCTAGGCGTCGTCCGGTATACAAGTGTTTTTCTTCGGTAGTCACAGCGTCCTCGGGACGCCCAGCGGTGACACGTCGTTCAAGCGGCCGAGGGTCAGTTCGCTGTCGACCGGACGGACCGGCTATCTCGCGCGATAGGGAACAGATACGTAATATTCGCTGTTATTGTATCGATATGAACTGTCTGATCGGTCGAACGGTTTATCATACGGAATCCCGAACTGCCAGTCGATATAAATGGGTTCACGACGCGATGGCGGAGCAGTTATACCGTCGAAACGGGGGGTAACTGCAGTAATCGGCCTCGTTCTCTTGATCGGGATGGTCGCGACCGTCAGCGTCGGTATCCTTCTCGTCGCGGGGGACACGATGACCAGTGCAGAACAGCGCTCGGAGAACGAACGCGTCCAGCAATCGTTCGTCGAGATGAGCCAGCAGATGTCGACGGTCTCGTCGAACAACGATATCTCCCGGACGATGGAGTTCGACGCCGGTGAACGCGGTGCAATCGTCAAGACGGATACCGGCACGATCAATATTTCCGGTCCGGGATTCGATAACACGATCACGATTCCGATTGGGGCTGTCGAGTACGAGGGCGACGACGGGACCCGCATATCCTATCAAGCGGGCGGTGTCTTCCGCGAGACCGGCAACGAAACGCGGGTCGTCTCCGCTCCGCCGGTGTACTACGACAGCAGGGATAATACGTTCTCGTTCCCGATTACCGAAGTTAACGACGATGCACAACTCGGTTCGGGCGAGGTGCGAATGTCCCATGAGAATACATCATCTTACGAAAATGTAACGTACATCGAACAGAGCACCGTGACGATCGAAATCACGAGCGAGTACTGCGTCGGCTGGGAGACGTACTTCCAAGGCCAGACCGCAAACGCAGAGGGGCAAGCGATCACGGAGCGGTGCGGAAACGATGACACGATGATCGTGGAACTCGGCCGGACCGAGGTCGAAGGCGACTTCAGTCAGGCGGTGTACGCCGGTGGCGGCGGGATCGAACTCGGCCACAACAACGCCGAGATCGACGGGAACGTCACGACCGACGGCGAGGTCCACGGGTCGGGCAATGTCACTGGAGACGAAATAGAAGAGAACCAGGAGCCGATTCCGTCGTTCGATAGCGTGATCGAGTCGAAGGTCGAAGACGCCGAGCGAGGAGAGGGCGAACCGATCGACCTCGGCGACAACGAGACGACGCTCGAGGGCGGAACGACCTACTACGATCCGGACGGATTCGACCTTCAGGACGATGTTACCGTCGATCTAGACGATGGAAACGTGACGCTCATCGTCGACGGTGATATGGGATTCACCGATAACGATCTCACGGTGGACACAACCGGTGCCGAAGATAATACCTCGTTCCAGGTGTTCGCGACCGGGAACATGTCCATGGATAACCAAGAAGTGTGTGTCAACGGCTGTGATTACAACTCGGGAGACTCCAAATCCCTGCAGATATACGGAACGTCGTCGATGCTCGTCCACGTCGGGACCGGGAACTCGAAATTCGAAGGGATCCTGTACGCTCCGCGTGACGAGAGCTATGCCGAGTCAGAGGGAATCGATCACTGTAGTCACGATGTGAACGGAACGGAACCGGACGTCTGTATCGACGGCGGTGGCGGGGCGGCCCAGATATACGGGACCATCATGGCGGGGCCGATGTACGTAGACAATAATTTCGAAATCGAACACGACGAGTCACTCACCGGTTTCGAACCGGACGTTCGACACGGCGTTTTGCCGCCGCGACTGACGTACCTCTCGATCGCGGTCCACGAACTCGACGTCAGAAATAGCTGAAACCGGGTTACGCGGCGTCTTCGATCGTTTCCTTCACGTCTTCCCACACATCATCGGGAGCCTGCTCACCGTCGATTCGCTCGAGGTCGCCCTGTTCCTCGTAGTACTCGATAACTGGCTCGGTGTTCTCGTGGAAGACTGAGAGCCGCTCTCTGACCGTCTCTTCGGTGTCGTCGTCCCGCTGGACCAGTCGCTCCTCGACCTCGGGGTCCTCGGGCGGGTTGTACTCGACGTGGTAGATGTCGCCCGTGTCGGGATCCATCCGACGGCCCGTTAGCCGGTGGACGAGTTCCTCCTCGCCGACGTCGAGGTAGAGGACGACGTCGAGGTCGGTCATGTCCTCGAGTTCCTCGGCCTGCTCTATGTTCCGCGGATAGCCATCGAGGACGAAGCCGTCGGCTTGACTGAGCGCTTCGTCGACGATGGCGTTGACGACCTCGTCGGGGACGAGTTCGCCCTGGTCCATGTACTCGCCCGGCGTGTCGTACTCGGTGTCCATGTCGGAGATGTCCATCTCCTTGTTGTTCCGGAGCGCGTCACCAGTGGTGATGTGGTCGACGTCGAACTCTTCGGTGATCTTTGCACTCTGGGTCCCCTTTCCCGCCCCGGGCGCACCCAGGATCAGGATTCGTGGCTGTGCCATACGCCACCGTTCAGGGGCGGCACATAAAGGCTTAAAGAATCGGGCACGTTCGTCCGATTATGACTCGATTCGATGCCGCCGAGCCCGCCGAGCGACGGAAACTCTACGTCGACGCCATCACCGCCCATCGCGAGCGCGGGAGCGCGTTTCTGACACTCGAGGTCGACGAGGGAGCGCTCGAGACGAACGATGAGACGGGGACCGAACGCGAGTCCGACAGCGAATCGGACGATGGATCCGCGGAAGCGGGCGTCCCGTGGGTTCAATTCGGTGACGGAACGATCAATCTCGACTGTACCGACGACGAGTTAGACGCCCTGAAAGCCGTCCTCGAGGAGTTCCCGGCGTTCAAAATCGACGACCTGATTCGACCCGAGGACGCAACGGGCGTCAACGTCCGAATCAGTGCGAAGGCCGATCAGAACCGGATCGCCCAGTTCGTCGACGACGTGTTCCTCGAGGTGTACGACCTGCCGGCGACGGTTCGCGTCTGGGCTGTCGACGTCTGACGAAAGCCCAACTGAAACGAATTACACCGATTTCGCGGTTGCCATCCGATCGGTCGGATACTGGCTCGATCTGCGGTCAGGAACATCCAGCCGTGCGGGCCCGGTCTCGAAAGAAGTCTGTCGAGGCCCGTGAGACCGATTCGGTCGTCTCGGTCGTGTCCGAGACGAATATATTCGGCACAAGATCCGCTTATCGGGCACACGTGTATTGGGTCCTACATGTGCCGGCCCGGACAGCGACAGAAAAAAGAGTACTGGGCCCAACGAGACAGTGATGGACCAACGAGACGGAAATCGGTCGATCAGTGAATCGAGACGGCGATCCGCCGTCCCGGAGACCGATAGACGGCGTCAGTCGGGCGGTTTCCAAATAGATAAGTGCCCCCAGCAATCAATCTCCGACATATAACCGGAGTTCAAAAGAGGTGAATACAATCATCAACCTACTGACTATCCCGATGCAAGGGACACGTGTCGACGTGTTCGAGCGGATCTTCCTGGTCTTCCTGGGACTCGGTGCGCTCGTCGGAATCGTCGTAGTCGCGTATACCTTGTACAACGCGTACAAGTACCGTGACACCGGCGAGGCCGGCGAGGATGAAGATCTGCCATCCGTCGGGGAGTTACCGACAGGCGGAAAGGGCGGTAAGAAACTGTTCCTCTCGTTCGGCATCAGCGCCGTCATCGTCATTTCGCTGGTGATCTGGACGTACGGGATGCTCCTGTACGTCGAAGATCCCGGTGACGGTGGCGATAGCGCGCAGGAAGAAGCGCTCAATGTCGAAGTGACCGGCGATAGCTTCGCTTGGTTCTTCGAGTACGACAACGGTATCGAATCGACAGCTACTCTCCGCGTCCCCGCCGGTGAGCAGGTCTGGATACAGTCGACGTCAGGTGACGTCTGGCACGCGTTCGGCATACCCGAGCAACGGGTAAAAGCCGACGCGATTCCGGGCGAATACGACGAAACCTGGTTCGAGACGAAGGAATCCGAAGCCGGCCAGCAACAGGAGATCAAGTGCTTCGAACTCTGCGGCGAGTACCACACCTCGATGGTCGGGACGCTCCAGATCATGGACTCCGACGAGTTCGACCAGTGGATGGACGACCAGCTGACGATGGAGTTCACGATCGAGGATCAAAACGAGTCCCGCGTGACCGAGGGCTACGAGCTCACTCTCGAGAGTCAGGAATCCGACTTCGAGGAGAGCTATACGGCCGACGAGTTCGAGAACGGCTCCATCGAGATCACCGACATCGAGCAGGGTGGCGAGTACAACGTGACGATCGAACCGACCGACGGTCAGTTCGAGCCGGTCGAAGATCAGTTCGACATGACCGGGCCGGTCAGCGAAACCTACCAGCTCGAGATGAACGCAACGGAAAGTACTGCCAATGAAAGCGAAACGAACGACGGAGGTGGGGCCTGATGAGTGACCTTCCGCCGATGCGGTCGGTCAAGCGCTGGTTGGTCACGACCAATCACAAGGACGTCGGCATTCTCTACATATCGACGGCGTTGTTCTTCCTCGTCTTCGGTGGCGTCCTCGCGCTGCTGTTCCGCACCCACCTGTGGGAAGCCGGCGGTACGGGGCTGCTCACGAACGACCAGTACTACCAGTCCGTCACTGCTCACGGACTCATAATGGTATTCTGGTTCCTGTCACCGGTTGCGAGCGGATTCGCGAATTACTTTGTGCCGCTTCAGATCGGCGCAAAAGACCTCGCGTTCCCCCGCCTGAACGCCCTGAGTTACTGGTTCTATCTGTTCTCGGGGATTCTGCTGGGGATCTCGTTCTTCCAGGGTGGCTCGTTCTCCGGCGGTTGGACGATGTACGCCCCGCTGAACGTGCCGACATATACGGGCGCGATGCAGGCAGTGACTGGCGGAAACGCGACGGTTCTCGCACTGACCCTGTTCGTCATCTCGATCACGATCGGGTCGGTGAACTTCCTCGTGACCATGCATCGGTCCCGTGCTGAAGGGCTCGGCCTGTGGAACATGCCGATGTTCTCCTGGTCGTGGCTGCTTACCGTCTGGATGATGCTGTTCGCGTTCGCGGCGCTGCTGGCAGCGCTCCTGTTGCTGTCGGTCGACCGCCTGTTCCTCACACAGTACTTCGCGACCGACCAGGGATCGGGCCTCCTGTGGGCGCACGTCTTCTGGTTCTTCGGTCATCCGGAGGTGTACATCGTCTTCTTCCCCGCGCTCGGGATCATGTTCGAAATCTTCCAGACGTTCACCGGGCGACGGCTCGTCGGCCGCAAGTGGGTCATCATCGCGATGGTCCTCGTCGCGGTGCAGTCGTTCCTCGTCTGGATGCACCACATGTTCCTGTCGACGATCAATCTCCCGATCAAGACGCTGTTCATGGCGACGACGATCGGGATTTCGCTGCCCTTCGACCTGATGGTCTTCTCGCTGATCTACACGATGGTCAAAGGGCGCGTTCGCTTTACCACGCCGTTCCTGTTCTCGCTGGGTGCGCTCGTGTTGTTCATCCTCGGCGGGATCACCGGCGTCTTCCTCGGTGCCGTCGTGCTCGACTACGAGTTCCGGGGCACCTACTGGGTCGTCGCTCACTTCCACTACGTGATGGTCTCCGGCGTCACCGCGCTGTTCGGCGGCCTCTACTACTGGTGGCCCAAGATCACCGGCAAGATGTACTCCGAGCGACTCGGGAAGCTCAGCTTCGCGGTCTACTTCCTCGGCTTCAACCTGCTGTACTTCCCGATGTTCCTCGCGTGGGAGACGCCACGCCGTGTCTTCCACTACGCCGAGAGCGCACAGATCTATCACCAGCTGGCGACCGTCGGGGCGTTCGTCCTCGGACTGGGTGTCCTTCTCGTGTTCGTCACGCTCGCGAAGAGTCTGATCACCGGCCCCGCTGCGCCGGACAATCCGTGGACCTACTCGCGAACCGCCGAGTGGGCGATTCCCTCGCCGCCGCCGCTCGAGAACTGGCCCGACCGACCCAGCTACGCCAGCGGCAAGCTCGAGTTCGTCGACGACGCCGCGACCGCGACCGACGGCGGTGTCGCACAGGAAGCCACCGCTCCGGCGGCCACGGCACACGAGGAGGAACACGCCGACCACGCCAGCATCTGGCCGCTCGGCATCGGTGCCGCGACCTTCACGTTCTTCCTCGGACTCAGCGGCATCACGCCGTACGTCTTCTCGTTCGTCGAGTCACACATCCACAGCGACGTCGGTAGCTTCGTGACCCTCGACTCGGCGCCCGCACAGAACGTCATCTATCCGGTCCTCGTGGTGCTCGGACTGGGAATGATGGCCGTCACGCTGTTCCAATTCGGTCGCGAGCAGTTCGACGCGCCCGAGATGGCCGTCGCCGAGCGCTGGCCGTTCGGCGGCGTCAGCAACGAGAAGATGGGCGTCTGGGTCTTCCTGGCCTCGGACGTCGTCGTCTTCGGTGCCGCGATCGGCGCGTACGTGTTCATGCGCATCCACATGGGATGGAGCAACTGGCACCTCGACTCGATCACCATGGCCGGCCTGTTCAACACGTACGTCCTGCTGACCTCGAGTTTCACGGTCATCCTCGCACACGTGATGGCCGAACGCGAGAACAAGAAGGGGCTGCTCGGCGCGCTGAGCGTGACGGTCCTGCTCGGACTCGTGTTCATGGGCGTCAAAGCCTTCGAGTACAGCAGCAAGTTCGCCAACGATCACTACTGGTTCAGCGGGATCGAGTACTCGATTTACTTCGTGACGACCGGCCTGCACGCGCTGCACGTCCTCCTCGGGCTGTTGATCGCGCTGTTCATGATCTACCGCGTCGTCTCGGTCGACGCCTACCTCGAGGATCACATGCCGGTCGAGTTCTTCGGGCTCTACTGGCACTTCGTCGACATCGTGTGGGTCTTCCTGTTCCCACTGTTCTACCTGATGTAGCGCTCCGCCGCTACACGGGCTTCCGTTTTCGTTCGGTTTGTGTTCTGGTCCGCGACCGATACCAGCGGATGGTGACCGACATCAGTCCTCTCGATCGAAGACGATACGGAGCGCGTTCCGTACTGGCAGGAGTGACACGTGCGTGACGTCGCCGATCAGTCGCGCTATCGTCGCCGCGCAGTGGCCGGAGTTCTCAGTCACTCGTTGTCGGACGAATAGCTGCGGTCCCGTCTCACCGACTCATCGGAGTCGGATCCGGTTTCGACGATATCTCGGTCGTCGTCGACGGATCTGACTGTCGCTACCGTCGACTCGGATCGGACGCGTCACCGCGTCCCGATTCGGTGCCGAGCCAAGAGAGTGAGAACCAGACTGACCGCGACGAGGACGACGCTGCCGGCGAGGACCGGAATCGGGAGTGGGCCGGATTCCTCGGTCGGGTCGGGATCGCTCGAATTCGCTACCGTCGGTTCGGTCGTTCCGCGGGCGGTAACGAGCGCGTCGGCGGCGACTCTGGCGTCGACGATCCCGTGCCCGTAGCGGGTATCGGTCGGTTCGCGGCTCCCGATCGTCGTCTCCCCAGTGGCCGCATTGCCCTCGGGCACTCGAGCCGTTTCGGTCAGCGTCGTCGTGATTTCGTCGGGAGAAGCGTCGGGCTCGACTGAGAGGAGTAACGCGGCCGTTCCGGAGACGTGGGGCGTCGCCATCGACGTTCCCGGCATCGACTGGTAGCCACCGCCCGGGGCGGCGCTCGTGACTGCAACGCCGGGTGCGACGACGTCGGGGACGACGTACGACGACGGCGCTCCCCAGTCGGTCGGCGCTCCCGTCCAGTCGGTTCGGTTGATCCGCTGTCCGCCGGAGAACGAGGGGACGACACCGGCTCGATCGACCGCGCCCACGCTGATCGTCTCGTAGACATTCCCGGGAGAGCCCGACGTTTCCGCTCCGTCGTTTCCGGTCGCCCCGACGACGACCGCGCCGCTCTCTCGCGCGTTTCGAACCGGATCGATAAAGGGCGCGTGTTTCCCGGTCGCACCGAGGCTCAGACTGATCACGTCGGCGTCCTCCCGAACGGCCCACTCCATACCGGCGACGACCTGCGCGAACGACCCGCTCGTCCCGCCCAATACGAGCCCGTGAAGCAACTCCGCCTCGGGCGCGACGCCGATCGCGGTACCGCTCGCCGATCCGCCGGTGACCGTTCCGCTGACGTGTGTTCCGTGCGTTCCCGTATCGTGTGGCGTCGAGCCCACGACGCGTCCGCCGGTCGCATCGAACTCCGCCCAGCCGCCGGGATAGGTCGGATCCGACGGATCGTCCGTCGCGAGTTCGAGGTCCGGGTGGCTGACGTCGACCCCGGTGTCGAGCACCGCGACCCGGACGCCCTCGCCCCGCGTGTCGTAGGCGTCCCAGACGGCGGACGCGTTCACCTGTGCGAGTCCGGTCGTCGTCGGTCGCTCACCGACCGCCGACGCGGCGGCTCCCGACGCCGTCGCGTTCACGCGATCCGGCGGCTCCGGAACGGACACCTCGAAGTTCTCGTGGACGGCCTCGACCGCGCCGAACCGTTCGAAGACCTCGTAGTCGACGGTATCGGTATCGACCTCGAGCAACACGGCATTGGTCAGCCAGAACGTCTCTTCGACCACTAGCCCGTCTCTCTCCCGTACGTACTCGAGGAGCGGCTCCTGCGTCGACTCGGCGTGGGTCTCGAGCCGGCGCTCCGCCGCGGTCTCGCTCGCGCTCGCAGGGATGCTCGCCTCCTCGAGCCGAACGACGACCTCGACGGTCGGTCCGTTCGTGGGAAGGTCGCCGTCGACGGTGATCGAGTCCTCGGCGGGTTCCTGCGTGACACCGACGACGCCCGCTCCGAGCGCGGCCGGGGCGAGAACTGAGATGGGCAGGAGACAGGCGACGAGGACGACGGTGAGGATGGGCACCGTTCCGTGGCGGTCTGACGGCATGATACGCGTACTGTGTAGTCGTGAAATAAAGACATTCTGGGGGCGACTGTCTGAGTGAGGCGATAGTCAGCCGCGACTGATCGTCCGCTATCCGTCGTGATCGCTGCGCGAATCGGCCTCAGCCCGCCCAGACCAGCGCGTAAATGAACGTAAACAGGAAATAGACGAGAAACACGGAGATGGCCGCCTTGAAGTGGAACGTGAACAGGTCGTACTCCTCGTCGCCACGTTCCTCGTCGAAGGCCTCGCGTTCGGCCTCGGAACACTCCTCGGCGTGATCGACGCCGACGTGGAACGTCACGTATCGCTCGGCTCGGAACGGCCGGCCGCAGTACGGACAGGTCGCGGCGGGCGTCTCCTCCGCGGGCACGTCGTACTCGCGCTCGAGCGCTCGATCGGTCGCCATTCGATCGCCCGTTGTGGTGGCGCGAAGAAGTGTTTGCCGGTCCGAGTCGCGAGCGACGATCGAGGCCCCGTCAGCTCGGGACGTAGGGAGGACTCATCGTCCCCTGCGAGACGAGGTAGAGGCTCACCATGGTGAAGAAGACCATGACGACGATGAGCGGATACTGGCTCCTGATCGCCTGGAGCTTGCCGGGGAACAGGTCGAAGGAAACGGTGTGAGCGACCCACACTGCGAGGACGTGTCCCAGCAGGATGCCGGCGATCTCGACGTAACCGAACCAGCCCGGCAGCGCGTATCGAGTCGGGTTCGGCGGCGGGTGCAACGGCATCGCCAGGGCGTCGAGCAGCGACGGCCACAGCGAGAGCCCGAACCCGACGTAGTGTGCGAGGTGATAGCCGGCGGCGATGGCGAGCAGCGGCGCGGCGAGTCTGTAGCCGAGATATCGGCGGGAGAGATACGTCTCGGCTCGCTCACGGGTTCGGTCGATGGCGGCCCAGTAGACCTTCCAGAACAGGCCGAACCCGCCCACGAGCAAGATGAGATAGACCAGCACCGGCGGCAGTCCGAGTCCGACCAGCGTTTCGACGGTCCAGACGCCCGCCGGCGTGACGATGAACCCACTGTAGGTCAGTTCCCAGACCAGCGCGAGCACGAACGCCACGAGCGACGTGTCCGTGATGAGATCCGGCTCGCTCAGCCGCGATCCGGGATATCGGAGTTCGAACCCGTCGTCGGTTCGCTGGATCGGTGCGACGGCTCCGTAGAGCCGAAACCACAGCGAGAGGGGGTCCCCGCGTCGGAACCACGTCGCCGGCGAAAACACGACCGCACCCGAGATCGTAAACAGCGAGTACATCGTCAGTACGAATATCAGTGCCTGGGGCGACGACGTTAGGGGCGCGACGACCTCGAGCCAGACGAAGGTCAACAGCGCGATGACGGCGGGCCAGGAGTCGTACGACGACGGATAGGATTCGTAGCCGTTCGGGAGCGCCTCGGCGATCCGTCGCCAGGGGTTGAGTGCGGGCCACGGGTTTCCGACGGCGTAGGCGACGATCGTCAGCAGCGCGCGTCCGCCGACGAACGTCACCAGAACGGCCGCGCTGACCAGTCCGATATTCGGCCCGCCGATGCCGGCTGCGAAGACGAGCGCGAGTCCGAGGAGCCCGATCACGCCCAACAGGAGCGAGCCCGCGGTCAGCAGCCGGTCGAGGGACGGCTCGAGCGCGTGGTCGTGATAGGAGCCGATCACGTCACGGTCGGTGACGAGCATCGTCAGCAGGGCCGAGGCACCGACGGCACCGCCACCGGTCGCGAGATAGAGCCACGTCGGGACGCTCACGTCGGCGCTTCCACCGAGGCCGGCGGCGACGTTGCTCGCGGCGACGACGCCGGCACTCGCCGCGAGGGAGACGAGGACGAACCCGAGGACGATACCGGTTCGGCGAGCGAGAGCCGACCGTTCACTCATTGGCGGCGATTCGTCCCGGCGACCCATCTACGTATCGCTTCAACACGGTTCCCGTCGGACGTTCGCATGAGGAAGGTATAAGTATCCGTCACCCACATTCCCCACTAATGGCGAGTCTACGGACGTACACCCTCATTTACGTTGCACTGATACTGCTGGCAACAGGGAAGTTCGTCTTCTTCCACTTCCCCGAGATATTCAACTACCAGATGGCAGTGGGCGGCACGATGATCCTGGCGGTGATCAAGGTGTCGCTGATCGCCGGCTACTTCCAGCACCTGAAAGACGAGCCGCGGTCGATCACCTACCTGATGCTCACCGCGGTGTTCATGGTGTTCCTGCTGACCCTCGCCGCGGGTTACTCGATCCAGTAATCCGCCTCGAGGATTCGACCGTCTCGCGGAGCAGTTCTCCACGTTTCTCGCCGTTTTCCGCATCCCATAGCGCCAGCTCTCCCGGCAATCCGCTGATCTTGGTAGTCGCCGTCTCGCTCGATCTCCGACAGGGCTCGCCCCCAGCCATCGCAAGCGAAAGCGACCGAAACGGCCCCGATCAGCTGCTCGTCACGCCCCGCTGAGAGCGATACGTCCATACGTGTGCAGTGGCTGGCTCACCGAACGAGCGCCCGTTTCTCGAGGACCTGTCGCTGTCAAGCGCGACAGTTTCTCCGCAGTGTCGGCGTCGTACGTCGTGTCCGAAGCCCGACGGTATCTCGCGGTGTTCGCCGTCTGATCACTACTCACCAATCCCTGTCGTCAATTCTACTGAGCGGGCGCTTGGAGACGTTTCACACGCTTCTACAGTACGTACAGATCCTCCTGTACGACCGATTCGGTCGACCGACCACTGGACTCGAGGGGGACTCTTCATAAACCCGTTCGACCGATGGGATCGGCGTGTGCGCTTCGATACCGGTCGTTCTAGACGGCGTTCGTTCGCGGGACTGAACCCTTACATCGGGCTCGAGAGGTCAACGGACGATGGCGATGGTGGTCACGAAACTGGGGCGGCCGACGATCCGAACATCTTCCGGTTGAGCGAAGCCACAGAACGAATTCCGGTCGGGCAGGAGCCACATGTCGTCGCGGGTTTCGATCGCTAACGCAGCAGCTTCCGGGTCCAACGAACGGAAAGAAAACGAGACCGAGTCGTTATTCGCTGCCGAACATCTGGCGCATCATCGGATGCATTTCCATCATCTGCTCCTCGGCGATCTCCTCGTACAGCTTGTACGTGATGGAGACGGCCAGCAGCAGCCCGGTTCCGGTCACGCCGCCGATGGTGCCGAGCATGTTCGCACAGACGGCCAGCAGGCCGACCAGCGCGCCGCCGATGACGGTCACTTGCGGGATGTACCGCTCCATGACCTTCTCGATGACGCCGACGTTCTGTCGGAAGCCGGGGATCTGCATCCCGGAGTTTTGGATCTGTTGTGCCGTCGATTCCGGACCCATGTCGGTGGTCTCCACCCAGAAGATGGCGAAGATCGCGCCACCGACGACCATGAAGGTGACGTCGATGCCGATCCGGATCATTACCTGCCACCACTCCTGGGTGACGGCGGACGTCCACCACATCCAGTCCTGTCGGGAGTAGATCGGGGCCACGTAGTAGAAGAACCCACTGACAGGATTACCCTGTTGGGAGTAGGTTCCGAGCCACCCGGGCATGTTACCCCACTGGCTGTTCAGGATCTGCCCCATGAACTGGACGTTCGCCTGCACTGCGCGAACGAGGATCATGGGCAGGACGCTCGCGTAGATGAGCTTCACGGGGAAGCGCCCGCGAGCACCCTTGACCCGGGCGTGGCTGAGCGGGATCTCGACGCGAACCGACTCCGCGTAGACGACGATCCCGAAGATCAACAGCGTCGTCACCAGCCCGATGAGGTTCCCCTCGGAGACTAACAGGGCATAGAGCCCTTCTCCGGAGGCGATCGACCCGATATCGACCTGTCCGGTCAGAATCTGGTACCAGCTATAGAAGAACCCTTCCGAGTTCGGCTGGATGAAACCGGTGACCAGACGCTGGCTCACGCCGGCGATGATGAACAGCCCGATCCCGCTGCCGACGCCCCATTTACTGACGACCTCGTCCATATAGAGGATGAGGATCCCGCCAATGAGGATCTGGGCGAACATCAGGACCTGGATCTGCGTCGCGGTGAGTGCGATCCCACCGAGTTGCATTGACGTCTGGGCTGGCAGGAAGCCCCCTCCCGGCGGACCGGAGAACACCATCGGGAGCCCGGTCAAGATGACCATCAGGATGACCAGCAGCTTCTGGAGACCCTGATAGAGGACCTGGTCCCGGGGATCGTCCGTGTCGAGTCCGAGTAGGTTCGCACCGCCGAGCAACTGTAAGACGATGCTCGCGGTGACGATCGGACCGATACCGACCTGTAGGACTGATCCGTGTGCTCCGGCGAGGATCGCACGGAACTCCCCGAAGAGGTCGCCCGTCCCGCCGGCCTGATAGCCGAGCAGCGTGATGCTCGTCAGGAAGAAGTACAACATCAGGATGCCGGCCGTCCACATCAGTTTGCGCTTGAAGGGGACGTGCCCCTCCGGACGGCGCACTGCTGGCATCCGCGTGAGGACCGGTTCAGCGGCTTCCTTCCATCCCATATGTTATTCCTCGTCCTGTTCAGCGTCGGCTTCAGCGTCGTCGTCCTCCTGGCCTCGCTCCGAGACAACTGCCTCGCCGCCGGCAGCCTCGAGCTTCTCCTCGGCCGTATCGGAGAACGCGTCCGCCGTTATCTCGAGCGTGTTCCGGACCTGACCGGAGCCGAGGACCTTGACGACGTCGACTTCGTGGCCGTCCTCGACGACGTCGCGTGCATCGAGTCGGTAGCCGTCGTCGGTCTCCTCGGCGAGGCCGTCAGCGACGTAGAGGATCGCGTCCTCGTCTAGCTTCTGGACGTCGATCTCCGCGACATCCTCGCGGATGTCGTGGGGTCGCGTGAAGCCGTGTTTGCCCTTCGGTTCGTAGTTGTGGAACTCGTGTTTGCTGCGCCCGGCACGGCCGCGGCCACCACGGTGGCCCGCACCGCGTCGATTCTTGTGTGAACCGCCGCTGTGGGTCCGCGATCCGCGCTGGCGTCGTTTTTTGCTCGTCATGGTTATCGCATCGATTCTAGGAGGTCGTTAATCTCCCCTGTTGTATGCTTTCCGAGTTGGCCGCCCTCAACGGTCGGCTTCTTGATACCGTCGTGACCTCCCCGCGGTGGGTGAAGTCGAAGGGTCGGTGACAGTCCCTCGTCACGAAGTGTCGTCTCCTCTGCCAGGAGCGCCTCGGCCAGTTCGCCGAAGCCGTCGTACTCCGTGTTGTCGGACAGCCACGCCTCGTCGACGTCCGACTGGTCGCCCTCGAGAGGCTCCGCTCGCTTCGCGAGCAGGGTCTCGAGCACGTCAGCATCGGGCTCGCCGACGGCGACGTAGTCGTTGACCTTCGCGATCATCCCCTCGTAGGCGTCGGTCTCGGGGACGAGCGCACAGTGGTTGACGTTGTGAATGTTGAGCATCGACAGGGTGTCCTGAACGTCTTCCTGTCGGTTCACTTCGCCGCGGATCTGGACGATCGCTTTCATTGGTCAGCCACCTCGGCTTCGTCCCGGTGCCGGTCGCTCCGTCGTCGCGGGTGACGCGACTGGGAGGCGTTTTCGAGCGCGTTGTAGGTCGCTTTCGCGAGATTGACCGTCGTTCGAGTGTTGCCGTGACTCTTTGTCCAGGCGTTCTCGATGCCGGCCAGCTCGAGGACGTGACGGACGGTGTCGCTGGCGGCCAGCCCCAGCCCTTCGGGGGCGGGGATGACTTCGACCTCGACGGAGCCGGCTTTGCCGGTCGTCCGTCGGGTCAGCGAGTGTGGCCGGTCCGAGCGGTCCTCCCAGGAGCCCGAACCGCGCGGGACCTGGATCATGTTCAGTTTCGCGATACCGATCGCCTTCTGGATGGCAGAGCCGACCTGATCGTCTCGGCCTTCGGCGTAGCCGATGAACCCATCGCGGTTGCCGACGGCGACGACACAGCGGAACTTCACGCGTCGTCCGGAGTCGGTCATCCGCTGGACCATGTTGATGTCCAGCACTTCGTCTTCCAGTCCGGGCAGGAGCTGGTCGACGAGTTCGGGTTCCTTCAGCGGCAGTCCAGAGTTGAGAGCGTCCTCCATCGTCTCGATTTCGCCCTCCTGGACCATCCGGCCGAGACGGGTAACGGGCTCCCATCCGCCGTCGTTGTAGTTGTTTCCACTCATTCGAGAATCGCCTCTCGTACCTCGTCGAAGTGTTCGGGGAGATCCGTCGCGTCGAACTCGCCGCTGTACAGCGGCTCGTCTAACTGTTCGGCGTACTCGGCGATGTGCTCGCCGCGCGTGCGCGACCAGTCCGCCAGTACGCTATCGTTGTGCGGGATCTCGAGGCCCGCGTCGATCGCGCCCTCCTGTACCGCGAACACCTTGTTGCCGGGCGTGGCCGTGTTGAGGCCGATGTCGAGGACCGCTTCCTCGAGACCGGCTTCGACGGCCCGCTGGCCGGCCAGCAGGCCAGTCAGATATGCCGCGGAAATGTTACTCGTGGGTGCGTCCCAGCCGTACTCCGCCAGATCGCTCGAGTGTGCACTCGCAAGCGTCTCGTCTCCCTGAGGTCCGGGAGTGATCAGCTGCGCCGTAGTATGCTTGTTACTCTTGCGAGCAACGAGGCGGGGCTTTCCCGATTTCAGCAGGCGCAACCTCTGGTGGTAGTCCGTCCGGACCTCACGGCGACGCCGCATCGGTACTTTGTATCGTGGTCCTGTCGCCATTATTGGTCACCGTAGTTTTCGTCGATGTAGTTCATCAGGTACCGGACGCTACGGAACTCCCCGCCGCCAGCCTTCTTGTAGAGCTCGCGGTACTGCGTGGGCGTCAGTTCGCCCTTGTCGCGGAGTTCGCGCAGCTTCCGTCGCTGTGCGCGAATCTTGTTCTGCCATTCGTCCTTCTCGTTCTGGCGTGCGCCCTTCTTGCCGCGTCGCTTGCCCTGGCCGTTCTGGTGGCCGTAGGCGCGCTTCGCGTTCCGTTCGCGGGCGCGGCCGCGAGAGTTGCCCGAGGCGTCGTCAGCCTGAATGCGACCCTCGTCGACGAGTTCTCGGATCTCGTCGCGCGTGATCGCTTCGGCGATGTCTCCCTGAGCCTCCGGATCGAACCAGACGCGGTTCTTACCGACGTCCATGACGTCGGCAGCCAGTCGCTTCTGTGCTGAGAGATCAGTCATTGGATTCCACCTCGACTTCCTCGTAGGTCGGGTTCAGGACGCGAACGTCCTGCTCTTCGGCGAGTTCTTCGATCCGCTCGCGCTTGCGCGCACCGACAGCGGATGCGATCCGAACCGCCTCACGAGAGCCGTCGACGCCCTCGAGGTCGTCCGTGTTCTCGACGTAGACTTCCTCGAAGCCGCTGGGGTGTTTGCCGCGGACTTCTTTGGGCGTGCGGTAGCCGGCCTCGACTTTCGGGCCCTTGCCCTTGACGCCGCGTCGCTGCTTGGACAGCTGACCGCGAGGTCGCCGCCACGATTTGGGCGTCCGCTTTTTCTTGTGGTAATCCTGCCGGTTGAACTGCGGTTTCCCTTCGCTCTTCCGACGGTTGAGGAGTCGTTCCTCCTTGTCGGAGAGCTCGGGCGTCTTCTCGGTCAGCCCGCGGGGCTGCAGTTCGGTCTCGACGTCTTCGTCGGGTTCCGCCTCCTCCTCGACCCCTTCGTCTTCGATCTCGGCCTCGGTCTCCTCGGTGACCTCGAGGTCACCGACGTCGGCCTTGATACGGGCGGCGAGTGCGTTCCCGACGCCGTCGGCCTCGGCGAGGTCGTCCTGATCGGCTTCCTTGACGTCCTGGATGGACTCGAAGCCGGCGTCACGCAGTGCGTCTGCCTTGCTCGCACCGACGCCGCTGATATCCTCAAGTTCCTGGGGTTCGTCGTCTGCCATCTATCAGGCACCTCCTTTCGCGGGTTTGTTGGTGATGTAGACCCCGTCCTGGAAGACGCGGGTGTCCTTGCCGCTGACCTTCGTCAGCTGCTCGATGTCCGCCGCCGTCTGTCCGACATCTTCCTTGCTGGGGCCGGACAGGACGATCTGCTCGTCGTCGACGGTGACCTCGGTCTCACCGTGGATAGTCGTTCGTCGCGGTGCCTTTTCGCCGAGGAAGTTCTCGATGACGACTTCCTCGCCCTCCACGCGGACCTGCATCGGGAAGTGAGAGTAGAAGACTTCCATCTCGTACTCCCAGCCCTCAGTCACGCCGTGGACGGCGTTTCGGATGTGGCTCTCGAAGGTGCCGACGGTCGAATTCGTCTTCGCGTCCTCGGCACCGCTCTCGATTACCACCTGATCGTCGTCCGCTTCGACGGTCACGTCAGGGTACCAGAGACGGCGCGTAATGGCGCCTTCCGGGCCCTCGACGGTGACGTCGAAACGGTCGACCTCGACGGTTACGTTCTCGGGGATTTCCAGTTCTACTCGCATGGTCAGTAGACGTATGCGATCACCTGACCCCCAATACCCTTCTCGCGAGCCTCGTAGTGGCTCATGATGCCACTGCTCGTCGTGACGACGAGGGCACCGAAGTCTCGAGCGGGGAGATAGCGCTTCTCCCACTTCTCGAAGTCCTCGGAACCAACGGCGTAGCGGGGCTTGATGGGGCCGCACTCGTTGATCGCTCCTTTCAATTCGATCTCGAACTGACCGGCTTTGCCGTCGTCGACGTACTCGAAGCCGTCGATGTACCCGCGGTCGTAGAAGACCTCGAGCACGCTGCCGATTTCGTTCGAGGCGGGCGTTACCTCGTGGGTGAGATGACCCACGCTCTCGGCGTTATCGAGTCCCGAGAGCGCGTTGCTGAGTGGATCGTTTCCGGTCATGTTATCGGTACTTCCTGAATCCCATGTCGCGGGCGATCTCGCGGAAACACTGCCGGCAGAGGTTGATGTCGTACTTCCCGACAAGCCCCTGCTCGCGGCCACAGCGCTGACAGGACTCGATCTGTCCCGTTCGCTTCGCCGCGTGCTCGCCCGTGTGGTCGTTTTCTTCTGTTTCGCTTTCACTCATCGTCTGTGCCCTCCACGGTCACGTCGAAGTTAGCCTCGAGGAAGCCGATGGCGTCCTCGGTAGTCAGTCGATGCTTCGACGGGATCGACCGAGTGGCCTTGTCGCGCTTGGCGATACGGTAGCCCGGACGCACCAGGTTGACAGTGACGTCCAGCCCGAAGATTCCGATGCTCGGGTCGTACTCCTGGCTCGGGAAGTCGGTGTGTTCCTCGACGCCGAAGCTGAAGTTACCCGTATTGTCGAACTGCGCCGCGGAAATTTCCGTCAGCGGCAGCGACTTGTCGAGAAATTCGTAGGCGTCGTCGTCGCGAAGAGTGACCTTCGCGCCGATCGGATCGCCCTGGCGAATTCCGAAGTCGGGTTCGGTTCGCTTGGCCTGGGTCCGGACGCTCTCCTGACCCGTGACCTCCTCGATGATATCCTCGGCCTTACCGAGCTCGCGACCGCCCTGGCCGACGCCCATGTGGACGACGACTTTTTCGACGCGCGGTTCGCGCATCTCGTGGAAGTCACCGGATTCGGCTTCACTCATCGTCCGCACCTCCAGCGCTCACGGTATCACCGTTCGCGTCTTCCGACGCGTCGGCGTCGCCCGTGAAGTTCTCGTCGATAACGACGACGTACTCTTCGACGGTTTCGAAGCCGCCGTCGTCCGTCGAGACGCCGACGCTGTTCGAGCCGCTGCCCGGCGTGATGTCGATCGCGTCGATCTCGCCGACCTTGCCACCGTGGTTGCCACGGACGGCCGTCACGAGCGCACCCTCCTCGTAGGGGAAGTGCGCGACGACGGACTTGTCGTCGTTGTCGATGACGATCGAGTCCTTCGAAGCGTACTCGTCGTCGACGATGACGTTCGTGCCGTCGTGCAGCGTCAGCTGGGTGTCGCCACCCGCCACTTGCTGTTTGTTCACGATCTTGCCGAGGCGGCTCCCCGCCGATTCCTCGTCGATCTCGGTCAGTGCGAGTCGACCACCCTCGTCGGGGAAGACGCGGTAGTACTCTCCGCGACCCGGGAACGCAACGATGTCGAACATGCCGATCGGGCGCTGTTCGTCGTTGATCGGGTCCCCGTTGATGAGGATCGAATCCTCGGAGAGGGCGTATCGTGCTTCCTTGCGCGAGTCCACGTAGCCGAGGACGTCCCGCAGGAGGACGACGAGCGGCACGCCGTCTTCACCGTGCGGTCCGGCGTCGGCCTTGACCGTGAAGGTCTCGGTCTTTCGCTCGACCGGCCAGGACTTCGGTACCGAGAGTCGTTTCTGGTGTTTCGTCATTCGCTATCACCTTCGAGACGCGCCTCGCGACGCTCGTCCTCGAGATCGAGCTCCGTGATCCGGACGTTCGAGGGGTCGAGCGGCCGCGGCACTTCCTCGCCGTCGGCCGTCTCGACGGTCACGTCCTCGACGTGGATGGTCCCATCCTCGAGGATTGCGCGCATGACCTCGCCTTCGTCGCCGGCGTGGTCGCCGCGCATGACCTCGACCGTGTCGCCCGCGTTGACGCGGGTTCGACGGGTGTCGTACTCCTCGCGGAGCTCGTCGGACAGCGTCGCGTGCAGCTGCTTCTGTCGCTCGTGCAGCGGCGCGTTTCTCGTCTGCGTTCGCTGTTTGTGTGGTTGTTCAGTCATATCTATACGATCATCGTCGCCGTACTGGCGATTGCTCCGAAGCGCTCTGCGACTTCGCGGGCGATCGGCCCCTTGATCTCCGTGCCGCGGGGCTCCTCGTTCTCGTCGATGATGACCGCCGCGTTGTCCTCGAACTTGAGCCGCGTGCCGTCGGGCCGGCGGATCGATTTCCGCTGGCGGACGACGACGGCCTCGAGGACCTGTCGGCGCATCTCCGGGGTACCCTTGGTGACCGAGACGGTCACCTTGTCACCGATCCCCGCCTTCGGCTGGCGGTTCTTGGTGCCGTGGTAGCCCGCGACGCTGATGACCTTCAGCTCACGCGCGCCGGTGTTGTCGGCACACGTGATCAGTGAGCCCTTCTTCAGGCCCTGCGTGACGTCGGCCTTCATCGCCTCCATCACTGATCACCCTCGTCTGCGGCCGCGGCGAGGTCCTCGTCGGAGAGCTCCGGCTCAGGCTCGGCCTGGCTCGTGAGCTCTGCGAGGTCCTCTGCAGTCGCTTCTTCGGTTACTTCGACGACCACGTGCGATTTCGTCTTCGACAGTGGTCGGGTCTCTGCGATCTTGACCGTGTCACCGACCGAGAGCGGCTCGAGCACGCCCGGAACGTGTGCCGGGATGCGCGAGCGTCGTTTCATGTGTCGGTCGTACTTCGGGACCGCCACATCGTACTCTCGCTCGACGACTACGGTCTTGTCCATGTCCGTCGAAACGACGGTCCCTTCGAGGATCTGCCCTCGAACGGAGAGTTCGCCGTAGAACGGACACTTTTCGTAGTCGTATTCCTCCGGGTTTTCCGGTTCCGGAGGGGTTTCAACGTCTAGTCCTATTGCCATGGTGAGTCACCACTCGTTTCCGTGCGTCGGGCGGGTCGTGAGAGCAGCCGCGATCCATCGACCGTAACGTAGGCTACGTCCTCGCCAGCAGCGCGACTGCGGTCCCGGGAGGGACCGTCGTCGCGACAGCCAGCGACATTGCCGCCGGCTCGGTCCGCCGAAGTGGATCGCTCCTCCCCAGCGGGTTGAGTATCGGCCAGTTTGGACGCAGTCCCCGATCCCTTCTCGAGATCGGCGGCGTCATCTGTGATCGCGAACTCGAACGTCGAGCCCGATTTCGGCACCATCACGACCCGAGACTCGCCGTCGTCACGAATCTCGATCGACAGGGTCTTCGTCGTCTCGATGACGACGCGGCCCGTCAGACCCACCCGTGAGGAGTCGTCACTCTCGACGACTCGGACGGGGAGCCCGTTGAGTTCGTGTCGCGGCAGCGTCTCGGGTGTCAGTGCCATTGGTGTGTGGTTGTGTTATTCGGCAGTCGCTTCTACGTCGTCCAGGTCGCCTTCCTCTCGCTGAATCGTCTTGATTCGCGCGATGGTGCGACCAAGTTCGCCGATACGGCCCGGATTCTCCGGAGCCCCACCGGCCGCGAGGACGGACTTCGCGTTCAGCAGCTCGGTCTCGAGCTCCTCGAGTTCCTCCTGCCGTTCGGCAGGCGTCATGTCGCGGATCTCTTCGACGTGGAGGATCGCCATCAGGCGTCACCTCCCTCGTCTGCGTCTGCCTCGTCTTCCATCTCTTCGACGAGTTCCTCGGCCTCCGCTTCGACGTCTTCCTCGAGCTCTTCGAGATCTTCTTCGACGTCTTCGTCGCCGCCGGGGACCTCGACCTCGTCGAACTCCTCGTCGGCGTCGGCCTCGACCTCTTCCTCGATGACCTCCTCGACGACGTCTTCGTCGAGGTCGGCCTCGGCGTCGGGCTCTGCGGCCTCGTCAGCCGCGGCCTCGGCATCCGCTTCGGCGGCCTCGGCCTCCTCGGGTTCGCCCTCGAGGAGTTCCTCGACGCCACCTTCCGCGTTGACTTCGACGGCGTCCGGAACGACTTCTTCCGGATCCATGTCCTCGTTGACCTCGAAGTCGTCGGGCAACTCGGCACCCGGCGGGATGATCTTCACGTCGACACCGATGGTGCCGAGTTTCATGACCGCGACGCCCTGGCCGTGGTCGACGACCTCCTCTGCGGGCTCGCCGTTGTGCTTGATGTAGCCGCGGTTGAACTTCTCGACGCGCGATCGCGCGCCGGTAACCTTCCCGGACAGGACGATCTCCGCGCCGAGCGCACCGGCTTCCATGATGCGGTCGATCGTCGTGTGACCGGCCTTCCGGAAGTACCAGCCGCGCTCGAGTGCGTTGGCCAGTCGGTCCGCGACGATCCGTGCGTTGAGGTCGGGTTCTTCGACCTCTTGGACGTCGATCTGGGGGTCCTCGAGGTTGAACTTCTCCTCGAGAGCCGTCGTGACCTTCCGGATGTTCTCGCCGCCTTTGCCGATGACCATCCCGGGCTTTTCGGCCTTGAGGACGATCTGGGTACCCATCGGCGTCTTGGCGACGTCCATACCACCGTAGCCCGCGCGGCCGAGTTCTTCTTGGAAGAACTCGTCGATCTGGGACCGCTGCAGGCCGTTTTCGATGAATTGGTGTTCGTCAGCCATTAGCTATCGTCCTCCTCGTCGGTGTCGGTCTCTTCGACGATGATCTCGACGTCGACCTGTGGCGTATTCCACGAGGACGCACGCCCCATCGCGCGGGGCTTGCGGCCTACGGACTCGCCGATCTTGTGAGCGGCGACGTGGACGATCTCCATGGATTCGCCGTCGAAGCCCTGATGATCCGCGTTGGCTTCGACGTTCTCGAGCAGATCGAGGAATTCCTTGGAGACCTTCTCCGGGTACTTGCCGGCGTCCCAGCCGTCGATGTCGGAGCGGTGTCCGGCACCGGCGTTGTGGGACTTAAACGGCACCGACTGGTTCTCGTCGATGACGTCTTGTAGGTACGCCTGGGCCTCGCCGACGGTTCGGCCCTTGAGTTCGCGTGCGACCTCTTTGCTGTGCTTGTTGCTCATGTGACGCTCCCGAAGCATCGCTTTCGCGGTGGCGTCGGGATCGGCGTCGACTGAGTAGTTGATTCCCATACGATGATCACTTCAGTGGGACGAACTTCGACGATCGGGTCGCGCCGATACCGGCCTGTCCGTGCTCGACGGAGGTCCGCGTCAGCTGGAACTCGCCGAGGTAGTGGCCGATCATTTCGGGCTCGACGCGAACGCGCTCGAACGCCTGTCCGTTGTAGACCTCGAAGGTCATGCCAACGAACTCCGGCAGGATCGGCATATCCCGCAGGTGCGTTCGGATCGGGTCGTTCGCCGTTTCTTCCTCGCCCTTCTCGCGGGCCTCCTCGAGAAGCTTCTCCTTCTCGACGGAGAGACCGCGTTGGATACTTCGCCGCTGACGTGCGGGGAGCAGTTCGACGACCTCGTCGAGCTCCAGTGCCTGCAGCTCCTCGAGCGTGTGGCCGCGGTAGGTGAACTCACCTTCACGGCCGGTTCGGTACTCCTGACTCATTTGTTGCCACCTCGACCGGTACTCCGGGAGGCGATGTCACCGACCTTCCGTCCCGGCGGGGCGTCCCGCGAGACGGACTTGGGTTTGCCGGGGTGTTGCCGGCCGCCGCCACCGAACGGGTGGTCGACGGCGTTCATGGCGACACCGCGGACGCGAGGCCACTTGGTGCCCCGGGACTTCATCTTGTGATACTTGTTCCCTGCCTTGACGAACGGCTTCTCCGTTCGGCCACCGCCGGCGACGACGCCGATCGTGGCACGACACTGCGGATCGAGGCGTTTGACCTCGCCGCTGGGAAGCTGGATGACCGCTGCGTTGCGGTCGTGGGTGATCAGGTCCGCGTTCGTTCCCGAGGCGCGTGCGAATCGACCGCCGTCGCCCGGGTTCGACTCGACGTTACAGACCGGCACTCCTTCGGGGATCTCCGCGAGCGGGAGCGTGTTACCGGGCTTGATCTCCGCGGTGACGCCGACCTGTAGCTCCTCGCCGACGGTGATACCTTCGGGGGCGAGGATGAGGCGCTGATCGCCGTCATCGAACTCGACGGCGGCGATCGGCGCGGATCGTGCCGGGTCGTGTTCGATGTCGACGATCGTCCCACGGACGAGGTCGTCGTCTTCTTCTTTCTTGTGTTCGAGGTCCGCCTTGTAGCGGTGCGAGGGGGCACGGAACGTGGAGGTCCCGCGACCGCGTCGTTGTCCTTGAATGCGTCGTCCCATTCTCAGAACACCCCGATTCGCGAAGCGACTTCCTGTGCGTCGTCCTCCTCGGAGAGGCGGACGATCGCTTTCTTTTTGCCGTTCATCGTTACCTGCGTGTTGATGTTCTCGACGGAGATCTCGAACCGCTCCTCGACCTCGTCCCGAATTTCGGGCTTGGTCGCGTCCGGGTTGACGACGAACTGGAGCTTGTTTTCGAAGTCCATGTCGTTCATCGCCTTCTCGGTCACGAGCGGGTGTTCGATGGCCGAACTCATCGGTCGGCCACCTCCTCGAGTGCGCTCTCGGTCCAGACCGTGAGTCGTCCCGGCTGTGCACCGGGCGCGAGATCCTCCGCGTTGACCTCAGCGGCCGTCGTCACGTCGGCACCCGCGAGGTTCCGGGCCGCACGGGACGGGCCGGTCTCGCTGGAGGTGACGAAGAGGATCGACGTCGGCGTCTTGTACTTGCGGCCACGGGCTTTCCCCTGACCGGAACGGACGCTGCGACCCTCGTCGGCGCGTTCGATGTCGTCCGCGAGGCCGGCTGCCTCGAGGAATTCGACGACCTCCTGTGTCTTATGGAGGTCCTCGAACTCGTCGTCGACGACGACGGGGGTCTCGACGTCTTCATCGAACTCGTGGCCGCGATCGGCGACGAGTTCGGCGTCGGTCGTCGCAGCGATGGCGCTGCGGACGGCCAGTTTCTTTGCTTTCGTGTTGATCGATTCGGACTGGTCTTTCTCGGCTTTCGGCGGGTGTGCCTTTCGCCCTTTGACGGCCTGAGGAACGCGGCGAGCGCGACCCTCCTGCCGTGGGACGTGGGCCATACCGCGGCCGCTACCGAACGATTCGGCCGGCGTTCGAAGGCCGGCGAACTCGTCGGCACCGTAGTCCTGTTTTCGGTTTGCCTGTGCGGCGCGAACGGCACGAGCGATCAGGTCCGGGCGGTACTGGGTCTCGAAGACCGCCGGGAGCTCGATCGTGTCCGCGTCCGAGCCGTCCAGGTTTCGTACTGTTGCGTCCATGTGTTATCCCTGGTTGGATGCGGTGGAGACGTAGCGCACCTCGGGATCGAGGCGCGGCTGGTCTCCGGGTCGGATCGCCGGGCGGAAGCGTACGAGACGCTGCTGTGGCCCGGGGAGCGAGCCCTTGATCAACGCGTGTGGTCCGTCGACCTCGCCGTAATTGACGAAGCCGCCGTCGACCGTCGCGTCTGCACCGTCGCCGATGTCGACGAGGCGCTTGTTCAGTTCCGTCCGCTGATGGTAGCCCATCTGGCCCTGCTGCGGGACCGTCGAGCGGACGCGGGACGGGTTCCAGGGGCCGAGGTTACCGATGCGGCGACGCCAGCCCTGCCGGGCGTGTTTGCCCTTGCGTTTCTGGACGCCCCATCGCTTGACGGGGCCTTGGGTCCCTTTGCCTTTCGTGACGCCGCTCGCGTCGACGTACTCGCCGGCGCGGAACACGTCGTTCATGACGTGTTCGCCGCCGTCCTCGATGATCTCGAGGGCGAAATCGACGCGGTCGTCGACGGAGCCGCCGCCGACGCGCGTTTCCATCACGTCCGGTTTCTTCTTGGGCACCGAGGGAACGTCCCCCGGAACCGTGTGGGTGATGACGCGGACGTCATCGACGCGACCCTCCTCGTGGAGTCCACGGAGCTCGTCCGTGGCGGCGTCGGTGTCGTACCCGTCACCGGGAAGGTCCAGAACGCGATCGAGTTCGGGAACGAACTCGTCGGTCCAGACCTCGGTTATCGGCTTCATACCGTACGGCGTGTCTTCGTACGCTCGCAGAGCGACGGCGCGCATCGGCGGCGTCTCCACGATCGTCACAGGGACGGTCTCTTCCATCCCTTCGGTCGGCGAGTTCGCTTTATCGTCGACCATGACGACGTGGGTCATGCCGGCCTTGTAGCCCGCGAAGCCCTGAAGCGTCGGCTGTCCGTCGTCGTCCGGCCACGAGTTGAAGCGTGGGACCTCGCTGGTCGCACGCTTTCGTGGGCCGAACCCGAGTGAGCCTTTGCGTGGTGTATTTGCTTGTGGCATTCTATCACTCTCTCAGTGAGAGGGGAGCGAGCGTCGCGAACAGAGCCTCCTCCGTTCGCACGACCTCGCTTCCCTGATCCGGAACCGTGTTTAGCCAGAGGTCGAACCCCGGATCGGCAGTGGGTTCGACTCCGTTATCGGCCGCGTCGTCCCGGTTGGACGACGGTTCGACTGCGTCGCCTTGTCCGGACGACGCTTCGATGGCCGATTCCTCGATTTCGAGGATAGCCGGCAGCCCTCTCTCGGGCGCGCCGAAGGCGACGGTCATCCCGTCGCGCTCGGTACGTCCGGCCAGCGTCTCGAGCCGCCCGACGGTGAGCTCTTCACCGAATCGGGAGGCCGCGATACGGACGCCGGCGTCCTCACGGCCGAGTGCTGCCTGCAGGTCCGTCTGCTCGATCGAAAGTCCCGGGAGGGGATCATCGACGAGCTTCGCCCGGACCGGTCGTCGCGAAGAGATCCTGACGGTCACGCGCTCCCCCTCTTCGACCGCCATTTTCGGCGGTACGTTGAGGGAGATCGGGTGTTGCAGTCCGCAATTGACCCGGACGCGCCCTTCAGGTCCGACCTCGGTCACGATTCCTTGTCTTGACGACCCCGAACCGGTAGATTCGGAGCCGGTCTGTGACATGGCGCGGAGCGGCGGCAAGACGCCCGCGTACTCCAGTTCGTCCCGCATCCCCCATGCCTCGTTGCGGAGGTATGGAGGCGTTGCGGCGTATCGCAACACGGTTTGTACGAACCCGCCGTCGAACTGCCCGGTTTCGCCATCCCGATCGGGATAGACGACCAGGCGATCAGCCCGGAAGATCGTCGCCGCGCGGGCGACGTATCCGAGCTTTCGGGTAGCCTCGCGTTTGTCTTCGGCTTCCCGACTGATCGACGACGGCACGAGCACGCTGACAGTCATGCCGAGACGCTTCGACGCCGCGTCACTAGACTGTAGCGATATATTGCGGAGAGGGTCTTAAAAGAATAGCGGATTCGATTCCGGCTGACAACGCCTCACACCCTCGAATTCGTGCCGAACAGACACACACTCACTCACGGTAACTTATCGCAGACGGCCTCCAGGAAGAGGCGGTTGATGTTGCCGGGTCACACCGTCGCCTGCCGGCTCGATCGCTCGAGAATCGGCATGCCGCAGCATGCCGATGCCGGTTCGATTCGCAACCCTTATACACCTATCCGGTGGTAGATATGAGTGCAGCAGGGCGCTGGTAGTGTAGTGGTATCACGTGACCTTGCCATGGTCACAACCTGGGTTCAAATCCCAGCCAGCGCACTTCTACGGCGAACAACTTCGGCGAGCACCGCGTAGCGTGTGCTCGCCATCCGTGAGCCGTAACTTCGTACTGGATTTGAACGAGAGAAGACGCAGCCCGCACAGCGAACGGAGTGAGCGAGCAGGACCGTCTTCGCGTTGTTCAAATCCCAGCCAGCGCATTTCTCCGAACACAACGTCACGAGCGACGCGATAACTGTATCTCGAGGAATCTTCGACCCCTCGAGCAGTCGCCGTTTCGCGCTGACGACCGGGAAATGAGCGTCGCGAACAGTCAGCGCACTTCTCCGAGATCAATTCCAACGCACACCGCTCGAGGTGCTTGCCAGCTGTACAGTCTTTCCTCAAGCCGTACCGATAATATCGAGTCAGCGGCTGCGGCTCCGCGTCGTCCGTAACCGCGAGCAGCGAATCGATTCGCACGGACGGGATCGAGGCGAGCGTCTCGCTCGAGCTTCGTCATTTATAAATAGATGTGGTGCTATCGTCCAGTTACACTCGAGACAGAGTGTGACGGCGCAGCACCGATCGAACGCGCTGGTAGTGTAGTGGTATCACGTGACCTTGCCATGGTCACAACCTGGGTTCAAATCCCAGCCAGCGCATTTCTGTCGCGAACAAATCCGTGAGCGACAGAATCGTTCTGGATTTGAACGAGAGAAGACGCAGCCCGCACAGTGAACGAAGTGAGCGAGCAGGACCGTCTTCGCGTTGTTCAAATCCCAGCCAGCGCATTTCTCCGAACACAACGTCACGAGCGTTGCGTAGCAACGCGAGTAATCGTGTTCGGAGGCATCGTTCTAGATTTGAATCAGACCGAGGTTCTGCGAGCGCAGCGAGCAGGTTCTCGGGCGTAGTTCAAATCCCAGCCAGCGCAGTTCTCCGAACACAACATCACGAGCGTTGCATAGCGACGCCGCGAGTCGAAATCGTCTCGAGCCAGAACGCGAACCGTAACTACCAATCGACGAACCCGGCTCGCCTCGAGTTAATCGATAGTGACGACTTCCGGTCCGCTTTCCGACTGCCCGCTCTCGTCGGCGAGATCCTCGAGAGCGAGCTTCAGGTTCCACTTGTTGGCCTTCCAGAAGGCGTCGAAGACGACGCCGAGGACAGGGACGGAGCCGATAACGGTGTCGACGCCGATGTTCGCGAGCATGCGAAGCAGCGTCGACTGGGAGACGCCCAGACGGGCGGATTCGACGACGAGATACAGCGAGACGGCTGCAGCAGCGGTGTCTCCGGCTCCGGGGAGGATCCCGACGATCGGATCGATTCCGATCCTGAAGTCCGTTCCCGGGACCCGAGCGCCTTCGTCGAGGGCGTGGGCGACGACGTGCATGCGCTTGATCGCCGCCTCGTCGACGGCGGCGGGGAGGTCGTTCTTGAGCGCCTCGAGTTCCGAACTGCTGTCGCTTGAACCGGTAGCCATATTTGTTCGATTGGGCGCGTGCGTGGATAAGCGCGCGGGCGGCCGTGGCAAGCGGCTGACCGATCGACCGTCGTTCGTTCCGGCCCGCCTCGGGCGTTGCCGGGCGAGAGCGCCGACCAGCGGGGGAGAAATCGCTGGTTGCGTCACAAAAGCTCGTATTATCCTGAACGTGCCCGACGACGATCCGCTGAATCGCGAAATGATCGACCGTGAATGACTACGCGACCAGCATTTACCAAATGAATTCATTTTAACTCGAATTTCACGTACGAATACTGTTTCCGGCGACGAGTGGCTTTTATAGCGTGGGTAACTACAGTCTAATACACGATTGAACGATCAGATATAGCAATGCAGACGGAACTCTCACCCGCAGACGGTACCGACGATCTCCAGTACGACCAGCCCAACGACCGCTACGTCTTCCACCACGACCCCGACGGGACCGCGACGATCACGACGACGATCGTCCACGCGCTCGCGTCGATCGCGGACACCGACGTCTCGCAGGGCGAGTTCTCGCTCTACGACAGCGTCGATCCGGACGCGCTCGACCGCATCTTCAGCAAGAAGGCGGACGGGACCGAGCGAACGGGCGGCCACATCGCCTTCACCGCCCTGGAACACGAGGTGTACGTCTACGCGAACGGCGACGTCATCATCTACCCGCCCGCCGAGACGCCCCGGACGCCGACCACGAACTGACGCGGAGGCAGTCACACGCCGCTCGCAGTCGTCCTGATCGTTTTTCTCCGACCGCTTCGCGATCGACCCGCGAGCGACGCGGCCGTCTCGACCCGTGAACTGCGCTGCTGCCGCCGGAAAAACGGTCTACATGACACGGCTTTAGGTTCCTGCCGCTCGTCAGTGACCGCTATGACGGTAGTCGCACTACTGAGCGTCGCACCGGTGATCGAGGACAGTATGGCCGGCGAGGTCGCGAAAGCGGTCGAGGCACTCGAGGAGCACGACGTCACGTACGAGACGAACCCGATGGGGACGGTGATCGAAGCCGAGACGACCGACGAACTCTTCGCGGCCGCACAGGCGGCCCACGACGCCGTCGACGGCGATCGAGTGAGTACGGTTCTGAAGATCGACGACAAACGGACGCGAGACGTCGACGCGTCGGAGAAGGTCGAGGCCGTCGAAGAGCACCTCGGTCGGCCGGCGACGAATCGCGACGAGTAGCGGTCGCGACGTGCGAGCCGGCTCGCGTCGCTACCCCGCGCCGGCGTCCTCGCTCGGCGGTCGCCCGTCGCAGACGGGCAAGTCTCACCTCGTCGGAGCCCGTTGTCCGACGTGGAACAAGCCACGCCCGCAGTCACCGACATGTCCTGGATGGCTGTGAACGGAACGTGGCCGAAGCGCTCGAGGCGCTCGAGGGAGTCACAGCGTACGTGTAGATCGGGAACTCGAGGAGGGACGAGTCGAGGGTCGACGCGGCGTCGCTGGCGGGGACGATCGAAGGTGCGGGCTATACCGTCGGCGAGTAGAGAGATGACCCGTGTCTGACACCGGTCAGACGCCAACGGACAAACGGTTTTACCACGGAGGCTGAACCACGGTGCATGGAAAGTCTCAATCGCATGGCGATCGAGCTGGTCGACGAGGCCCTCGACTACGCCGAGGAGTTGAATATCGGCGGTTACGACCTCGAAAACGATGCGACGGTACTCGACTTCGGGCTCGAGTTCGACGGCGGGATCGAGGCCGGACTGTTGCTGACCGAGATACAGACCGCGGGAATGGCGACGCCGAGCTACGAACTGGGTGAGCTCGGCGACGCCTCGATCCCCTACGTCGAGCTATCGACGGACCAGCCGGCGCTCTCGCTGCTCTGTTCGCAGAAGGCGGGCTGGGAAGTGATGACCGAGGACTTCGAAGGCCTCGGGAGCGGTCCCGCCCGGGCACTGGTGGCCGAAGAGGACGAGTTCCGCCGCATCGGCTACACCGACGCCTTCGACCTGACGGCGCTGGCCATCGAGACGGACATGGATCCGACCGAATCCGTGGCCGAACACGTCGCCGATCGCGCCGAGGTCGAGACGAGCAGTGTCTTCCTGCTCGCCTATCCGACCGCGAGCCTCGCCGGGAGCATTACGAACGCCGCTCGCACCGCCGAACTCGCGACGTTCCGGCTCTCCGAACTCGGCTACGATCCCCGCGATATCGTCTCGGCGACGGGGAAGGCACCAGTCGCGCCCGTCGCGGGCGACGAGCGAACGGCCATCGCCCGGACGAACGACGCGATCGCGTACGGCGGCCGAGCACATCTCACCGTCCGAGAGGACGCCGATATCTTCGATTCGGTCCCGTCGACCGCCGCCGAGGATCACGGCCGGCCGTTCAGCGAGGTCTTCGACGACCTCGACTGGGATTTCTCGGAGGTCCCCTCGGACCTCTTCGCGCCCGCCGCCGTGACGATCGACGTGATCGGCGGTCCGACGTACGTCCACGGCGAGACGGACGAGGAGCTGCTCGTCGACTCCTTTGGCCTGTAGTCGTCTCGTTCGAGCCGGTTTCCGATCCGCCAGCGGACCGCACGTCCTCGAGACGGTCCGACGAGCCCTTTCCCCGCGACCGCTGTCGGCGGCTCGTTCACGTTTCTGCGCGCTCGAGGTTCGCGGTGGAGAAAACGGGAACGGGAGATCGGGTTATCGACTCGCGCATGCGTAGGCGCGAGACGATCGATTAGCAGCTATTCGTCGGCGAGGCGGCCGGGCGTCCACTCGGCGTCGAGTTCCGCGTGCGTGTACGGTTTGGCGTCCTCGCCGGCGTAGGTGGCGACGAGCTGGCCGTCGCCCTCGAGGTGGTACTTGTAGGTGGTCAGCCCCTCAAGGCCGACGGGACCGCGGGCGTGGATCTTCCCGGTACTGATGCCGACCTCGGCACCGAGGCCGAACCGGTAGCCGTCTGCGAAGCGGGTCGAGGCGTTGTGGAAGACGCTCGCGGAGTCGATGCTGCGCATGAACGCGCTCGCGCGGTCGGCGTCCTCGGTGACGATCGACTCCGTGTGCTTCGAGCCGTGGGTCGTGACGTGATCGATCGCTGTCTCGAGCGAGTCGACGACTCGGATCGAGACGATCAGGTCGCCGTACTCGGTGTCCCAGTCGGCATCCGTCGCGGCGTTCACGTCGACGATCTCGCGGGTCGTTTCGTCGCCGCGGATCTCGACGTCGGCGGTCTCGTAGCGGTCAGCGATCGCCGGCAGGAACTCCCCGGCGACGTCCTCGTGGACCAGCAGCGTCTCGACGGCGTTACAGACGGCCGGGTACTGGACTTTGGCGTCGAACGCGATGTCTTCGGCCATCGAGAGATCGGCCTCGTCGTCGACGTAGACGTGACAGATGCCCTCCGTGTGGCCGAGAACGGGAATGCTCGTGTTGTCCTGAATGTAACTCACGAACTCGGAGCTCCCTCTGGGCATGAGGAGGTCGATCGAATCGTCCATCTCGAGGAGGGCGTCGACGTCTTCGCGGGCCTCGATGTGCTGGGCCCAGCCGTCCGGAACGCCGGCCTCGGACGCGGCGTCCTCGATGATCTCGAAGAGGATTCGGTTCGAGTGCAGCGCCTCGCTGCCGCCCTTGAGGATCACCGCGTTGCCCGACTTCAAGCCGAGCGCGGCGATCTGGACGAGCGCGTCGGGGCGAGACTCGAAGACCGTCCCGACGACGCCGATCGGAACGGCGACCTTGTACAGTTCGAGGTCCTCGTCGAGTTCCCGTGCGGAGAGCGTCTTTCCGAGCGGGTCCTCCTGCTCGGCGACGCTGCGGACCATCTCGGCGATGCTCTCGATTTTCGACTCCGAGAGCTTCAGCCGATCGACCAGTGCCTGCGTGTACTCGCCCTCCTCGAGCAGTCGTTCGCCCTCCTCGACGTCCCGCTCGTTTTCCGCGAGGATCTCGTCGGTGCGGGCTTCGATCGCGTCGGCGATCTCCCGAAGCGCCCCGCTTCGCTCCTCGTCGGAGAGTTTCGCGAGCTCGAGAGCCGCGGTCTGTGCCTCCTCGACGTCGTTTTCGATATCGGTTTCAGTCATCGCTCACACCGTTGATAGGGACGAATATGGTCCCCACGGGCTTGGCAGTAGCGATCTTCTCGAGGACGTCGGGTTCGGTGGACTTCGCGATGACGGCGGGCACCCCGTGCTCGCTGACATCGCGTGCGCCCTCGACTTTCGTCTGGATACCGCCGAACCCGTCGGAGGTCGTCTCGCTGATGATCTCCTGGACCGTGTCGTAGTTCGTGCCGACCGCTTCGATGCGCTCGGCGTCGGAATCGTGCTTCGGGTTGCCGGTGTAGACGCCGCCGACGTCGGTCAGCGTGACCAGCAGGTCCGCGTCGACGCCCATCGTCGCTGCCGCCGAGAGCATGTCGTTGTCACCGATCCGGAGCTCCTCGGTCGCGACGGCGTCGTTCTCGTTGATGATCGGGACGACGCCCCAGTCCAGCAACGTCTCGACGGTGTTTCGGAAGTTCGTGAATCGCTCGGGGTTCTCGAGGTCGTGCTGGGTCAGCAGGAGCTGGGCCACCTTCCGATCGTACCGCCCGAAGCTCTCGGTGTAGCGGTGCATGAGGGTGCTCTGGCCGACGGTCGAGAGGGCCTGGGTCTCCTCGAGGGTTTCGCTGCCCTGTTCGATCCGCCCCGTCCCGGCCCCGACCGCGCCCGACGAGACGAGGATCACCTGCTTGCCCCGCGAGAGGAGGTCCTCGATGTCGTCGACCAGTTTGTCGAGTTTCCCGTCGTCCAGGTTGGAGTCCCCGTCGGTCAGGGAGTTCGTCCCGGCCTTGACGATCACGCGGTCGGCGTCGGCCGCGAGCTGTCGCGCCTCCGCGACGGCCGACTCTTCGAGTCCCTTACTCATTGTTGAATTCGGCCGCCAGTTCCGCAGAGCGTTCTTCGGCCGCCGCCACCGCCTCGGCGACGTCCGCCTCGGCGTCGCTGTCCCAGAGGACTTCCATGCCTTCGATGGTCGTCCCGTTGGGCGAACAGACGGCGTCGATCAGTTCCTCGACGTTCCGGTCCGACCGGAGGACGGTCTCGGCCGCGCCCTTGAACGTCTGTGCGGCCAGCGTCTCGGCGTCGTCCGGCTCGAGGCCGCCCTCGACGCCCGCGTCGGCCATCGCCTGAATGAGATAGAAGACGAAGGCGGGGCCGCTCCCGTTGACTGCGGTCGCGATGTCCATCTTCGCCTCGTCGATCTCGGCGAACTCGCCGACGTCGTCGAGCAGTTCCCGTACCTCGTCGGTGACGCCCTCGGCGGTCACGGCCGCCGCCATGTCGCCCGTCTCGGCCGCGAGGTTCGGCATGATCCGGACGACGTTCGCGTCGGTCCGCGCTTCGACGAAGTCGGTAGAGACGCCCGCAGCGATAGAGACCAGCGTCTGCTCCGGCGAGAGATCGAGATCGTCCAGTACCGCGCCGACGATGTCCGGTTTCACCGCGACGATAACCACGTCCGACTCGGCCGCTTCCGATACGTCCGACGTCGTGTGGTCGACGTAGTCGGCGACCGACTCGAGTGCGTCGGGATCGAGATCACACGCGATTACCGTGTGGTTCCCGGCCCGCCAGAGGCCCTTGATCAGGGCGCTCCCCATGTTGCCACATCCGATAACGCTCGTCTGTACCATCTTGTCTAGGGTGAGGAACCGAGGCGGACATACCAACTTTGGTTTCGGTCGGCCCGGCGAGTCGACCGAGACAGCGTGACACGCACTGCGGAGGCAGGTCAGCGATCGCTCGAGCGGTACGGTCAGACGAACCCGAGGACTACGGACGTGATCGCCTCGACGATCGTCTCCCAGACCGAAACGCCCGTGACGAGCTGCAACACCGTGTCGAGCCCGAAGAAGAGGAAGATTCCCGCGCCGGCGAGGTGGGCCAGCCTGGCATCGAAGCGGTGGGAGAACGTGTGGAAGAAGTAGGCGTTGGCTGCACTCACGGGAACGATCGCGAGCATTTCGCCGGCCCAGATCGCAGGGTGGGCGCCGTACTGGACGGCGAGCCCGATAGTGACGAGCTGGGTCTTGTCACCGAACTCCCCGACGGCCATCAGGGCGAAGATGGGAACGAACCCGCGGAGATACGACGGGACGTCGACCCCGAGGACCGAGATATCGATTTCGTCGGCCGTCGCCGCGCCGCCGTTCGTCGCGGCCGGTCGCCGACTCGTCTCGGGCGCCGACCTGACGAGCAGCGCCGCGAAGAGCAAGAACAGCCCCGCCGTGATCGCATCGAGGTACACGGTCGGGAGGACGCCCTGGATCGCCGCACCGAAGGCTATCTCGAGGGCCGTCCAGCCGGCGAAGGCGCTCCCCGCGGCGGCGACCACGATCCAGGGGTCGAATCGAGTCGCGAGACCCGCGATGATGAACTGGACCTTCTCCCCGGGGAGCACCGTTAGCTGCAGGACGAACGCGGCGACGAGGACCTCGAGCCAGCCAGTCATACGTAGAGAGCGGTGGGAGAGCGACGTCGTTCAGTCACGCCACCGAGTACGCCGTGGTTTAGCCCCGTCTAATGTATACATGTTATGGACTAACCCGAGGGAGAGTTGACGATACGGGCCGTAACCGAATGATGATTACTCGTTTGGCTTAATTAGGAGCGGAAACTGAGTCAGATCGGGCGGAACCATTGTCGTCCATCGGAGGGGAAATGACGCCCAGTCTCCGCCGGAGAGAACCGACTCGATCGAGCGGACCGCGGCCGAGGTCGAGGTCGAGGCCGTCACTCCATCGGGGAGACGTCGGTGACCGTGCCGACGCCCTTACTGCGACCCTCGCGGAAGACGAACTTCTGGCCTTCCTCGACGAGGTACGGACGGAACTTGAACCGGACGGTGCTCTTGCCCGTATCGCCCGGCAGGAGGCGGCCGTTCTCGGGATAGAAGGCGGCGGCCTCGCCGATCGTCTCGAGGTGGACGACGGGCTCGTACCCCTCACCGATGCGGGTGGGGTGGTTGAGGACCATGACTTCGGCCTCGAACTCGCGGACCGGCTCGGGGTCGGCGTCGCGGGGGAGCAAGACCATGCCGCGCTCGATGGCGCTCTCCTTGATCCCCTTGAGGGCGATCCCCACGATCCGGCCGGCCTGGGCCTTGTCGACGCGGTGGTAGTGCATCTCGATCGAGCGGACCTCGACCTCCTGGAAGCGACCGTCCGACATCGGGCCGATCAGGAGTTCGTCGCCAGCTTCGACCTCACCGGACATCACCGTCCCCGAGGCGACCGCGCCGACGCCGGTCACCGAGTAGCTCCGGTCGACGTACATCCGGAACTCGCCGGTGTCCTGTGACGTCTTCGGAAGCCGGTCGAACAGTTCGTCCAGCGTCTCGAGGCCGTCCATCGTGATCGCGCTGGTTTCGACGATCGGAACCACGCGCTCGTTGATCTCCTCGACGGCGGCGTCGACGCCGTGGCGGCTGACCCGCAGCGGCGACTTGTCGACCTCCCGCAAGAGGCGTTCGACCTCGCGTTCGACCTCCTCGATGCGCTCCTCGTCGACGGTGTCGGTCTTTGTGATCGCGACGATCGTTGGGAGGTCGGTGGCAAGCAGGACGCCGAGGTGTTCGCGCGTGGTGCGCGTGGGGCCGTCGTCGGCGGCGACGACCAGCAGCCCGTAGTCGAGTTTCTGCCCGACGAGACCGCGGATCGTCGTCCGGAGCCACGGCTCGTGACCGACGGTGTCGACGAACGAGACGAGTCTCTCGGCCTCTTGGACGACTTCAGCGCGATCGGCCTTGCGATTCGGATTCCGGACCCGGACCGGCCCCTCGTCGTCGAAACCGTAGACGGCGTAGGACAGGTCGGCGGAGAGGCCGCGCTCGACCTCGTGGGGCTGAACGTCGAGGAACGCGCGGGTCGCACCGTCCCCGTCGTCCGGTTTGCCCGTCACCAGCGAGCCGACGAGCGTACTCTTCCCGTGGTCGACGTGGCCGGCGGTCCCGACGACGACGTGTTCGTCGTCCGTCTCGAGGACGCCGCCCTCGCGGACCTGCGCGACCCCGACGAGTCCCTCGTTGATGCCCCAGGTCTGGACGTCCTCGATGTGTGCGTCGGCCTCCTCCGCGAGGAGGGAGAGGACGTCCATCGTCTCGGAGAACGTGTCGGGATCGACGCCGGCGAGGCCGCCGTCGTCGGTGACGCCGACGACGTACGTCGCCTCGCCGTCGCCCGAAAGGAGTCGATGTCGGAGTTGCGCGGCCAGGCTCTCCCGCCGTCCACCCTCGAGGTGGACGTCTCGTGACAGTCGTTCCTTGAACTCGACGTTGCCACCGTCCTGTTCGCCACGGTCCAGGGCTCGCTCGAGGAGAGCCCGGTCACGGCTCATATCCCCTGGTAGTGGGGCACACGGCAAAAGGCTTCCCGTGTATTGACAATGTTTCCCATAGTATAACTGCCGAGCCGGAGAAAACTACGTCGCCGGCCGCTCTCCCGATGCTGTGGCTGAGTACCGCCGTCGCGTTCCCTCTCCCGTGCGCCACAGTTCTGGGTCGACGGGCCGGTTCGAACGTGCCGGGCTCGCTTTCAAGCCCCTCGAGCCCGTTTCTCGAGACATGAGTGTCAGCGGCCTCTGTCAGATCTGCGAATCCCGTCCCGCACAGGAACGGTGTTCCAACTGCGGCACGCTCGCGTGCGAGGTCCACTTCGAGGACAGCATGGAGCTGTGTGCCGACTGCGCCTCGCAGGCCCAGCCGGGCCCCGGGAACGACGACGTCGAGATCAACCGGTTCTGAGTCGACCGACCGCGACTGCATCGACCGCGAACGCACTCGATATCGTGACCTCCATCCGCGACCTGCTCGGCGAGGCACTCGGCGTCGGCGAGACCTATCGCCTCCGGCTCGAAGAGCGCGACGGAACGCTCGTTGCCGAGCATCCGAACGACGCCAGTCCGATGGACGTCGCCGTCGTCGAGGGGCTGGACCGGCTCGCGGAGCGGCCGCCGACGGAGCCGGTGACGGTTGAGATCGTCGGTCGGGTCGTCGACGGCCGGATCGCGGCGCGGGTCATCAATGCGGAACGCGAGGCGAAGTCATCCTCGTGACAGCGGGTCGGAGAGAACAGTCGCTCCCGATTTCGTATTCAAATCCGCCTGTGAAGAGGTCGAAGCCGTCGGGACCGTGTCCCATCGATTCCCTCCGTGCCTCGTCGGCCGCCAGAAACCACGGGACGCCTCCATGGGTCGTCCCGATCGGGACTTCCGTCCGTGGCTGTGCCCGACTCGAACCCGGGATTTTTATTCCATTTCTCGTGTTAATTACTATGTTCTTCACTCGGCGGCATTTTATTGGAAGCGCTACACTTCTGCTTGGAATCGCCGGTTGTAGCGGTTCCACCGACGATACCCCGCTCCAAGAGCTATATCTCGAGGTATTGAATCTGACGGATGAGCCACACACGTTCCACTTCGTGCTTGAATCGGACGACGGGCTCGGGCAGTGGCAGGATTTCGAACTCGATGCTGACGCTCTCCGAGAAGTCGTTATCGAGCCCGAAACGGACCGCGAATGGTCGGGATATCAGGTAGTTACGAGCGATAAGCGGGCATCCGGATCACTACTCGGACAGGGAGACGAACAGACTTGCCTGCAACTCAACTGCCGGATCACAGACGACGATATCTCGTCTACGATGTCGACGGATCGCCCGCTGTGTAACTCGTAATCGGGCCGGTCCTGAATACTTGTATTATCCACCCACTGCACTTGTCGTGCAACAATGTAACGTCGAAATTCTGATTAGGATCGATCGTCACGGATCAATCGAATCTTCTCCTCAAACCATCGCCGGGACCGCTACCGGTACTGATTCAGCCGCTTCTTGAGCCGCTTCGCCGCCTGGCCGCTCGCTCTCGCGAACTCCTCACCGTCGTCGTCTCGCGGCTCCGCCGCTCGACTGTTCGAGGCGCTTTGCGCCTCGCTATCTTCCCCCGCGAAGATGATTCCGCGCGAAGAGTTGACCAGCCCGACGCCGTCGGCCAGTCCGTACTCGACGGCCGCCTCCGCGTCGCCGCCCTGCGCGCCGATTCCGGGGACGAGGAAGGGGAGATCGGGCACCTGCTCGCGCAGTTCCTCGAGTTCTTCGGGCTGGGTCGCGCCGACGACGAGCCCGACGTTGTCGTTCTCGTTCCAGAGGTCCGCCAGCGCGGCCACGCGCTCGTAAACCGGTTCGCCCGTCTCGAGCTCGAGGTCCTGAATGTCGGCCCCGCCCGGGTTCGAGGTCCGACAGAGGACGAAGACGCCCGACTCCTCGTCGGCCAGAAACGGCTGCAGGGAGTCCCGGCCCATGTAGGGGTTGACCGTGATCGCGTCGGCCGTCTCGAGCAACTGCGCGTACTGTCGGGTCGTGTTCCCGATATCGGCGCGCTTGGCGTCCAACAGGACCGGCACGTCCTTTCCGTGGGCGTAGGCGATGGTTTCCTCCAGAGCGGCCCAGCCGTCGGGGTCCTCGTAGAAGGCCGCGTTCGGCTTGAAGACGGCGGCGTGTTCGTGCGTTGCGTCGATGATGCGGCGGTTGAACGCCCACCGCGGGAGATCGTGGTCCCGCAGGTGGTCCGGGATGCGCGACGGATCGGGATCGAGCCCGACCGAGACGACGCTGTCGACCGTTCGAATGCGGTCGTGCAGGCGGTCGAAGAAGTTCATGGCGGAACTGGCCCCGCAATGGTCGAAAAGGTTGCTATCCGGTCGGCGTCGATCAGCGGCCGATCGACCGCGGTCGCACTGCTGTCGCGAGCCGAACGTGTGCCACGGTACACCTACCCGTTCCAAATACTTTAGACATCAGTTACTTCGTCCGTATACTAGTTTATCACTGTATGAACCTTCGACAAAATGCAGCGTCGTTCTCGCGTCGACTTCAGGAGCAGGTCCGGTCGACGCTGACGGACGAACCGAAAACGGCGGGCGACGAGACCGCAGAGGGCGACCGCGGGGAAGCGGAGCGCGTCTCGAACGCGTTCGGCAATCTCTTCCACTGCTCGCGGTGTGGCGACGTCTATATCGCTACCGAGAAGCGCGTCTGTTCGGGCTGTGACGAGGAAGTCGAACAGGTGCGCTCGACGCTCGCGTGCAACGGTCGCTGACACCCTCGCGCCACGTTCCGCACATCACGTACCCCTCGCGCCCTACGGTCCTCGCGTCGCGGTTGCGCTCTCGATTCTCGTTACACCTCGAGGACTTCGATCAGGTTCCCCTCCGGGTCGCGCAGAAACATGATCGTGGTGCCGCTCTCGGTCGTTCGCGGTTCGCTGATCGTCGGCACGTCCTCGGGGAGATTCTCGGCGAAGGTCTCGAGGTCGTCGACCGAGAGGCCGACGTGCGACGCGCCTGGTTGATTGAGCCCCGCCGCCGGGGAGCCCCGCGCTTCGGGGTCGTACTCGACGAGTTCGATTCGAGTGCCGTTCGCCTCGAGGTGTGCGAAATCGGCGCTCGCATCCGCGACGCCGACGGCGTCGGCGAAGGCCTCGCCGCCGACGCTGAATCGATCGATGACCGAGAGGTCGAGCACGTCTCGGTAGAACGCGAGCGTCTCCTCGAGATCGGCGACGGTGATACCGACGTGGTGTGCGCTGAGATCCGTCATTCGTCCGATCGTACGAGCGCGCCCGAAAAACGCTTCCGTCTGGGCTCCGGTGGCGGCGGGGACGATCGCTCGAGATCGCCGATCGGTTGGACCGCCCGCATACTCCCGCCGTCTCGTTTTACGTCGTCCCCCGATAGGAGACCGCACGATGGTAGACGCAGCCGTAATCATTCTCGCGGGTACCGAATCGCAAGCCGATACCGGCCGCCTCGTCAACGGACTCGAAGCGGCCAGGGAGTTCGCGGAGACGGCCGGGGACGACTTGGCATTAATCTTCGACGGGGCAGGGACGCAGTGGATCGAGGAGCTCGAGGACGAGGACCACGAGTACCACGACCTCTATCGGTCGGTCCGCGACGAGGTCGCGGTCTGTGACTACTGCGCGGGAGCGTTCGGAGCGGACGAGGCCGTCGACGACGCCGGTCTCGTGCGCGTTGATGAGAACGAGGGACACCCGAGCGTTCGGTCGCTCGTCGACGACGGGTACGACGTACTCACGTTCTGACGGCCGCTCTCGAGCGCGAGTTCGACCCCTCGGGTCGGCCACGGATCACCCTCGCGGTCACGAGTCGGTCCCGATAGCGACGGTCGGCTCGCCAAGCCGAATCCCCATCGCCGGTGGACCGGCCGTCTCGTGTTCCCGGGCGTAACCGAGAGAGAGAGAGGGCGCTGTTGACGATCCCGGTGTGGCTGAACGCCTGCGGGAAGTGTCCGAGGTGCGCATCGGACTCCGGGTCGATCTCCTCCGCGATGAGTCCGAGTGGGTTCAGATAGGCCAGGAGCGACTCGAACCGAGATCGGGCCGCTTCGACGCGACCGGAGAGGGCGAGCGCGTTGACCAGCCGGCACGAGCAGCGGACGAAGGCACCCGAACGGCGTTAGTCCTCGAGGCCGAGATCCGGAAGCCCGTCCTCGATCTCGTCGCGGCGGTCTTCCAGCCACTCGGGGAGGACGAGGCGCTCGCCGAGCGACTCGAGGTCTTCGTCGACGGTGTAGCCCGGCTCCTTCGTGGCGAACTCGAAGAGCACGCCGCCGTGTTCGCGGACGTAGACCGACTCGAACCACTTGCGGTCGATGATCTCGGTGGGTCGGAGCCCCTGGCCCTGGAGCACGTCGCGCCACTCTGACTGGTCCTCGGCGGTCGTCCGGAACGCGACGTGGTGGACGGTGCCGGCACCGGGCTGGCCGCGGGGGGCCTGTGGCTCCTCGCAGATGTCGACGACGTATCCCAGGTCGCCGTCGCTCTCGTACCGCTGGCGGCTGCCGTCCGCATCGGTTTCGCTGTACCCCATCGTCTTCAGGACTCCCGCGGTTGGGTCGGCCGTCGCCAGCGACAGCGTCACGCCGAAGAAGCCTCGAATCGCGTGCTCGTCCGGAACCGGCCCCTCGGGCGGATCGCCGGCGGGTGCGTCGGACCGGGCGACGAGTTCGAGCGGCAGCCCGTCGGGGTCCTCGAAGGAGATGACGGTGTCGTCGAACCGGTCGGATACGTCGGCGTCGACGCCGGCGTCGGCCAGCCGGTCGGTCCAGAACTCGACCGATTCGTCCGGGATCAGAAACGCGACCGCGCTGGCCTGTCCGGTGCCGACCTGTCCGGGACGGGCGTCGGTGTACGGGAAGAACGTCATGCTCGTCCCCGGGCTCCCGCTGTGGTCGCCGTAAAACAGGTGATAGACCGATATATCGTCCTGATTGACGCTTCGTTTCACCAACCGGAGCCCGAGCGTCTCGGTGTAGAACTCGAGGTTGCGACGGGGATCGCTGCCGATGGCGGTCACGTGGTGGATGCCGGGAATATCAGCGGGCATGCACAGATGTATGCGATTCGCGCTGAATAATCCCAGGCCTGGAGTCGGAACGGAGGAGCGGACCGGAGACGGACGGGTCAGTCTCCGTCGAGGAACTCGCGAAGCCGGTCGCCGTAGGCGTCCGGCCGGTCGGCCATGACCCAGTGGGTCGCGTCGTCCAGCCCGACGAGTTCGGCGTCGTCGATATCGTCTGCCAGTCGCTCGGCGTAGGAAATCGCCTGAAACTCGTCGTCAGCGCCCCACAGCAGGAGCGTCCGAGCCGAAATGTCGCTCGGGTCGATCTCCGTCGTGTGGCTCGTGTTCGTTCCGATCGCGTTTCGCGAGAGCGAGACGACCGCTTCATCGGAGTCCCAGGGTGCGAGCATCCCGTCGATGAATTCCTCATCTGGCTCGCCGGTCAGGGTGTCCCGGAAGAGCCCCTCGAGCATCTCCTGTAGGTCGTCGACGCTCATCCCCTCGATCGTCGACGGTAGCCCGAGGTCGACGATCGTCTCGATCGGCCACGAGTCGTAGCTGACCGCGTTCGAGAGCACGAGGTTCTCGACCGCATCGGGATTGTGCGCGGCGTAGCGAAGCCCCACGCCGCCGCCGAGGTCGTGCCCGACGAACGAGAGCGGCTCGAGGCCCAGTTCCGCGACCAACCCGTCGATCATCACCTCCTGGGCCCGTATCGAGCGGTCGAACCCGTCGTGCATCGCGGAGTTCCCGTAGCCGACCATGTCCGGCGCGATCACGCGATAGTCGTCCGACAGTGGCGGTGCGACCTCGCGCCAGAGGAACGAGGAGGTCGGGATGCCGTGGCAAAACAGCACCGGCTCCCCGTCGCCCTCGTCGTAGTAGGCGACCTCGAGGTCGTGCTCGTCGACGGTGACGGTCGCCGTCTCCTGATTCTCGGCCCACGTCTCGTACTCCATACCGTGTCGCGCTGCCACGCCGAGGTCAAAAGAGGTTTCACCGGTCGGAATTCGGACGGGTTCGCGGAATCGGATTCGAGACCCGTCGGCGGGACGACCGGTCCGGTCGCCCCTCTCACGAACGGGGCTCTCGAGCGGACGGGTCCGCGAACCGATCGCCGTTGAGGGAGTAGATATGCTGTCTGGCGTCCGCAAAGGAGATCTGCGAGTCGACGAGGTCGTGCTCCTCGAGTTGCTTCAGCGCGTAGCGGACGGTCCGAGCGGGGAGCATCGTCTCCTCGGCGAGGCGGGACTGCGTCAGGCTACCTTCGTGGGCGAGGACCGTCAGCACGAGTTTGGCACTGGGCGGGGTGTCGTCGACGGCGTCGGGAGCGGTTTCCGCGGTGAGAACGACCTGATCACTCATATATCGGTCCTCTCGCCGCGGACTGCCTTTAATGATACCCTGCAATGTATCGCACTCACACACCCGCGGTAACAACTACCGTTCGAAAGAATCCCTCCGTTCGAAAGTGTCCGCGCGCGACCGACGAGAACACTACTCGCCGAACGGGTCTTCGTAGTCGTTCCGGATGAAGTAGCGAACCCAGTTACCGTAAGTGCGGTCGGTCGGATCGTCCGCGACCTGTTCGTAGCGGACCGTCCCTTCCTCGTCGACGACGTAGACGCCCGCGATGCCGGTGAGACCGTGGCTCGTCTCCTCGGTCCCGCTGTACTGATCGGCGACCTCGCCGTCCGGATCGGCCTGAAGCTGGATCTCGAGGTCGTAGCGGTCGCGCATCTCGGTGAGTCGCGGCAGGGTGTCGGTCACGACCGGCAGGACGTCGACGGTATCGTTGAACCAGAGGTCGTAGGAGACCTCGCTGAACGTCTGGAGCTGTTCCGCACAGAAGCTACACCAGTGGCCGCGGTTGATGATGACGATGGCCGGGCCCTCCTCGAGTCGGTCGGAGAGCGAAACCTCGTCGCCGGCGGTGCTCGGAAGCGTGAAGTCGGGCGCTTGCTCGCCTTCTAATCCCATACGCCGACGATGGCCCACAGCGGGGTATGTCTGGGGGCTGAATGTGGAAGCACGGGGCGACAGACGCCGGCCGCACACGGATATTTTGGAACTGCGCGGTGGAGGGCGTTCCCATGACGGACGACTCGACCGATCAGCGGGAGTACGACGTCGTCGTAATCGGTGGCGGACCGGCGGGGCTGACCGCCGGGCTCTACACCACCAGACTCGGCCACTCGACGGCCGTCGTCGAGCGTGGCGGCGGCCGCGCGGCGATGATGCAGGACGTCCACAACCTCGTCGGCGTCACGGAGGACGCGAGCGGGAACGAGTTCCTCGAGACGGGCCGCGAGCAACTCGAGTCCTACGGCTGTGACGTGGTCCGCGACTTCGTCTCGTCGGCCGGCGAGACGGACGACGAGCGGTTCCACGTCTGCGGCAACGACGCGGATTACGTCGCGGACTGCCTCGTCCTCGCGACGGGGTTCGACGACGTCCATCCCGATCCGCCGCTGCCGCGGACCGGCCGCGGACTCCACTACTGTCTGCACTGCGACGCGTACATGTTCGTCGACGAGCCGGTCTACGTGATGGGGAGCGGCGAGAGCGCGGCCCACGTCGCCGCGATCATGCTCAACTTCACCGACGACGTGGATCTGCTGACGCGGGGTGACGAGCCCGAGTGGAGCGACGAGACCGCGTCGATGCTCGAGGGCCATCCCATCGATATCGTCCGCGAGGAGGTTACCGGCGTCCGGAACGGCGAGGACGGCTGGCTCGAGGCCCTCGAGTTCGCCGACGGGTCGGTCCGGGAGTATAGGGGCGGATTCGGAATGTACGGCTCCGAGTATCACAACGGGCTGGCGGCGAATCTGGGCTGCGAGATCAACGACGACGGAACGGTCGCCGTCGACGACCACGGGCGGACGAGCGTCGACGGCGTCTTCGCGGTCGGCGACGTCACGCCGGGACACAATCAGGTCCCGATCGCGCTCGGCGAGGGCGCGAAGGCCGGCATCGCGATCCACTGGGAACTGCGAGAGTTCCCCCGCGAACTCGAGGAGACGGAGACGGCCGGCCCCGTCAGGGACGAGGAAGTGCCGGGGATTCCGGACGAACTGCTCGAGCAGGCCATCGAGTTCCACACCTACGATTGACCGAGTCGCTCGATCGGCGCTGTCGGCCCGGTCACTCCCAGAGGAAGTCGCTGGCGAGGCTGGGGAACACCGTCTCTCCGAAGTGGACGGTGAGGACGACGACGATCGGACCGAGGAACAGTCCCCACCAGCCGAACGCGAGCGTCCCGAGGAAGTAGCCGAGGAGGACCAGTCCCATGTGAACCCCGCTGCGGGCGGAGAGGAACGACCGCGCGAAGAAGTCGGGAATGGTGTCGACGACGACGAGCGTGAGGGCGAAGAAAGCGACCGGATGCCAGAGCGGCGTCGGCGTCGTCAGCGCGGCGACGAGGATAAGCAACCCGTAGGGGACGTAGACGATCTTCATCCCGACGGCCGGTATCAGCGTCCCGATCCCGATGAGCAGAGAGAGCAACACCGGTGTCCAGACGACGGGGCCGCCCGAGGCGAGGACGTTGAGGCCGTAGTACGTGATTGCGGCGGCGCTGGCCGCCACCAGAATAACCGCCAGGTTACTGAGGAAGATCGTCTCGAGGTCGTCGTCGACCGCCTGCGTGTACGAGACGATCTCGTCGTCGTGGTCGATGCTCTCGTAGAACCACTGGCGCAGCTTCCAGTCGTCCCGCAGGAGGTAGAAGAGGAAGGTGACCATGAGGAAGAACTTCGCGAGGATCGAGAAGACGGACGCGAGTATCGTTCGGAGACGCCCGACGACGCCCGGCAACCCCTCGCGGAGCGCGCTCGTGATCGAGCTAGCCGAGCCGGACGTGATCGCGTCTCGAAGGCGATCGATATTCCCCGCCCTGACGACTCCCAGGTACGGCTGGAAGAGCGACCGATACGCCTCGAGGTCGTTCGCGGCGAGGAGCTGGTTCAGCTCCCTGAGTCCGACGACGATCGCGTAGGCGACGACGGCGAGCATCGGCAGGATGACGAACAGTATCGTGGCCGTCGCCGTCACGTTCGGGTGGTCGATGACCCGATCGAGTCGGCGGTAGAGCGGCCGCGTCGCGTAGTACAGGAAGATCGCGAAGAGGAACGGTCCGACGTATCGAAAGAGAGCGAGTCCGATCAGCGCCGCGACGACCAGTCCGAGCACGACCCAGCCGACGCGCTTGCCGTCCCAGGCGTCGAAAACGGCCATGATCACTGCCACAGGAGCGTGCGGCAAAAACGTCTCCCACGCGAATCGAGACGGGTATTCACCCGTGACAGTCGCGTCGCTGTTTACGCGTACTCATCACCGATCGATCGGGAGGTGTCGGGGAGCGGAGCTCTCGTTTCGGTTCGTCACTCGCCGCTCGACTCGAGTTCGTCCGCGAGGTCGTGGAAACTCTCGATCGTCAGATCGGGATCCGTCTCGTACGGTCCCCAGATGGTGTCCTGGCGGTTGATCCAGACGCCCTGCATCCCGGCGTGGATCCCGCCGGGCACGTCCCACCAGCCGGCGGCCACGAACGCGATTTCCTCGATGGGCGTCCCGATCTCGTCGGCCGCGCGGCGGTACAGCTCGGGTTCGGGTTTGAACCGCTCGACCTCGTCGGCGCTGACCGTGTCTTCGATCAGATCGCCGAGGTCGGCGTACTCGAGCAGCGACTCGAGCATCTCCTCGCTCCCGTTCGAGACGATGTAGCAGTCGTAGCCCGCGTCGCGAAGCCGCTCGATACCGTCGTGGACGTCGTCGAAGACGGGCAGATCATGGTACGTCGAGAGGATCTCCTCGCGCTCGTCCTCGCTGACGTCGGCCCCGACCGTCTCGAGGGCGTACCGCAGCGCGTGACGATTCATCTCGTAGAACGAGTCGTACTCGTCGATGGCGTTGCCCACCATCGCGTAGGACAGCGACCGCTCGCGCCAGAGCTTCGCGACGAGTTCGGGGTCGCGGTCGTCGAGGTGCGCCGAGAGCGGTTCGGCGACGGCGGAGACGTCCACGAGCGTTCCGTAGGAGTCGAACGCGATCGTCTCGACCGCGTCGGGATCGAACGACATGGCTCGGCCTACCCGACCGCCGTCGAAATAGCTTGGCCCGGCACTGCGTCTCCGCGAGCGCAGTTCTCTCGGCCCTCGGGGACGGCGATTCGGACCGGACCGCTCGCCGGCACGGAACTGATAGGGCGTCCCGTGGACGGCACAGTATGGATCGAAGCGCACAGCTGTACGAGCGGGACGCGACCGGCTGGCAACGCGGCATGTACGAGGACATCGAGACGACCTTTCGCGCGCTGATCGTCAACTGGTTCTTCCGGACGCTGACGGCCAACGAGCCGGCCTTCGCGCGGTACATGTGGGGACAGCTCAAACCGCTCTTCCAGACGCGCGCGTTCGGGGACTACACCGTCTCGTACCGAGACGCCGTGCTCTCGGCGCTCGAGGACGGCTCCGCGGACCCGCCGCGCTACCGGCGCGCCGACCTCGAGGTTCAACCGGCGGAGTGGCGCGAACTCCGGGGACAGCTCGCGACGTTCGATATCGTTGCACCGCGACTCGCGCTCGCGTTCGCGGTCTGTGACCGGACGATGAACGGCGACCCGCTCGAGGCCGATCTGGACGACGCGGCCTCGACGGCTCCCCTCCCGCCGTGGCTCGACCGCGACCGCGGTCGGTCGGTGACGATGATCGACGCCGGCGGCGTTCCCGACGACCTCTCGGACACTATCGACGATATCCGCGATTTCCACGGCCTCGAGGGCGGACTGCCCAGCATCTACCGCTGTCTCGCGCAGTGGCCGGGGTATCTAGAGCCGGCGTGGACAGACCTCGAGCCGATCCTCGAGAGTGCGGCGTTCGAACGCGGCTGCGACGACGCCGACGCAGTCATCGACGCGCACCTCGCGGAACTTCCGTACGCGCCTCGGCTCTCGCCGACGGCGCTCGCGGACCGGGGGTTCGACGAGTCGACGATCGAGGAGCTTCGGGACTTCGTTCGGTCGTTCAATCGCGGGGCCATCGAAACGGTCCTGCCGGCCATCGCCATCTACGCCGCGACGCTCGACGCTGCCGGCGAGCGATCGCTCTGAGACGGCGCTCGAACGCCGTCACTCGACGACGGCTCGCACCTGGAGGTACTCGACGCGGATCGCGTTGTCCCCGAACCAGTCCTCAAGCGCGGCGACGGCGTCCCGACGGAGCGCGGCGCGCGCGTCGTCGTCGTCCATCCGCTGGAGCACCGGTGAGAGCGGGCCGGACTCCTCGGCGAACTCCCGCCAGAAGTGATGGGGCGTGGCGTACCGGAACTCGAGCAGCCGGCGCTGGAACGAACAGTCGGTGACGTCCGCGAACTGCTCGCGGACGAACTCGGGGTCGCCCCACTGGAGATGCGACCACGGATCGCTCGGCGGCTCCGTCACGTGCTCGGTCATGACCTCGGTGAGGTCCCCGACGACGCCGTTGGGCGACCACGCGGTGAAACAGACTCGACCGCCGGGTTTGGTCACGCGGCGGAGTTCTGCCCCGGCGCGGGTCGAGTCCGGCGCGAACACGTGGCCGAAGTTCGAGAGGACGACGTCGAACGCGTCGTCCGGTGCGGGGAGGGTCTCGGCGTCGCCGGTGAGCCAGCCGATGTCGTCGTAGCCGGCGAGGGTGGCGTTCTCGCGGGCGAGCTCGAGCATGTCGTGGGCGAGGTCGAGACCGACGACGTCGGCTCCGGCTCTGCGGGCGGTCAGCGCGGCGTTGCCCGTCCCGCAGCCGACGTCGAGGACGCGGTTACCGGGGTCGATGCCCGCGACGTTGACCAGCCGCGCGATGGCGGGCAGCATGTTCGGTGCCATCGCGGGATACCGGCCGGCCGACCAGACGTGTCTCGCGGATCGGTCGCCGGGCTCGGTGGAATCGCTCATACCACGTATCGAGTCGCCACGGACAAAAATCGGCGGTCGCTTGAGGAGACGCGTTCGGAACGCTCGCGGTAGCGGCGAGCGGTCGCTTTTGTGGCATGGCGCGCTAGTCCTCTCTACGATGGGGACCGCACAGGACCAGTTCGCCGTCGGCGGGATGAGCTGTTCGTTCTGCGCCGAGAGCATCCGGAAGGCGTACGACCGCACGGACGGCGTCGATGACGTCGACGTGAGCCTCGCCCACGAGGAGGTCCGCGTCCGGTACGACGACGGGGCGGTGAGCGAGGTCGAGTTGAAGGACACGCTGCGGGACCTCGGCTATACGATCCGCGATCCGGACAAACGAGAGCGGTTCCGAGAACAGCAGAACGAACTCGAGTCGGGCAAACGCAGACTCGCCCTCGCCGGCGGTGCGTCCGTCGTCACCGCCGCGCTGATGCTCTGGATGATCGTCGTGCGGGGCCGGTTCGAGTCGGCGTCGCTCGCGATGGATCTCGCGACGCTGGGCCTCGCGCTGGGGACGATGTTCGGCCCGGGACGATACATCCTCGAGAAGGCAACCCAGAGCCTTCGTCGCGGTATCTTCAATCAGCACGTCCTGCTCGAGGCCGGCGCGTTCGCCGGGCTGCTCGGCGGCGTCCTCGGACTGACGATCTTCCCCGACTTTCCGACGGTCCACTTCTTCGCCGTCTCGGTTTTCGTCACGACCTACCACGTCCTCTCGGAGTACACCAGCCTGCTCGTCCGCACCCGCGCGTCGCAGGCGGTACAGGACCTGCTCGATCTCCGGCCGGACACCGCTCGCCGCGTCGCGGACGACGGCACCGTCGATGAGGTCGCGGTCGACGACCTTGCGGTGGGCGACCGCGTTCGGATCAAGCCCGGCGAGAGCGTCCCCGTCGACGGCGTCGTCCTCGAGGGCCGGTCGGCCGTCGACGAGTCGGTGGCGACCGGCGAGTCGATCCCCGAGGAGAAGCGGCCGGGGGACGAGGTAATCGGCGGGAGCGTCACCCAGACCGGCACGCTCCTCGTCGAGGCGACCGCGACCGGCTCCGACGCGTTCCTGAACCGGGTCGCCCGCGAGATCGAGGCGGCCCGCGCGACGAAGCCCGGCATCGTCCGGCTCGCCGACCGCGTCCTTCGGTACTTCGTCCCCGGTGTCCTCCTGATCGCCGGGCTCTCGTTCCTGTTTTGGCTGGTCGTCCCCGCCGTCTGGCTGGGCGGCCCGTTCGGAACGGAACCGAACGTCCGGCGGGGTGCGTTCGCCGCGCTGGCGGTCCTCGTGCTCGGCTACCCCTGCGCGCTCGGAATGGCAACTCCGCTGGCGCTCATCCGTGGCGGCGGGGCGGCCGCGAATCGGGGCGTCCTGTTGCGGTCGGCCGACGCATTCCAGATCCTCCCCGACATCGATCGCGTCGTCCTCGACAAGACCGGGACCATCACGGTCGGCGAACCGTCGGTCGCCGAGATCGTCTCGCTCGCGACCGAGACCGACGAGGCGGACGTCCTCGCCGCGGCGGCGACCGCCGAGGCGTTCAGCGAACACCCGCTCGCGAACGCCGTGCTCGGGCGCGCAGACGAGCGCGGAGTCCGGTACGACGACCCCGAAACGTTCGACTCGGTGACCGGCAAAGGAGTCCGCGCCTCGGTCGACGGCGCGGACGTTCTGGTCGGAAAGCCCGACTGGCTCGCAGCCGAGGGGATCGACGTTTCCGGAGCGGCCGAGGAGGTCGAGCACCTCCAGAGTCGGGGGCTCACGGTGTCCGGAGTCACGCGCGCCGGCGAGCTGATCGGTCTGGTGGGTATCGGCGACGAGATCAAAGCGGACGCCGCGGCGACCGTCCGACGGCTGCGTGCGGCGGACATCACGCCCGTGATGATCACCGGCGACGACGAACGGACGGCCGAAGCGGTCGCCGACGACGTCGGTATCGAGCGCGTGATGGCCGACATTCTCCCCGACGAGAAACGCGACGAGATCGGTCGTCTCCAGGAGTCGGGCCACCGCGTGGCGATGGTCGGCGACGGGATCAACGACGCGCCGGCGCTCACGCAGGCCGACGTCGGGACCGCGATCGGTGCCGGAACCGACATCGCGATCGAATCGGCCGACGTCGTCCTCGTCGGCGAGCGCCTCGGTGGGGTGATGGACGCCTACGAGATCGGCCGAGAGAGCTACCGGAAGACGCGACAGAACCTCCTCGGAGCGTTCGCGTTCAACGGCGTCGGCGTCGCCGCGGCGACGACCGGACTCGTCCACCCGGTGTTCGCGATGATCGCGATGGTCCTGTCGGTCTCGGTCGTCCTCGCGAACAGCTTCGCCGGGCAGTTGCTCTCGGGAGAGGGAGTCAACGCGGCATTCGCCGTCCGCGAGGACCGATCGGCGGAGCGATCGACTGACGAGTCTTCGACAGCGGCGACGATCCCGGCGAGGGACCGCGAGAAGTGATCGGCGTCGTCACGCGGTGCCGGGGACTTCGTAGCCGGCCTCCCGAACGGCCGCGTGGAGGTCGTCCTCCGTGACGCCCTCGTCGACGACGACCTCGACGGTCTCGTTTTCGTGATCGGCCTCGACTCGAGAGACCGACTCGAGATTCGTCAGAGCGCTCTCGACGGTACGTTCGCAGCCGTCACAGGACATGCCGCTGACGGAAATCGTCTGTCGTTCCATGCCGGAGAAGTGGCGCTCGAGCCAAAAGACGGTTCCGCCGACGACGGCCGCGAGCGGTGCCCTCGTGCTCACGCGGGGTCCCCCGGACAACGTTTTGGGAACCGCGACCGTCTCTCGTCCCATGGCGCACACAGCCGTGATCGCCGGCGTCGGTCCCGGTCTCGGAGAATCGCTCGCGCGGAAATTCGTCGACGAAGGCTGTCGGGTCGGGCTGTTCGCCCGCTCGGCGGACTACCTCGAGGAACTGGCGTCCGATCTGGGCGACGACGCGCTCGCCGTTCCGACCGACATCACGGATCCCGAGGCGGTCGAGGCGGGCTTCCGGGCGGTTCGCGACGCGTTCGGCCCCGTCGACGTCCTGATCAATCACGCGAGCGGCGGTTCGTGGAAGGGGATCCGAGAAATCTCTCCCGACGAGTTCGAACGGGCGTGGCGGACGTCGGCCTACGGGGCCCTGCTGTGCTCACGGGAGGCCGTCGACGACATGCTGGACGACGGCGGGACGATCATCTTCACCGGCGCGACGTCGGCGGTCCGCGGCCGCGATGGCGCGCTCGGATTCAGCGCGGCCAAGTTCGCGGTTCGGGGGATGGCCGAGTCCATGGCTCGCGAACTCGGTCCCGAGGGCGTTCACGTGGCTCACGTCGTGATCGACGGCCAGATCGAGACGCCTCAGGTCCGAGAGTCGCAGCCCGATCGGGACGAGGACGAATACCTCGACCCGGACGCGATCGCCGACTCCTACTGGCACCTCGTCACCCAGGACCGGTCGGCGTGGACGCTCGAACTCGACGTGCGACCGCACGTCGAGGAGTTCTGACCGGCGACCGGATTCAACCACCTGATTCGGGGGGCACTCGGAACGGAACAGCGCTTATCCTCCGCGACGGAGATGGGACCGTATGACACGCGTCGCGCTGATCGCCCACGACGAGAAGAAGCCGGACCTCATCGACTTCGCACGGACCCACGAGTCGCAACTCCGAGCGTACGAACTGATCGCGACCGGAACCACGGGACGGCGACTGATGGACGAGACCGACCTCGAGGTAGAGCGCAAGGAATCGGGACCGCTCGGCGGCGACCTGATGATCGGCTCGGAGGTCGCGGAGGAGAAACTCGACGGCGTCGTCTTCCTTCGGGATCCGCTGCGAGCCCAGCCCCACGAGCCCGACATCTCGGCGCTGCTCCGGATCTGTGACGTCCACGACACGGCGCTCGCGACGAACCTCGCCTCCGCGGAGTTCCTCATCGAGGGACTGGCAGAGTAGACCGCCGCCCGTCGGCGAGACGAGTGCCGACCGAGCGGGGACGCTATTTAATACGTCGGCTTCGAACGTATTCGTATGACAGTCTACGAGAGCGACCTCCCCGGCGTCGGGAAGAAATTCGAGGTCGAACTCGATAACGGCGAGCGGCTCGTCATCGTGACGCACAATACGGGAAAACGAGAGGTCTATCTGAAGCCGGATGCGGACGCCGACAGCGAGAAACTGTTCGAGGCGTCCGACCGGCTCGCACGAAAGATCGGGACGATCCTCGAGGGGGCGTACTTCCAGCCGGTTCAGGCCGAACAGGTAGAGACGATGCTCTCCGAGGACACCTACCTCGAGTGGTACGGCGTCGCCGAGGGGGCCGAAGTCGCCGGCCAGAGCCTCGCCGAGGCGAACGTCCGCGATCGGACTGGCGTCTCCATCGTCGCCATCCAGCGCGGCGAGGAGTTGATCTCGCCGCCGACGCCGGAGACGGTCCTCGCGGTCGGCGACACGCTGGTCGTCATCGGCGACCGCGAGGACTGCGCCCAGTTCGAGGAACTGCTCGGAGCCGGTCTCGACGAGTGATCGCGACGACTGCTCCCGCTCGAGGTGAGGGCTAGTGGCGACTGAGACGGCCCTCGTCGACGTCGGTATCCTCTTTGCCGCGGTCGCTCTCGCCGGCGTCTGCTCGAGTCGGATCGATCAGTCGGTGATCCCGTTCTACATCATCACCGGCGTCCTGTTGGGATCGAACGTGCTGGGCGAACTGCCCGCGCTCGCGGGTAGCGAAGTCGGAATCGGCGCGGTCACCGTCACCGTTCCCGACGTGACGATCGGCGGCGTCGACGTGCTGGCGGCGCTCGGCGGGTTCGCGCTCGGCGAGACCGACTTCATCGTCGTCAGCGCGGAGATCGGGATCGTCCTCCTGTTGTTCTTCCTGGGCCTCGAGTTCAACCTGGATCGGCTGCTCGCGAGCAAGGACCGGATCGGGAAGGCGGGGAGCGTCGACCTCGCGATCAACTTCGGTATCGGACTGCTCTTCGGCTATCTCGTCTTCGGGGGTCTCCTCGCGGCCTTTCTCACCGCGGGCATCGTCTACATCTCCTCGAGCGCGATCATCACGAAGTCGCTGATCGATCTGGGCTGGATCGCCAACAACGAGTCCGAGCCGATGCTGGGGACGCTCGTCTACGAGGATCTCTTCATCGCCGTCTACCTGGCGATCGCGTCCGCGCTCATCCTCGGCGGCGGCGATATCGGTGAGGCGGCGGGCCAGATCGGCGTCGCGGTCGGCGTCATCCTCGCCCTGCTCGCGCTCGTCACCTTCGGGACCGACTTCTTCCAGCGCTTTCTCGACGTCGACACGAACGAGTTCATGGTCGTCCGCGCGCTCGGCGTCACGATCCTCGTCGCCGGCGCGGCGCTCGCGCTGGGGGTCAGCGAGGCCGTCGCCGCGTTCTTCGTCGGGATGGCGTTCGCGTCGACCGACCACGCCCACGATCTCGAGCGGCTACTCGAGCCGCTCCGGGACGCGTTCGCGGCGATCTTCTTCTTCTGGATCGGACTCGTCACCGATCCGGGTCTGTTCACTCTCTCGATCCTCGGAATGATCGCCGCCGCCGTCGTCGTGACGACGCCGACGAAGATCGTCAGCGGCTACCTCGGCGGGCGGATCTACGACCTCGACGATCGCCGATCGCTCCGCGTCGGATTCGGCATGGCCACGCGCGGCGAGTTCTCGCTGATCATCGCGAGCCTCGCGCTCTCCGGGGCCGGCACCGGCATCGCCGCGGAGACGGCACAGACGATCTACGCCTTTACGGTCGGCTACGTCCTCGTTATGAGCATCCTCGGGACGTCGCTCATGCAGTACTCCGACCGGCTCGAGCCCGTCGCCCTCTCGCTGCTCGAGCGGGGACGCAGCGGTATCCCGCGGCCGACCGAGGAGTGAGCGGGCACCGACGGGCCGGTCGGAAGGGATAGCTTCAACCGGCTCGAGCCCTCTGTCACAGCTATGCCACGAGCGGTCGTCTTCGATCTCGATTACACGCTCGCCGTTCCCCAACGGGATCGAACGACCATCCTCGAGGAGGCCACGGCCGCGACGGGCGCGCCCTCGCTCACCCGCGAGTCGTACCTCGAGGCTCACCGACGGAACCTCACCAGCGAGACGCGCGAGCCGATCTTCGCCGACCTGCTCGCGGACAGTGAGAGCGACACCGATCCGGCCGCCGTTGCGACGGCCTATCGCGAGACGATCGCTGAGGCCCTCGAGCCGCTGCCGGGCGTCGAAGCCATGCTCGCGGACCTCCGGGGCGAGTATCGGGTCGGCCTGCTCACGAACGGTCCCGTCCGCGCCCAGCGTGACAAACTCGAGACGCTGGGCTGGGAGGACGCCTTCGACGCCGCGCTCGTGACGGGCGAACTCGAGGCGGGAAAGCCGGATCCGCGCGCGTTCGAGGCGATCACCGGCGAACTGGGCGTCGACCCCGCTGACGCGGTCTACGTCGGCGACGAGGTCGAGGCCGATATTCGGGGCGCGACCGAGGCGGGGATGCGAGCGATTCAGGTGCTGCTCGCGGACGGTCCCGACCCCGATCCGCGGGCGGTCGCCCACGTCGAGCAGGCCGACGTCGCGACCGCGGTGCCGGACGTTCTCGCTGACCTCGAGTGAACCGAATCGGTTCTTAGTCCGTATCGGATCGCTCAGCCACCAAGTACGTCCGTCTCAGTCGCCGAGCTGTTCCGAAGCGACGGGCTCGAGGTCCGACGACTGCGCGGCGGTGGTGGCGGGAGCGGTGGATCCGAGGCGTCGAACGAGCGAGCTACTCACGAGCTGTTGGACGACGTGAAACGCGGTTATGCTGGCGATGATCGCTCCGCCGCCGAACACCGCGCCGACCATCACCGACACGCTCAGGTTTTTCATCGAACTGGCGAAGAGCACGGAGATGCAATCGTCGCTTCCCAGCCCGCGCGTGTACAACGCGAACGCGAGCCCCGCGCTGAGACACAGCGCCGCGACCGCGATACCGGCGACGAGCGCGAGTTGAACGAGGCCGACGGTGAGGGCGGAATCTCCGACGCCGACGTAGATCACGATGCCGAGCGTCGCGACCGAGAACCCGTCCAGTTGGCCCTCGGAAACGGTCCCGTTCGGAACGAGAGCCGCGAGGACGCCCGCACTCAAGACGATAGCACCGAGTTCGACGACCATCTCGGACGCGGAGAGCTCGACCGGCGAGTCGGCGAAGATCGCGATCGTGGTCGGCATCGCGAGGGGAGCGAGGACCATCGAACCGAGCACGATGACAGTCGCCAGGAGCGTGTTTCCGCCGCTCAAGCGCGTCCAGATGATCGAGCTGCCGGCGGCCAGCGGAGCCGACAGGACGATGAGGACGCCGAGCAAGACGTCCCCGGAGAGAACCAGCGCGGCGATCGGGTACAGCGCGATCGGCACGAGCAGGTAGAGACAGACGAGCGAGACGAGAACCGGAATCGAGAACGCCCGCGCCGAGACGTCGCCGAAACTGAACCCGTAAAACGCGGTGAAGATCAGTCCGGCGACGAGGACCGGAACTATCGGCTGCAACGGGGCGGCGAACGCGGGATACGTGACGCCGGCGAGCGTGGCGGCCAGGACGACGACAAGCGAACGCTGTGATCGAACGAAATTTCGGATGCGGCCCATTGGTCGGACGATAGCCGCGAATATTCGAAACGGGGAATATAGGTCTTTTCAAGCGGTTTCCGTTCTGATTCAACTGATGACATCTCTCGAACGGAGCGCGGGAATCCCGATCGCGAGAGGAAGTCACCGATACCGAACGCGAGTTCCGCGAGCGATTTCGATTAGCGAACCCGTCTTAGTCTACCGATCCGCTCGGCGTAGCGCGCGGCTCACGGTCTGTAAGACGTCCGTCGCTCGCTTCACCTCGGCTCCGCTCTCGACGAAGACGAGCGTTCTCGGCGGCCTCGTCGCCTTCGGCCGCACCCGAAGATCGGCGTCTGCCGCCGCTTCGGCCGCCGCGTCTTGACCTGCCTCGAACTCGAGGTGGGCCCTGTCGTCGTGGATGAAGACGCGAGCGAGCCGCTCGTCGCGGCGAGTGATATCGTAGGCGCGAGCGCCGTCGGCCGTCGGTTCGACGTCTCGATCGGCGTTGGTGACGGCGAACGACGCGAGTTCGCCGTCTTCACGGCCGTCGACTTCGCTCGAGAGGAGTTCGGCGATCCGGCGGCCGTCGGTGATCCGGTCCTCGACCATACCCGTCGGTCGGGACGGCGGAACTAACCGTCTTCGGTGTCGAGGACGGCCGCCCGGGCGACCGGCGCGAGGTCGTCGACGTCGATCCCCTCGCGGCGGGCGTAGACTACTGCGGCGGCCTCGATGGTCAGCCCGAGTTCCTGCTGGAGGGTGTTGATCGCACCGACGGCCTCGTGTTTCTCCATCCCTTCGGCGACCAGCGAATCGAGGACGCGTTCGAACGCCGAGCGCTCCCGCAGGAGGTCCTCGTCGGGGGTGAAGTCCTCCGGCACCGTCACCGCTGCGGGGTCGAACGTGACCGCGAGCCCGTCGTCGCCGCGCTCGAGGAGTCCCTCGCCCGTGGCGACGTCGATCAGCCGCTTGGCCTGATCGGGGGAGAACCAGTCCCGATCGAGCGAGAGGGCGACGACGAACTCGTTTTCCTTGAGGCGGCGCGTCCCGTTCTGGATGAACGGGGCGGCGACCGCGACGCGGAGGCTCATCGGAGACGACTTCCTCGAGCGGTGAGAAAACGATGGCGGTTCCGCCCGACCCGCGGTCGGTGCGGGCGGTCGGTGCAGTGCCGTCCGGCGATCAGTCGGAGGCGCGACCGCCGCCACCGCCGTTGCGATCGGCTCGAGACGGCGGCGGGAACTCGCCGGCGCTCGGGTCCGGCGTCTCGGGGAGGACGCAGCGGTCGGGTTCGCGGTTGACGTGACGGTACTGATCCGGTGCGTTGGCGAGCGGGTGAGCGGGGTTCTGATCGCTGTCGATCCGGGCGGCCCGCACCTCGTCGAACCCGCTGAGTCGGGCCCGAATCCCGCGCCAGTGGTACTCCGTCGCGGTCGGGACGGAGACGGGACGCGGCGATTTCCCGTCCGGATGCTGCGTCGCGAGGATGGCGCTGTTTACGTTGCTGGCGAGCGCGTCGTGGTCGATGAGGACGCCGACGTTGGCGTCTCGCGGCGCTCGCGCGGCGAGGACGTCGAGTCCGAGGTGGAGCGCTCGATACTCCGCGACGTTGTTGTCCGGCGGCGTGTCCGCGGTCGCGACGCGTGCGACGCGGGTGCCGTCGCGCGTTTCGATAACGGCCCCCAGCCCACCGCCCGATCCCCGGAAGGACCCGTCGGTCGCGACGTAGAAGTCACGGTGATGGGTGCGAGGAGGATGGGCGATGTGCGGCGTGGGCGACTCGTCGAACAGATCCCGCAGTGCGGACCGGCCGTGAGCGGCCATACCCATAGTATGCGATGTAGGTTTCTTAAAGTTATGCCAGTACTCGATTGCTGCGAGCGGGAACGGACGAGCGTTCCGGCGGTCGACGACGCCGCAGTGGACAGGAGCGTTGTGACGACCGACGGAATGGGGAAAGACGACCGACTTTGGACGAAATAACGCCTCAACGGGCAGAAACGAACATATCCCTCACCAACAACCAGTATATATAAATAATGTCATCGTATTCCATGGCGTATGCAGGGTGCTGACACGACACGACTCGACCGACGAACCCTCTTGAAGATCACGGGTGCCGCGGGGACGACGGGTCTGGCAGCGATGGGTGGCTGCCTCAGCGATCCGGGTAGCGACGACGAAACCAACGAGATCACGATCACGCTCTCGCAGTTCCCGGACACCATCGACCCGCTCGATCACATCACCGGGGACTACTTCGACGTGTACGATCACATCTACGAGCCGCTGTTCGACTTCGAACCCGGTGAGGGAATCTTCTCTCGCGTCGTCGAAGACTGGGAAGCCCAGGGCGACGGCTCGACCGAGCTCTCCCTCCGGGACGGCGTCGTCTTCCACAACGGCGACGATCTGACCGCGGAGGACGTCGCCTGGACGATCAATCGAACCGTCGATCCGGAGATGGGCGTTCCGAGCCCGATCGGAACCTACGGGCTGGGTTCGATCGAGGGTGCGAGCGCGATCGACGACACGACCGTCTCGGTCGAGTACTCCGCCGCACCCGGGCTCGCGGAGTTCGAGTTCGGGAACTACGCCAGAGCGATCGACAAGGAGTGGGCGATCGAGAACCACGACGCCGAAAACGACGCGATCTCCGGCTCCGATCCCGAGGACTTCAACGGGACGGGACCGTACGAGGTCGTCGACTTCACGTCCGGCGAGGAGATCGTCCTCGAGCGGTTCGACGACTACTGGGGCGACGAGCCACCGTTCGAGCGCGTGACGTTCAACGCGGACGGCGAATCCAGCGGCCGAGTGAACTCGCTCGAGACGGGAGAGACCGATCTCACGATCAACATCCTCCCGGAGGACGTCGATACGGTCCGGAGCGCCGACGGCGTCGAGATCAGACAGGTGACGAGCTTCCGGAACATCTTCTGTCCGATGAAGAACACGGTCGAGCCGTTCGACAGTCAGGAGTTCCGGCAGGCGATGAACTACGCCGTCGACAATCAGGAGATCGTCGACACGATCCTCAGCGGGTTCGGCGAACCGCGAGGCCAGCCCGTCGCGCCGGGGATCAACGGGTTCAACGACGACATCGAACCGTACGAACAGGACATCGGGATGGCCGAGAGCCTCGTCGAGGAGAGCGGCTACGGCGGCGTGGAGATCGAACTGACCGCGCCACAGGGGCGATACCTCAACGACGCCGACGTCGGCGAGACCGTCGCCGACCAGATCGATCAGCTCGAGAACGTCAGTTGCGAGTCGAACATCGTCGACTTCGGGGTCGTCTCGGACGCGAATCAGGCGGGGGTCGATCCCGACGGGTTCGAGATCCCGTTCTACATGATCGGGTGGGGGACCATCACCGGCGACACCGACTACGGTGTCCAGGGCTTCTTTACGATCCCGGATAACCCGAACCGGACGTTCGACGACGAAGAGCTCAGCGATGCGATCCTCGAGAGTCAGCAGATCGAGGACCCGGACGAGCGCCGACAGCAACTCGAGGAGGTCAATCAGATGGCTCACGAGAAGGCACCGTTCGTCTTCCTCCACACGCAGGAGAGCATCTACGGCGTCAGGGAGGACATCGAGTGGGAGCCGCGCGAGGACGAGACCGTCTACATCTGGGGCATGGAGACGTAACGGCGGACCACGCCCGAGAACGAAAGAGACGGTTCCGACCGTCCGATTCCATGATACGTCCACATGTCGATGGCTAAGTTTCTCACACGGCGGTTACTGCAGGGGATATTCGTCATCTGGGGAGTCGTAACGATCATGTTCGGACTCCGGGCGGTGGCGCCCGGCGATCCGGCGAACATGATGCTCGCGGAGGGTGCGACCCAGGAGCTGGTCGAACAGGTCAGACGCGAAGAGGGATTGAACGAGCCGGTCTACGTCCAGTACGTGGACTACGTACAGGGGCTGGTCACCGGTGACTTCGGGTACTCCTGGCAGTCGAACCGAGAAGTCGAGGCGATGGTCATCGAGCGCATCCCGGCGACGGTCGAACTGACGATCGCCGCGACGATCGTCGCACTCGTCATCGCGATCCCCCTGGGCGTGATTTCGGCGACGCGCCGGAACGAACCCGCCGACTACGGTGCCACGCTGTTCTCGCTGCTCGGCATCTCGACGCCGAACTTCTGGCTCGGGCTCATGCTGATCCTCGTGTTCGGCGTCTGGGCCGGTCTCTTGCCGACCGGTCGCCGGCCGGTCGGCTTCGGAGAGGCCGTGCTAACGCTCGTCCGGTACGGATCGGTCTACGATCTGCTCGTCTGGCTGAAACACATCGCACTCCCCGCGCTCACGCTCGGGACGTACTTCACGGCGCTCATCACCCGCCTCACCCGGAGCGGCATGGTCGACGAACTCGGCAAGCCCTACGTCACGGCGAGTCGGGCGAAGGGGCTCCCCTCGGTTCTCGTGCGGTACAAACACGTGCTGCGGAATACGATGATCCCGGTCATCACGGTCCTCGGGCTCCAGATGGGGACCCTGATGGGCGGTGCGGTCATCACGGAGACCGTGTTCAACTGGCCGGGTCTCGGACTCCGCCTCATCGACGCGCTCGGCACGCGAGACTGGCCGCTCATGCAGGGGATCGTGGTGTTCATCGCCGTCGCGTTCGTGACGATCAACATCGCCGTCGACGCCGTCTATAGCTATCTCGACCCACAGGTGAGCGAGGGATGATCTCGGACCGAATCAAATCGAACCTGGGACAGACGTTCAGGGAGAGCCTGCTGCCGAAGCTCGGCCTCCTGTTGCTGGCCTCGATCGTCTTCATGGCGGTGTTCGCACCGGTACTGGCCACCCACGATCCGACGCGGACAGGCTACTACGACGATCAGGGGGCGGAGTATCCGCCGCTGGGGCACGAATACACGACGTCGGTCTCAGACAGCGGCGATATCGCCGACGTGACGGTCGAGCCGACCACCGAACACGTACTCGGGACGAACAACGTCGGACAGGACGTCTACTCGCGGTTCCTCTACGGAGCTCGAGTCTCACTGCTCGTCGGCCTCCTCGGGACGGCGCTGGCGATGGCGATCGGCGTTCCGATCGGACTGACCGCGGGCTACTACGGCGGTCGCGTCGACGACGGGCTGATGCGTATCGCCGACACCATGCTCGCGTTCCCGGCGCTCGTACTCGCCCTGGCACTGATCGGCGTCTTCGGGGAGTCACCGGTCTACGTCCCCGACCCGATCGTGGCGCTCGGACTGGTCGAGGGGATGCCCGACTCGATTCCGATCCCGGGGACGGTCACGATCGTCGCCGGACTCGTCACCTGGGTCTGGTTCGCGCGCGTCGCCCGCGGCGAGGCGCTGTCGATCCGCAGCGAGGAGTACGTCAAGGCCGCGAAGAGCTTCGGGACGAGCGACAGGACGATCCTGATCAAACACGTGCTTCCGAACAGCCTCACGCCAATTATCGTCCTCGCGACGATTCAGGTCGCCGCCATCATCCTGCTCGAGGCCTCGCTGGCGTATCTCGGGTTCTCCGGGACGACGCTCTCGTGGGGCTACGAGATCGAGCGGGGACAGGACGTCCTGCGGACCCGACCGTGGGTCGCCATGGTGCCGGGGGTCGGGATCGTCTTGGCAGTGATCAGCGTCAATCTGCTCGGGGACTGGCTCCGCGACGCACTGGATCCGAACATCGAAGGAGAAGGCCGATGACAGGGAACATACTTCGCGTCTCCGACCTTTCGACGCGCTACTTCACGCAGGAGGGACAGGTAAACGCGGTCTCGTCACTCGATCTCGAGATCGAGCGCGGCGAGGTCTTCGGAATCGTCGGCGAGAGCGGCAGCGGGAAGAGCGTCACCGCCCGCTCGGTCATGGACCTGATCGAGCCGCCGGGCGAGATCACCGACGGCGAGATCCGCTACCGAAACGCCGACCTCGCCGGAGCGATCGCTGACGACCACCCGGACGCGGTCGACGGGGAGTTCGTGAAGCTGCTCGAGCTCCCCGATCGCGTCAGGCGATCGCTGCGGGGGACGTCGTTCAGCATGATCTTCCAGGACCCGGAGAGCAGTTTCAACCCGACGCTCACCGTCGGCGAACAGCTCGCAGAGGCCGTCGAGGTCCAGCGGCGGGCCAGCGCCACCCCGCGATCGACCCGTGCCAGAACCCAGTCCGAGGAGTACTCGCTGGGATCGCTGCTGCTCTCCAAACTACTCCCCTCGCGGGCGTACGTTAGCGAGGAGAGCCGCGAGCGGGCGATCGAACTGCTCGAGCTGGTCGGCATCCCGGATCCGGTCGAGCGAGTCGACGAGTACCCACACGAGTACTCCGGCGGGATGCTTCAGCGGGCGATGATCGCCCAGGCGCTGGCCGGCGAGCCGGACGTACTGATCGCCGACGAGCCGACGACGGCGCTCGACGTGACGATCCAGGCCCAGATTCTCGACTTGCTCGACGAGCTGCAGCGAGAGACCGAGATGACGATCCTGCTGATCACGCACAATCTCGGCGTCATCGCGCGCATGTGCGATCGAGTCGGCGTGATGTACGCCGGCGAGATCGTCGAGCGCGGGACCTTGGAGGACGTCTTCGACGAGCAGGTCCACCCCTATACCGAAGGGCTGCTCGGCTCGGTTCCCTCCCTCGAGGGGGGCGCGGCGCGACGTCGAGGGAACTCGGAGAGTTCCCGACCAGTGGAAGACGAAGTCTTCCAAGACGCCGCGGATAGTCGAGCGGCCGAGCCGCGAGACGACGCGGCCGGCCGGCTCCGGCCGATTCCGGGGAACGTCCCGAGCCTCCTCGATCACGAGATGGGCGACCGGTGTCACTTCGCCGATCGGTGCCCGAAAGCGATGGAGGACTGTCTCGAGCACCCGCCGGAGTATCCGGCCGACGGGAGTGATGACCACCGAGCGCGCTGTGTGCTCGCCGAAACGGAGTACGACGAGGACGCGGCGCTCCCGGACGGCTACTTCGACGAGGCGGAACGGCCGGCCGGAGACAAACACGCCGGGCCGGAGGAGCCCGAGACCGAGCCTCCCGAGGAGCGGTCACGGCCGCCGGCCGAGACCACCGGAGGTGAACACCAGTGAGCGCCGACGAGCCGCTCGTCCGCGTCGACGGCCTGCAGAAGTACTTCTGGGAGAACGACTCGCTGCTCGACCGCCTGCTGGGCGAGGATCCCGTCCCCGTCCGCGCCGTCGACGGCGTCAGCTTCGACATCTACGAGGGCGAGACCCTGGGGCTGGTCGGCGAGTCCGGCTGCGGGAAGTCGACGGCGGGGGAAACGCTGCTCCGCTTGCAGGACCCCACCGACGGTCGGGTCGAGTTCGACGGCGAAGCGGTCTACGACCTCAGCGGCGCCGCCCTCACCGATTTCCGCCGGAGCGCACAGGTCGTCTTTCAGGACCCCTTCTCGAGTCTCGATCCGCGGATGACGATCGGCGATATCGTCCGACAGCCCCTCGACGTCCACGAGGTCGGGACCGCGGACGAACGACGGGAGCGAGTCCGCGAGTTGCTCGAGCGCGTCGGGCTCTCGGCCGACCAGCTCGACCGCTACCCGCACGAGTTCTCCGGCGGCCAGCGCCAGCGGATCGGTATCGCGCGCGCGCTGGCCTTAGAGCCCGAGTTCGTCGTGCTCGACGAACCGACGTCGGCGCTGGACGTCTCCGTACAAGCACAGGTGCTGAACCTGCTCGACGACCTGCAGGCGGAGTTCGATCTCACGTACCTGCTGATCAGCCACGACCTCTCCGTGATCCGGCACGTCTGTGACCGCGTCGCCGTGATGTATCTCGGCGAGATCGTCGAGATCGGACCCGTCGGAGAGCTGTTCGAGGCGCCGAAACACCCCTACACGCGGGCCCTACTCGAGAGCGTGCCTCGGGCCTCGACCGAGGAGCGCGACCGCGATCGGGAGACGCTCGCCGGCGACGTGCCCTCGCCGCGGGATCCGCCGAGCGGCTGTCGGTTCCGGACCCGGTGTCCGCTGGTGATCCCGCCCGCGGACCTCGAGATCGAGCAGGCGACCTACCGCGAGCTCATGACGCTGCGCGAGCGGATCGAACGGCGCGACATTTCCCTCGAGTCCGTCGGCGACGGCGATCGGTTCGCGGTCGAGGACGGCGGCGTTCCGGAGGCCGACGTGCCGGCATTCGTCGCGGCGCTGCAGGACCGATTGCTCGACGTCGAACTGCCCGCGCGCCACGACGCGATCGTCGAGGACGCGCTCTCGGAACTGGCCGCTGGGAACTGGGAGGCGGCCGCAGCGCAGTTACGGACGGCCTACGAGAGCGTCTGCGAACGGAATCACCCCGGACTCGGTACCGGGGACCATCCGGTGGCCTGTCACTGCTACGGTGTGGCGAGCGATCGGACGGTCGATCCGGATTCGCTCTCGTGACGGCCACATACAGGATCTCGAAACAGTCCCGAAACGATCCATGAACGGCTTATTCGCCGAAATTACGGTTTTCCCGGCCCGTAGCGGGATCCTTCGAGATCGAGGTCGAATCGACCGGGTTGGAGACCCAATCTGTGTTGGCAGCAGGGGTAATACCACTGGGGGGCTTGGAAGAGATATGAACCAGACGAACGCCAGCCGGATGGAAGCGGCCTGTTCCCTCCTCGCCGAGTCCGAACGGCGGTTTCTGCTCTATCAACTCGCGGACGATCACACCGCGAACCTCGAGGACCTCGTCACGCAGGTCGCGGTTTGGGAGCTCGACGCCCGTCCGGAAACGATCGACAAGGACGTGAGACAGCGCGTCTACGTCTCGCTCGTCCACAACCACCTGCCGCGACTCGAGGACTACGATATCATCGAGTACGACCTGCGGAGCGGCGATATCGTGCTAGCGGAGGGATTCGACGACATCAAACCGCTGCTCGAGCAGTTCCGACAGACCGAGGAGAAACCCGAGATCCGCGAACGACCCCCGCTCTGAGCCGGCCGTCCGATCCGAAATCGGCCGCTGAATACTCTCCACATCCCGTCCTCTTCCGACGAGCGAGCCGCTGGCTCGCTCGACGCCGTATTCGGTCGAATCGAAACGCATAGGGGATCTCTATCGAGAGAGTCACTGTGAGCCGCTATCGAAACCTCGCGCTCTTCCTGACGCTCGCAACGCTGTGGGGATCCGCCTTCGTCGCGATCAGCGCCGGACTCTCCTACATCCCGCCGGTCCTGTTCGCAGCGTTGCGCTACGATATCGCCGGCCTCCTGATGCTCGGCTACGCGGTGTACGCCGTCGATAACTGGCTGCCTCGCGGCCGGGCGGAGTGGACGCAGGTCGCCGTC